>JAYZCA010000386.1:0-3055 GCA_036339235.1 Candidatus Latescibacterota bacterium | reverse complement strand
GTGCAGGGCGCCACTGCCGTGAAAGTCGCGCAGTTCGACGGCCAGCACGTCGGCCAGCAAGAGTTGCGCTGGAGCTGCGTCGCCGTCGGCGACGTCTGCGTCTATGGACAGGATTCGCAGGCTGGTGGAGACCAGCCAGGTGGGGCCGAAACGGCCGTCGGCGCGGATGTCGGAGGCTACCACAAGCTCAACCGACTCATCGGTCCTCAACAGGGCCTGCAGTCGGTGCTGCACCGACGCCGGGAGGTCCTCCAGCAGGTCCTGGTCCTCGTCAACGTCGATGGGCAGGATACCCCTTGGCGGCGTCTGCTGCCGGATCACTCCTTGGCGTCGCTCACCCACTCCAACTGGCCCTGGTCGACGAACACCTTCTCTCGCTTGACGAGCTTGACCCACAGGTCGGCCCGCATCGCCGTGTCTGGGAAATCATCATCGACGACTCGGTGGGCGTCGCTCTCGGTCAGAGTCGAAGGTTCTGCACTACCAGGGCGATGCAGGAGGAAGGGCATGGGGTCTCATTTCTGGGTTCGGTGGACGCCATTAATGTAGCGCGTTGACCGCGGCGCCGCACAAAACGGGTTGTGTACGTCCACCTGTGGCCGGCATACTTCTCTCATTATGGGTTGGACCCACTTCATACTGTTTGGTCTCTGCGGCGCCATCCTGTGTGCCGATGGCGCATCGGCACGCGGGGTCCGCCTGCAGGGCCGCGCCACCGATGCCGCCACCAGCGAGCCCCTGGCCCTGGCGACGGTGCAGGTCATCGGAACTTTCACCGGAACCATCGCCAACGACGAGGGCTTCTTTGTCCTCGAGGTGCCCGACGGGGTGACGGCGAATCGGCGTCTGGAGTTGACCGGAGAGGTCGCTGGATCCGCACTCGGGAGCGACGTCACCTTCAGCACCTGGCGCCTGGCCTGGGACTGGCAGCAGCCCACATTCTGGCGACGACGCTGGCTGCCGAACACTCTCGATGTGCGCTTCCTGGCCGGCACCTCAACCGGTGACGTGCCGCCGCAGCGACATGTTGCCCTGGACGTCGCCATGGGGCCGTTATCGCCTTTCGGCGCCTTCCGCAGTATTCATGGTCACCCGTATGAAGGGCCGCGATACATGGCCCTGTTCTGGGAGCACAATTTTCGCACCGTACCCTTCGAGTACCTCGGCGCGTGGGGGCTCGTACGCCGCGGCATGGGGCTCATCGTCCACGGTGCTTCGGGGCACACGTGGCACGAAGGGACCACGTCGACCCTGCGCTCGACGCCGGGCTGGCACCATGAAGTCGGCGCCTCCCTGATCCTCTACGGGATCGTTCGTCTCGACGTGACACGACGTGTCGACCAGCCTGGGTGGCGGGTTGGCGGCAGTCTTGCCCGGTTCGACTTCGACTGATCGACGACGGCGCGCGGGATTCGTAACGTTGGCGCCATGATCACCTGCCCAGACTCCACAGACGCCGAGTTACGGGCCCGTTTCGTGCGTGACGGACACCTCGTGGTCCGCACGGGACTGCCGGACGAATTTCACCAGGCGGTCTGTGCGAAGATCGAGGCCGTCTTCGAAAGAGAGGGCAACGTGGGCAACAACATCCTGCCCCGCGTGCCCGAGATCCAGAAGGTCTACGACGATCCCGCAGTAGCCGGGGCATTGCAGAGCCTGCTGGGCCCCGGATATATCATGAACCCCCATCGACACTGCCACCTCAACCCGCCCGGTGGCAAGGGGCAGTCATGGCACAAGGACTGTTACGTCTTCGATCACAACCTGCGGCATCCGCGCTTCCGCTGGGTGATGGCGTTCTACTACCCGCAGGACACGACGCCCGACATGGGACCGACGGGCGTTCTGCCCGGCCAGCAATGGTATCGCACGATCTCCGATCCGGACCCGACGCAGGCAACGGAACGTGAGGATGCTCTCAGCGGCGGCGCCGGCACCGTGTCGATCGTCCACTTCGACACCTGGCATCGGGCGACGGCGAACCGCAGCGCGCGAAAACGGTACATGTTGAAGTTCCAGTTTGCCCGCGCCGCCGAGCCGGTGCCTGCCGATGGGGTCGATGCGGCCGATCCGGTGGACTGGGAACAGAACGGCGCGGTGTGCGACGACGTGTTCCGCTGGCTGGCGGGAGACAAGGGGGTGTCCCGAGAGGATGCCCCCATCGGGGATGCCGTCGACACCCTGCGATCCGGAACGTCGCCACAGCGGGCGCGGGCGGCGGACACCATCGCGCGCTCGGGAGCCGCCGGCGACGTCGTCGACGAGCTGATGGCGGCGCTGGCCGACGACGCCGAGGCGGTGCGGCTGAACGCCGCTTACGCCCTGGCAGCCGCCGGTGAGGCGGGCCTGCCGGCCTTGGCGGGAGACCTGCGGCGCGAGGCGGTCGCATCGGAGCCACTGGCGACTGCCAAGACACCAGACAACGCCCACGGCACCAACCCGACGGCACCGGTGGCGTCACAGGCGCTGGCGGTGGCTGCCGGTGGTGCGTCCGTCGCTGCAGATCTGCTCGACGACGGCCACTGGCTGGTACGCGCCGTAGCTGCGGACGCGCTGGGCAACATGGCTGGTTCCGCGTCGGGCCTGGAGGATCGCCTCGTGTATTGTGCGCAGGACGAACACTGGTGGGTGCGGCGCAACGCCGTGGAGGCCCTGGGGCGAGGGTTGCAGCTGAGCGACGCGGCGCTGGAGATGGTGTCGAGGGGCGTCGACGACGTCGACTACCGTGTGCGGCGCAATGCCGCCATGGCCCTGCGTGCGGCGGGGCGCGTGACGGACGAGACCGTGCCGGCACTGGGCCGCATGCTGGAGGACGAAAACCGATACAACCGATTCTACGCGGCCAACGCGCTGCGTGACCTGGTGCCGGTGGCTGAAGAGGCGGGGCGCGTCCTGCTCGATTACCTGTCGACATCGCGCTGGTGTCCACTGACAAGCGCCGATGATCCCTACTGATGAACGAATTCCTGCATCCCGATCGACACGTTGATCTGGAAGGGAGCTCCAACATTCGAGATCTCGGGGGGTACACGACCCGAGATGGAAACCAGACGCG
>JAYZCA010000385.1:0-10632 GCA_036339235.1 Candidatus Latescibacterota bacterium | reverse complement strand
GCCAGACAGGCCGCCAGGTGTCGGGCAACGTGGAATGCGGGGCGTGGATTGCACAGACCGTCGAGCAGGCCATGTCCTACATCCATCGTGCGGTCGAGATCCACGAGCGGTTCGAGAATGAGGACGGCGTCCAGCGCGGCGGCGGCGACAACCCCGAAGGCGGCGGCCACGACGTTGCGCCGATCATCGAGACCGGGAAGCTCGAGCAGGAGGACGACCTCCTCCACAGGGGAACGTTGCAGCGCCTGAACCGACGACCAGGGTGCGTCGCCGTCGAGGCGCAGGTTGACGGCCAGCCGCATCGATGGGTCAGCGAGGGCCGCGAGCCCATCCAGTTCGGAGGACAGATATCCGATGCGGGTACGGGGGTGCTGTTTGCCGGGCACCGGTTGCCCGGGCAGCACCGGGCACAGAACGAGACGCCGACTGCCGCTTGCCAGGTCCTGAACGGCGTCGGCATGCGGCGTCAACCGACCCGGTAGCTGCAGCTCCAGCAGGTCGTCGGTGTGGAGCAGCGGTTGGCACGAGCGGGCGGCGGCCTCACCGAGAGCGGTAACCTGAATGAGCACGCCTTCCTCGCGCAGCAGGTCGAGACGCCGTGCCTGGGCGGGATCCTCCAGGTCTACCGCCGGCACACGTATGCGCGTGACGCCCAGCTCCAGGCACGCCAGCAGCGGGTAGTCGTTGCGCACCGGCTGTCGAATCGCTGATGGGTAAGCGACGGGTACCTGCACGTGCGGCGCCAGCACGTGGGCTGCTGTCACACCCAGACGAGAGCCGCCGACGACGGGGGGTGGCGTCAGCTGCATCGTCCCCGAGCCGTCGTCGACCGCGTCGGTCCGGATCAGATGTACGTCGAGACGTCCGTCGACGAGGCGGCACAGCAGGAAGCCGATCTTGCCGGTGTCGTCGCGTCCCTGTTCGGGAGGCGCGGCAGCGGTGAACAGGTGACCGAACCCGGGGCGTGCGAAGGATGTGGAGGGCGCCAGCCAGTAGCGACGCCCTCGCCCGAGGGCGTGGAGGAAGCGGAAGTGCACGTGGGCGGCGAATACGGTCGGCACTTCGTGAGATCGGATCAGATCCAGCAGCCAGCCGCGCGCCGGCTCGGCGATGTTGTCGTAGTGCCCGAGAGCGGCCTCGTCCTCGTCGCACAGAAAAGGGGGCAGGTGCAGGAAGAGGACCACGGGGTTACCCTGCGCCGCCAGGTCCGCCTCGAACCAGGCGCGTTGCTCGGCCTCCGCTTCCAACCCGGTGTTGAGGATCTGCGAGTTGAGGATGACGAAGTGGAGTCCGCCGGCGTTCCAGCTCGACCAGGACGGCCCCAAGAGGCGGTGCCATTTTTCGAGGGCAGCGTCGGTTACGTCTTCGGTGGGCATCGTCGGGTCAGGCTTGTCGCCCACATCGTGATTGCCGGCGACGAAGTGACAATGCCGGCGCAGGCCGACGGCGTCGATCTGCGCCAGTGCCTCACGCCGGGATCGCTCGAAGTCGGAGCTTCCGGGGGATTCCTGCACGAGATCGCCCAGGTGCACGACGAAGGCGGGCTCGAGGGCGGCCACCATTTGCCAGGCGACAAGGGCGCGCTGGCTCTGCCGGCGTCGGGATTCGAACTCGAGCGGGGCGTCGCCGGGATCGATCATGTAGTGGGTGTCGGCGATGACGGCGAATTCCAGTTGAGCCGGCGGCAGGAGAGTACGATCAAATCGAAGCATGGGCGGCCAACGTAGTGCGCCCCGCGACGACGTCAACTAGATTCGAAACACACAGGGAGGACGGATGGACAAGGTGGTGGTACTCGCAGCCGGTCTGGGTACGCGCATGCGCTCAGACGAGGTGGAGGGACTCAGCGAAGCGCAGCGGCGGGCGGCGGACAGTGGTCTCAAGGCGCTGGTGCCGATCGACAGGCCCTTTCTCGATTACGTATTGACGACGGCGGCCGACGCTGGTTTCCGCCGGGTCTGCCTCGTTATCGGCCCCGATCATGACGAACTGCGCCGCTACTACGGCGAGGTCGTCGATGCGCAGCGTCTGCAGTTTGAATTCGTCGTGCAGGCCGAGCCTCTGGGCACTGCCGATGCCGTCGCTACGGCGCGCCGGTTCGCCTACGGCGACCCCTTTCTGACGATCAATGCCGACAATCACTATCCCCTCGAAGCGCTGCAAGCCCTGCGCGCCCTGTCCGGTCCGGGGCTGCCCGGTTTCGATCGCACCGCTCTTGTGGCGATGAGCAACATCCCGGAACAGCGTATCGAGCGCTTCGCCATCGTCGAGGTCGATGCCGACGGCAGTCTGCAACGGGTCGTCGAGAAGCCATCGCAGCAATTCATCGACAGCCTCGGTGATGACGTCGGAGTGAGCATGAACTGCTGGCGCTTCGACGAGCGTATCTTCGCCGCCTGCGAGGCCATCGAGCCGTCCGAACGTGGCGAACTGGAGATCACCAGCGCCGTGCAGTACTCCATCGATCACCTCGATACGCGCTTCGAGGTCATCCCCATTCGCGGGCCAGTCCTCGACCTGACGAGCCGCAGCGACATCGAGAGCGTTGCCGAGCGCCTGCGGGGCCAACAGGTGCACCTGTGAAACAACTGGGGCAATTCGCTTCCCCGGAGAGCGTCGCAGCCGCCTTGCGCGCCGGCGGCCTGCGTGACGGCATCGACACCAAGGCGAATCTGTTCACGCGCGCCGCAAATCGCCTGCTCGCCGCCGGCGGTTCACGTGCGGCACGCGCCTACTTCGTGCCCGGCCGCATCGAAGTCCTCGGCAAACACACCGACTACTGCGGCGGGCGCAGCCTCGTGGCTGCCGTCGAACGCGGCATCTGTCTGGTGGCGGCGCCCCGCGACGACGGGCAGGTACACATCCACGCCCTCGATGCCGACGACAGCGTTTGGTTCGGCTGGGATCCGGACCTCGACGTACCCGTGGGGCGCTGGACCAACTACCCCATGACGGTGGCGAGACGATTGGCGCGCAACTTTCCCGACACCTGCCGCCGCGGTGCGGACATCGCTTTCGCCGGGGATCTGCCGCAAGCCTCAGGACTGAGCAGCTCCAGCGCCCTCGTGGTCGCCACCTACCGGGCGCTGGCCGACGTCGAGGGGGTAGAGGAGACTGCTGCCTTCACCGCAGAAGTTGGCGATGAACTGTCCCTTGCGGAGTACCTGGGTACGCACGAGAACGGGCAGTCGTACGGCACTCTGACCGGCGATCGTGGCGTCGGCACCTTCGGCGGCAGCGAGGATCACACGGCCATCCTCTGTTCACAACCCGATGCACTGGGTCAGTTCGGCTACTGTCCCACGCGTTTCGAGGCGCGCGTCCCGGTGCCTGAGGGCTGGGTCTTCGCACTGGGAGTCAGCGGCGTCGTCGCTGAGAAGACCGGTGCGGCGCAAGTTCTTTACAACCGCGCTTCGCTGAGTGTGCGCAGTCTCGTCGACGCCTGGAATGCGGCCGGCGAGGGGGATCAGGTCTATCTGGCCCGTATCCTGGCCTCGTCGCCGGATGCGCCCAGCTGTCTTCGCGCGGCCGTCGCCGCCGGTTATGGGGACTTCACCGCCGCGGAACTGGAGCAGCGATTGAGCCATTTCGAGGCGGAAGACTCCCTCATCAACTCCGCCGCCAAAGCGCTGGCCGTCGGTGATCTGGACGCCTTCGGCGAGTCGGTGGCGCGCTCACAGGAATGGACGGAGTCGATGCTCGGCAACCAGGTACCCGAGACGATCCTGCTGGCCCAGGCGGCGCGGCACCACGGCGCCGCCGCGGCGTCCGCTTTCGGCGCCGGCTTCGGCGGCTGCGTCTGGGCCTTGGTGCGCTCCGACGGGGCGGCGGATTTTCTGCAGGCCTGGGCCGGCGCCTTCCACGAGCGGTTCCCCCGTCGAATCGGTGCCAGCCACTTCTTCACCAGCCCGGCGGGGCCGGCCGCCTTCGAACTGAACGGCACGGAATGAACCGTCGGCAGATCGGTACACACAGTCTAGAGCAACTCCGCGATCACTACCGGAAATACCTGTTCGACGAGTACCTGCCGTTCTGGAAGCGCCACGGCGTCGACCACGAACGGGGGGGCTTCTTCTGCACTCTCGACCACGACGGCACGCGGGTCGCTGACAGCAAGAACATGTGGTATCAGGGACGAGGTCTGTGGACCTACTCGTACCTGGCGCGCCACTTCGAGCACGACGAGAGCCTGCAGATCGCTCGTCGGACGAAGGATTTCCTTCTCGCCCACGGCCGTGACGCCGATGGTTGGTGGGTTTCCGAACTCGATGCCGACGGCGGTGTGGCGGCACCGGCGACGTCACGGGGTTACGAGAGTCTGTTCGTCGCCGAAGGGCTGACGGCGTACGCCGCTGCCGCTGCCGACGCCGAAGCGCTCGACATCGCCATCGAGTCGCTGATCCGGGTGTTCGATCTGCTTCGCGATCCGGCTCGTGACGTCAACGAAGGTTATGTCCCCAGGTGTTACCCGGGAATGCGAGTGCTGGGTGGTCACATGGTGCTGATCCTGACCTTGACGCAGATGCTCGAGCAACGCTCCGGAGACGCAAAGCTGCAGGCGTTGGCACAGGAGGTGGTCGACGGCATTACAGTGAATTTCTGGAACGACAAATACCAGCTGATGAACGAGGCGCTGGCGTGCGACCTGACCCGTCCCGATGACGTCAACGAGGACTTCTGCTACCTGGGCCACGCCATCGAAACCATGTGGATGACGATGGTGGAAGGCCTGCGGCGCGGTGACCGGGCGCTGTTTGACCTGTGCGCCGGCCGCTTCCGCCGACACGTGGAAGTCGCCTGGGACGATGTGCACGGCGGCCTGTTCCGCGCCCTGCAGGTGACGACGCACACCTACGAACTCGACAAGGTCCTGTGGCTGCAGGAGGAGGGCCTCATCGGCTGTCTGCTGCTGATGGAGCACACCGACGACGAGTGGGCCTGGTCGTGGTTCGCACGGATCTTCGACTGGATCGAGACCCACTGCTGTCTCAGGCCCCACGGTCATCCTCTCTATCAGACGGCGGGAGACCGCACGATGACCTACCAGCCGCACGTGACACGCAAGGAGAACTACCACCATCCCCGTGGCGTGATGCGCTGCCTGCTGGCTCTGGAGCGGATGATCGAGCGCGACGGTGCCGTGTCGGAAGTGTGGACATGAGGCGGGTCACCTGCCTCGCCGCCGCCGGGCTGTGGCTGCTGCTCGCCGGCTGTGGTGATGACGACGACGTCACGAAGTTCGGTGACGTCGATGACGTACGTGCCTACCGCACGGCCCTCAACCCCCTGATCGACGAGGCGTCGGCCATCGAGAGCGAGGTTGCCGAGGTCGTCGACCCCGACGGTGTGTCCATCGATTCGCGGCTCAACGCCGTGTTCCTGGAGCTGCGCCCGCGACTGATCGCAGTACACGAGGGCCTGGAGCAGTTGCGGCCTCCCAGGAAACTGCAGGGGCTGCACGATGAGATCATGCAGATGGTGCAGCTGCGCCTCGACGGCTTTCAGATCCTCATCGACGGCTTCGCCGCCGGCGACACCTCCGTCTATCCGACAGCCATCGAGAGGCGCCAACAGGCCGACGAGTTGATCGCCAGCATCAACGAGCAGTTGTGCGAAATCGATATTGTGCTGGGTGACCGTGACGATTGCCGGCTGCTGGCTCACGCTGCCGATGATGTCCTGCCGCCGGACAAGGCAGACGTTACGCAGTCTGCAACGTAACCGCGCACCCGTCGCGGGCGGAGCGATAGGCGGCATCGAGGATCTCGACGACGTGCAGCGCCGTGCCCGCTTCGATCTGCAGCGGGGAGCGACGGCGCACGGCACCGATGAAGTCCTCCACCGGACCCGGCACGGCGGGCAGGTCATCTTCGTGAACGGACTCGCGTCCATTCCTGCCATCGACGGTGACGGAGAAAGGTACGCCGCGGATTTCGGCGGTACCAGCAGAACCGAAGTAGAGACTGTGATGCCGCTTGCCGCGTACCTGTGAGTCGGCGGTATTCGACAGCGTCGCCGTGGCGCCGCCATCGAGTCGCATCGACAGCACGGCGCGCACGTCGGTGGCAGCATCGTCCATCAGGCAGGTCACCTCGACGACGCGCCGGTCCGTGCACCAGATGAGCTCGGTCAGCAGATGGGAACCGCCGTCGGTGAGAAAGCCGCCGCCGTTGGCCTGCGGGTCGCCCCGGAACAGCGTCGGTGGCACGACGCCGGGCATGTCGTCGGGCAGGGGCTCGCGGCCCAGCACACCGAGGGCGTTGCCCACCCAGGAAATCGACACCGCCTCGAGCGATCCGATGAGGCGCCGGCGATGATCTGCTGCAGGCGGTGACAGTGGCTCCAGTACGGCGGATTCTGCGCCACCAGCAGCACCAGATCCCGGGCGTCGGCCAGTTCCACCAGCTCGCGTCCCTGGCCCGGATCGATGGTGAGAGGTTTTTCCAACAGCACGGGCAGACCGGCTTCCAGCGCCGCCCTGGTGTGCTCGTAGTGAAGGTCGTGAGGTGAGCAGATAACGACGCCGTCAACCTGACCGCTGGCGAGCAGGTCGCCATAGTCGGTGAACAGGGCGTTGACCCCGAAGGCCTGGCCCATACGTTCCAGCTCCGGGCGGCTGCGGCGACACAGCGCCGTCAGCGTCGCATCGTCGTGGGCGACGATGTCGGGACAGTGGCGCCTGGAGGCGAACCAGCCAGCGCCGATGACACCGAGGCGCAGCGGATTGTGGGTAGCCATCAGCGATCCCTCCAGTTTTTCCATCAGGAGACTACGGGTGAACGACGAACCCGATGCCGATGAGGAGTTCGATGACGCCGTCGAAATGCCCATCGACGGCACTCTCGACCTGCATACCTTCCATCCTCGCGACGCACACCTGCTGGTACCCGATTACCTGCAGGAGTGCCGGGCTCGCGGCATCCTGCAGGTGCGCGTCGTACACGGCAAGGGCACCGGGGCGCTGCGGCGTACCGTACAAGCCGTGCTCGATCGTCTCGAGTATGTCGAGTCCTACTCTTCCGGCGGCATGGGTGGCGGAGGCTGGGGTGCGACTCTCGTCCACCTGCGTCCGCTTAGTCGGTAGACCCCCCCAGCAGAACCGCCGAGGTGAAGAAACCCTTCGGTGCCCGCGGCCCGGGTGCGGGCCGCTCGTCGCCAGCGGACAGGGCGCGCAGGCGCAAGAAGCCACGGGCTCCGGCGGGCACATCTAGCTGCAGGCGGTGGCGTCCCGCCGGCAGCGCTCCGACGGCGGCTACCACGCCGGGGGTCTGACCGTCGAGGCTGCCGAGCCAGTCCACTCGAGCCAGGGGCTCGGTGGAGTCGAACTCGAACAGGGCCCGCGCCGCGCCCCCGTGCCAGGTGTCGCCGAGGCGGGCGACCCCGTCTTCCCCCGTCACAGAAAAGTCGACGAAGGTTAGCCAGTGACCCTGAGCGGCGCAGGTGCGACCAGCGCGCAGGGCGGTGAGGATGGCGGCAGGGGTGCGGTCCCCCGAGGGGACGCCGACGAGGGTGTGGTTGAACACGCCCGGTCCGTAGTCGAACAGGCGGTCCTGCTTGTGGATGTGGAAGTCGGAGTTGGCCAGCAGCGAGAAGGGGCGACCCGTGGCATAGGCGTCGTCGGCGAGCCCTCCAGGCGCACACCCCGGGTAGGTGCCCAAATCCCAGCGTGTGCCGGCCTCATATCCCTGATGACCGTGGACGGTCTCCATCCCTATCACGACACCGCCGGCGTCACGGCGTCGGTACTCGGCGATCAGCTCCGACGACCATTGTCCGGGGGCAGGATGGTTGAAGCAGAGCACCGGGCGCTGGTCCGAGGCGATCTGCCCTAGCTGCGCCAGTCCGGCGGCGATGTCGGGATGAGCCCCGTCGAGGTGACGGTCGAACCCCCGTGCCAGGGCGTAGGCGTGGTCCGCCTCGCCGGCACCGGGAGGGAACACGACGCAGGCATGGCCGCCGCCCGGCGCATTCCACTCGACGCCGGACAACACGATTCTCGCCGTCCACCGCTGCCGCAACTCGGCGACCATGTCGTGCTGTTCGAAGAACACGGGTTTCTGGCCGTGGTTGGTGAGGGCCACGAAGTCGAGGCGCGGGTCGATGCTGTCGACGTAGGCGCCGATCTGCGCGGCGACCTCACAGTGCGTGTGGAGGTCGCCCCGCAGCCAGGCCCAGGGCGCCGCGCCTGCCGTCGACGACATCGTCGTCATGAATGTCGTGTCATTTTGAAGTGTCTCCGTCTACTGGATACATTGCCATCGTTGACCCCAACAGTACGAACCAACCACCGAGGACGCATGCGTGACCTGCAGCCACTGATCGCCTCTCTGCTCCCCGAACTCGTCGAATTGCGCCACGACCTACACCGGCACCCGGAGCTGGGCTACAAGGAGCACGAGACGGCGGCGCGTATCGTCTCTCAGCTGCAGGATGTGCCGGGAATCGAGCTGCGCACCGGTGTCGCCGGAACCGGTGTCGTGGCCACCCTCGGCGCTGAACGCGCCGGAGCCTGTGTCGCCCTGCGGGCCGACATGGATGCACTGCCTATCGAAGAACTGGGCGACCACGCGCACCGTTCCACGGTGCCGGGGAAGATGCACGCCTGCGGCCACGACGGCCATGTCACCTGCCTGGTGGGCGCGGCGCGGGTGCTGGCACAGCTGGGCGACGAGCTCGAGGGCCCGGTGAAATTCCTGTTTCAGCCGGCCGAGGAGGGGGGAGCAGGGGGCCGCAGGATGTGTGAGGAGGGCGTTCTCGACGATCCGCCGGTGCGCGCCATTTTCGGTCTGCACGGCTGGCCAGGTCAGCCCCAGGGCGAGATCGGCGTCCGCTCGGGGGCGATGCTGGCCAGTTCCGATCGCCTGCGGATCGCGGTGCACGGCACCGGCGCCCACGCCGCCTTCCCGCACCAGGGCATCGACACGGTCCTCGTGGCGGCCCACGTCGTTCTCGCCCTGCAGTCGATCCCGGCGCGCAACACCGATCCTCTCGACAGCGTCGTGGTCACCATCGCCCAAGTCCACGGCGGTACGGCGGACAATATCATCCCTGGCGAAGTGCGGCTGTCGGGTACAGTGCGCACGCTGAACTCCGAGACGCGCCGACTCACTTTTGAGCGCATCGAACGGGTCGCCGCAGAAACCGCACGGGCCTACGGCGCCACCGCCGAGGTCACCCTCGACGACGGCTATCCTGTGCTCGAGAACGACCCCGACGCCACTGACTATGTACGTCGTGTCGCCGCAGCCGCCGACGGGACGGTCCCCGTGGAGATCCGTCCAGGTATGGGAGGCGAGGACTTCGCCTTTTACGCGCAGCGCGTGCCGGCGTCGTTCTTCACCCTCGGTGTGTGTCCCGTCGACCGCGACACGTACCCAACCCTACACCAACCCGACTACGATTTCCACGATGGCGCCATCGCCCTTGGTGTGGCCATGCATGTCGAAATCGCCCGCCGATTCTGGCGGGAAGGCCCGCAGGCGACATGACGCAGGCCGGCTACTACGACTACGCGCCGACGGTGGCGCTGTCGCGCCCGGTGGCCTGCATCGGTCACCCCGGGTGCGCCTACCGCGAAGTCGTTTACGATCTGGCGGCGCTCACAGGCCTGCCCCTGCACGATCTCGATCACCGCATCGAACACGAGGTGGGGCAGAGCCAGTGGTCGTACGCACGCCAACACGGTCGTGAGCAACTGCACCGCCACGAAATGGCGTTGTTGCCGGGCTTGTTGTCCCAGTTGCCGGCGGGACTCATCGTTCTGGGTGAGGGGGCGTTGAGGGACCCGGAGCAGTTGGCTCTGGTGCAGGCAGGGGCGGCGATCGTGTTCTTCCGCATGCCGATGACAGCGTGCTACTGGGCCCTGCGGCGAAACAGCAAACAGCGCGACGGAATGCTCATGCATCCCTGGCTGCCCGATCGCCTCGACGACCCTCAGGACCTGCAGCCCTTTCTCGAACTCTTGCGGCCCCTGGCGACGGTAGCGGATCATGTGATCGATATGGAAGGGCAGGGGGTGCACGAGGTTGTGCTGTCGCTGCAAAAGCTGTTGCCCGCCCTTGGGCATGAATCAACGGATGGATAGATGATGACAGAGACGACTGCAGATTCTCCGGCTCCCGAGCCGCTGCTCGACTCGGTGGAGGAGCGCGTTCTTGGATCACTGATGGAGAAAGCGGCGACGACACCGGACAACTACCCGCTGTCACTCAATGCCCTGACCAACGCCTGCAACCAGAAGTCGAACCGTCATCCCGTGGTCGAGTTCGACGACAAGATGGTGGCACGGGCGTTGGAGTCGATGCGCGACAAGGGACTGGTACGGATCGTCAGCGGCGCCGATCAGCGGGTGCCCAAACATCGCCACGTATTCGACGAAGCCATGGGGTTGAGCGCGGCACAGACGGCGGTGTTGAGCGAGTTGATGATTCGTGGGCCGCAGACGATGGGCGAGCTGCGCGGCCGTGCCAGCCGCATGTTTCCTTTTGATGAGCTGTCCCAGGTACAGGCCGTGCTGGAGGAGCTGGCATCGCGCGATGACCCGGCTGTCACCAGACTGGCGCGACAGCCGGGCCGCAAGGAATCGCGCTACGCGCACCTGTTTACCGGCCGCTCCTCCGACACCGACGACAC
>JAYZCA010000384.1:0-11689 GCA_036339235.1 Candidatus Latescibacterota bacterium | reverse complement strand
ACTGACCATTCGTCCAACATCCCTTTCAAGCAGCGAAACCAATGGTGGTAGGGTGAACTCGGCAACTCATCTTCCCATCCATCTGATCTTGGGCGTAATACCTAGATATCCTGGGATAGGTTTTGGTCCACACCTTGATTTCGGGACCACAACCGACAAGGACGAGAAGAACTAGTCCGTTGGTGATTGATGGGATCCGTTGGTCCATGGGGGATCTCCGAGAAGGAATCATTGTGGTCTGACTTACTCAGTCTTCTCTTCCGTCATCTTCTCAAGGATCTGTTTCAGGGTCTCAGAGCTTATCTTTGAATATTCTGAACTAGCTCTTGTGTTTCTCCCGGTGTCGACAAAACAGGAAATCATTGAAAGGGCCGCGATCCAGCGTCTGCGGTACGATACTGGTCACCAGGTGGACACCAACGCGCAGACCGCATAGAAAGAAGCACCCGCGCACTGGTCGCGGGTGCTTCCTTAAGTTCCCGTCTTGCAACGGGTTGTGCATGGTGCGCCCAGGAGAACTCGAATCCCCAACCTTCTGATCCGTAGTCAGATGCTCTATCCAATTGAGCTATGGGCGCATTGAACGGAATGCCAGAAAATAAGGTGGGTGCGGCCCAACGCAAGTCCGTCGCCGCCTGAGCGCCGATGTATCCCGGCTACTGCGGGAAGTGGTTGAGGGTCTCCAGATATTTGTAGCCTGAGCCCGTGTTGAACAGCACCACCCGCTCGTCGGCTTCCACCTGGTCCTGTTCCTTGAGGCGCAACAGGGCGGCCAGCGTGGCCCCGCCCTCCGGCGCGGGAAAGATCCCGGTGTGCCGGGCGAAATCGTGGCTGGCGGCGATCAGCTCGTCGTCGCTGACGGCGACGGCGGTGCCGCCGCTTTCGCGCAGGGCCCGCAGCATGAGGAAGTCGCCTACGGCCCCGGGGACCCGCAGCCCGGAGGCGACGGTCTGTGCGTCCTGCCAGGGTTGGGCTGTTTCGGCGCCAGCCTCGAAAGCGCGCACGATGGGGGCGCAGCCGGCGGCCTGGACCGAGACCATCCGCGGACGTCGGCCGGGTTCGATCCAGCCGAGTTGCTCCATCTCCTCGAAGGCCTTCCACATGCCGATGAGGCCGGTGCCGCCGCCGGTCGGGTAGATGACGACGTCGGGCAGCTCCCAGCCCAGCTGCTCGGCCAGTTCATACCCCATCGTCTTCTTGCCCTCCACCCGGTAGGGCTCCTTCAGCGTCGACATGTCGAACCACCCCATGGCCTCCTGCCGCTCGCCGACGATGCGGCCGCAGTCGGAGATCAGCCCGTCCACCAGTTCCAGGCGCGCGCCGCAGGAGCGCACCTCCAGCTGGAAGGCCACGGGTGTGTCACGCGGCATGAAGACGTGGCATTCCAGGCCGGCGGCGGCGGCGTAAGCGGCCAGCGCGCCCCCGGCATTGCCCGCGGTGGGAATGGCGAGCTTCGTGACGCCCCGGGCGGCGGCGGCGGTGACGGCAGCAGACAGGCCGCGAGCCTTGAACGACCCTGTGGGATTCACGGATTCGTCCTTGATCAGCAGCCGCGAAAACCCGGTCCAGCTACCCAGACGGGGGGCGGCACGCAGGGGCGTGAACCCCTCCTCCAGGGTGATCTCCTGATCCCCGTCTCGCAGGGGCATGACCTCACGGTAGCGCCACATGTTGACGGCGCGCCCCGCCAGGTCGTCGCGGGAGAAGGACGCGGACAGGTGGTCGAGGTCGTAGCGGGCAAACAGGGGTGCGCCCACGGCCGACAGGTTGTGCAGACCGTCGACGTCGTAGCGCTCGCCGGTGCGCGTGCACTCCAGGTGGGTGAAGGAGGAGCTCACAGGCTCGAGTAGAGTCCATGTTCCGCCACGTAACGCTCCACCGCTTCCGGGACCAGGTAGCGGATGGGCAGGCCCAGCTGCAGACGCTGGCGGATGTCGGTGGAGGAGATGTCGTACGCAGGCGTCGGCAGCCGATGGATGCGGTGGGCGAAGCGGTCACTTCCAGTCCCTGCTGCCTCGGCGCGTGTGCCCGAGACGACGGTGGCCAGTTCGAGGACTCCTTCGGGGTCGTACCACGAGGACAGGTCGGCGACATTGTCGGCGCCGATGATCAGGAAGAGATCGTTGTCCTCGTGCCTGGCGCTGAGCTGCCGCAGGGTGTCGACCGTGTAGGAAGGCCCTTCACGGTCGATCTCGACACAGGACACTTCGAAGCCGTCGAGACCGTCGATGGCGAGGCGGACCATCTGGAGGCGATGCACGGCGCTGGCGACCTGGTCGCCTTTGTGGGGCGGGTCGGCGGCGGGGACAAAGAGGACACGGTCGAGCGGCAGCCGCTCGCTTACGGCTTGCGCCAGCAGTACATGACCGTTGTGGATGGGGTCGAAGGTGCCTCCGAGGATACCGAGCCGTGCGGGCACCGGGACCTCACTCCGCGTCCAGCTCGGCGATCCACTTCCTTACATCTGCGAGGAGATCTTCGTCCTCGGTGTCCCCCTGCAGAACCTCCTGCCAGTGGCCGCGCGCCTCCTCGGACTCGCCCTGGCTGCGAGCGACGAGGCCCAGCTGTGCCAGGCCATGCCAGTACCAGGAGGTCTGGGAGTAGGCGTTGAGCAGCTCCTGGTAGGTGATGTGCGCTGCCCCAAGGTGTCCCTGGCGGTGGTAGAGCCTGCCTGCGAGGTACTGTTTCTTGGCTAGGCGGCCGCGACTCTCGACAATGCGGTCCCGGGCGTCAGCGACGAGGGGGCTGCCGGGGTTGTCCTCGAGGAAGCGACGGTAGGCGCTGAGCGCCTGATAGGTCTCGCTCTGATCGAGTTCGGCGCGGCGGCTCTGCTCGAAATACGACTCACCGATCTTGTACTGGGCGTCGTCTCGCCACTGGCTGGACGGGTAGGTGTCGACGAGGCGCTCGTATTCGAAGGCGGCGTTGACGAACTCGTCCATGCCGAAATAAGACTCGGCGAGGTAGTACTGGGCCTCGGCGACGCGCGCGTGCCCGGGGAAGTTGCTGACGATGCGCTGGTAGCTCTCCACCGCGTCGAGGAAACGCCGTCGCTCGAAGTCGCGACCCCCTTCCTCGAAGTAGTAGTCGGCACCCTTCAGTTCGGGCGGGCCCTTGCTGGCACAGCCAGCGGCGAGAAAGACAACGGCCAGGAGAAGGTATGTTCTGTTAGTCATCGATTCGAGAAGAAGAGGTAGACGAGGCTGCCGAGGACGGTCGTGATAATCATGGGTTCGACGTACTTACCCCAGGTGCGCTGTTCCACGTCCGTCTTGGCGAAACTGAAGCGGGAGTGCTGCAGGACGTCGATCTGACCCTTGGCCACGTGATCCTGTCGTTCAGCGTGGCCGTCCCCGGACCAGACCAGCTCGCCCGCATCGTGCAGTTCGAGGCGTACGACGACGCGACAGCGGCGGGTCACCGACCCCCCCATCAAGCCGGACTGGCCGTTGATTCCGAGGTCGACGACGCGCCATGACATCCGCGTCGTCGCGTCACTGTCGACGGAGACGTCGAGTCCCCTGGAGAGCAGATCCTCCAGCAGGAGATGTTCGAAGAGCCAGTCGGCGGTGTGGGTGGAGGCGGAGACGACGGCGATGAGGTTGGGAGCAGCGCCATCGGCGGTTGCCGGCAGTTGCAGGTCGGCCAGAGCGTTGCGGACGGCCTGCTGCGCCGTCTGCGTCACCAGGTCGAGATTGCTCGACTCAAGGGCGGCCAGCGGACGTGCGCAGAGCACCGCGAGGGCAGTGACAACGACGACGGACCTCATTCACTCGCCCTCAAGGTAGCGCAGCTCCTTGCGGGCGGCGGTGACGTACTCACTGTCGGCGTATTCACTCATGAGCCGGCGGAAGGCGGTGACGGCCTGGTCCTTCTCACCTAGAGCCAGGTAGGAGCGGGCGATCATCAACTGAGCGTCGTCTTCCTTCTCGGTCGGGTCGAACGCGTGAACCCGGGTAAAGGCGGCCAGCGCCTGGCGGTAACGACCGAGACCATAATAAGACTCACCGATCCAGTACTGGGCGTTGTCGGCCAGGGAGTGGGTGGGGGCGCGCTCGACGATGTCGGCGAAGGCGGCCAGAGCCGCCTCGAAGTTGTGGTCCTGGTGTTGCGCGTAAGCGGCGTCATAAGCCGAGGTCACGTCGAAGGCATCGGGCGACCTGGTTCCTGCTGGAGGACGACCCAGACTGTCGATCCGTTCCCCGGATGCAGCGACCCGGGCCTGCAGGATGGCAAGACCTTCCTCCATTCGGCGCAGCCGTTCGGCCAGGGCCTTCTCGCGGTCGTAGGCGGCATCGAGGGAGCGTTCGAGAGCGATCACGTGATCACGCAGGTCGGCGTCAGAGGCGTCGAGCCGCTGGGCGAGGTCGTCGGTGCCCGAGGCACAGCCCAGCAGACCCGTCGTCAGGCCGATGATGCAGGCGGAGGATGTCGGTCGAAGGTTTGGCATCTCAAGATCGCACAAACCTCTTAAGATGCAACGGAAGGCGCGGCTGGTCCAGTGGTGGCCCGTCGGGGCTACTTGCTCTGGGCGCGAAAGATCAGGTCCTCGGGTGGATTCTCGGCGTAGTCCTCGCAGCGATCCGCGTAGAGGGCGGCAGGACCGTCCCTGGTGTCGACGCCGACGGCCTGCTCGAAGAGCAGCTTGGCCTCGGCAAACTCGAAACGGTCGTAGAACTCGAGGCCCTTATTGTACAGCTCGAGCACGTCCTGCTTGATCTGGGGCAGGTTCCCCTTGCGATCGAGGATCTCGTAGGCGGTGACCGGTTCTTCCTTGCCGACGACCATGATCACGTCGAGTCGCCGCGACTCGACCATGTCCTTCACGGCTTCGTAGATCATCTCGTTCACCATGATCCCCGTGCCGTAGGCCTTCTGCCCGCTTTCGAAGCGGGCCGCCAGGTTCACCGTGTCCCCCATCATCGTGTAATCGGTGCGCGACGTCGAGCCCATATTGCCCACCACCATCGGCCCCGCCGTGAGACCCATGCGCACGTGAGCGAAAGGCCGGCCCTGGCCTTCCCAGCGCTCCCTCAGCTGCTGCAAGGGCGCCGGCAGGGACTTCTCCTGCTCCCAGCGCTCCCGCATCTCGATCAACCGTTTCTGCTGGTCGACGCAGGCCAGGCAGCCGCGCACCGCGTGATCCTCGTAGTACACCGGCGCGCCGTAGAAAGCCAGGATGGCGTCACCCTCGAACTTGTCGATCGTGCCGCCGTAGTCCTCGACGATGTCACACATCTCTGATAGGTATTCGTTGATGAAGGCTACCAGTTCCACCGGTGTCAGGCACTCGGAGATCGCCGAGAAGCTGGCCATGTCCGAGAAGAAGGCGGTCATTACGCGCTCTTCGCCACCGAGTTGGTCGACCATCCCCGGGTTGTTCATGATCTCGTTGACCACCGCCGGGGACAGGTATTGGCCGAAGGCGCCCTCGACGAACTCCTTCTCCTTCTCCTTGATGACGTAGCCGTAGATAGTCAGCACCAGGTAGCCGACAACGAGGGTCATCAGGGGGGCGACGATCTCGAGCCACAGGCCAGCGTGGGTGAAAGAGAGGAAGGCGAGAGCACCGTAGAGCACAACGAGGCCGACGATGAGGGCTGCCCCGGTGAGCACTCGCAACCCCGGGATCACCAGCGACAACAGCACGCCGAGAGCGATGATCAACAGGGCTTCGGTCCACGCGGGCATGCGGTGGATGAAAATGCCCTGGAGGATTGTGTTGAGCACGTTCGGGTAGATACCCACCATCGGGTAGTCGCCCTCTACGGGCGTGACGCTGAGGTCCGTCGTGCCCGGAGCCGTCAGCCCGTAGAACAAGATCTTCCCGGCCACATCGTCGGGTGTCACCGAGGCAGAGCGTCCCTGACGTGGCTGGTAGCGCTCGTACGGGAAGAAGAAGAGGGGTCGGGCGCTCGCCGGAAGGACACCGTCTTCGATGGTGTCGCGAACGAAGTAGGCGCTCTGCTCGACCAGGACCGGGTCGTCGTCGGGTCGGGCCGCCTGCAGGTCGACGAGGCTGACGTCGGCGTCAGCGGCGATACGTGCCGCCACATCCCTGGTTCGCTGGACCTGCTCGAACAGCAGAATCTGGTTCTTGCCCGGTTGGCTGACACCCTTGGATTCCCAGAAGGACTCCACCGACAGTTCGGGATCCTGCGTCAGCGCCGCCTCGATGCCCCCGGTCTGCAGGAAGACACGCAGCACTGCGATGATCGCGTCACGGTCGGTGTTCCCAGAGCGTGTCAGGGCCCCCAGCAGGTTGCGCGGGTTGGCCAGAGCCGGGTCTTCGGAGACCAGCCGCTTCATCTCGTCGAGGAGCGTCTGGCGCTCGTGCCGTGAGCGAGCCCGGCGCAGGGTCATGTGCGGATAGTGGTTGAAGGTGTCTGCCCAGCGGCCGGCCCAGTTGACGTTCATGTTGCCGAGCCGGTCGATGGGGATCTCGACATCGTGCACGGTGCCGTCGAGGAGTCGTGCCTGAGGAATGAGCACGCTCCGTCCCGGGTCGATCTTGACCGAGGTGATCGGTACCTCGAGGACGTCGCAGGCCATGGCCAGGGCCATGGAAGGGAAGAGGATGTCCTCGTACTGGTAGACGATCGGATAGCGGCGACGGGCGCCATCGACATCGGTCACCGTCTGGGCATAGGCGAAGTTACTAGCCGCCTCGCGCAGGGAGCGCAGGGGCGGGTCGAAATCGGTGCCGCGGGCCAGAGTGCTCTCATCGGTGTCTACCAACAGCCGCGGCGAGCGCTCGCGGATCGTCTGCAGAGCCAGGGCCTTGTCTTCGGTGAGCGGTTCGGAGGGACGCACGTTGTCAGGGACAACGACCGTCTGGGCCAGGTAGACGTCGCCGGCGTCGGCGATGGCGCGGCGGAACATCTCATCGTAATCGTTGCGTGCCAGCAGGGCGTCGATGGACTCGGCGTCGATCTGTTTGAGAGCGCGGATCTGGCTTTCCGAGACGCTGTTTGTGGAGGGCTCGATGAAGAACACATCGAAACCGACGAGCCGCACGCCGTAATCGCTGAGCAACAGCACGACGTCGGTGTACTTGTCGCGCGTCCAATCCTGATAACGTCCCTCTGCCTCGACGCTCTCCAGATCGATGTCAATCGTCCCCAGACGGGGACTCATCGGCGGCGACCCGAAAACAGAGTTGCGCACGTTGAAGCGCCAGTCGTAGGTGACCAGCTCGGCGCGCTCGTAGATCAGCGTGAGGGAGAACAGGAAAACCAGCACGCCCACAACGGGACCCAGTGCGAGCTGGATAATCTGTTCCTGTTTTTTCGCTTCGGCGGCCATGACAGTGGCGGAATCTACAAAAAAAGGAGAGGTCGGGCTCGCCGACCTCTCCTCATTACTTGAGGCTCCCTGGGGAGCAGGCTATCAGAGTGATGGCAGCCGCGCCAGATCCTTCTGCGCCTTGGCCGCCCACGTCGACTGCGGGTGATCCTTCGACACTTGACCGTAGAAGTCACGCGCATCGGCCGTACGGCCCAGCTTCTCGTAGCACTGGGCAATGAAGTACTTCTGCATGGGGGCGTTGGGGCTCTTCGGGGCATCGGCGACGGCCTTCTTCAGCGTCTCGATGGCCTTGGTCAGCTTGTCCTGGCTCGGATAGCGCTTGGCGCCTCTGTAGTACAGCTTGTCGAGGATCGCGTCCTCGGCTTCGGCACCACGTACACCGGCGACTGTGACCGTCTCCTGGAGCTTGTGCTCCTCGGTCTTGACCATGTCGTCGACCTGGGTCCAGATCGTGTTCAGCCACTCCTCGTCGACGGCGTCCGCCGCGTCACCGGCCTGCTGCTGTGCACTGGCCTGGGTGCTGGTCTCCGCCGCTGCCTCTTCTGCCACCACCGGCACCGCTACCAGAGCGAGCAGCGCCAGGGCGAAAGTCCACTTCGTCGCTTTCATCGCGCGCGCTCCCGGTTCGTCGTTCAGTTCCCAGCGCGGAATTCGCGCCGGGCCACGTCAAGTGTAATCCATCTTTCACCAATAAACATCGGAATGTCGACCTCGAGGCCCCATGACCTGGATCACCTCTTACCGTTCGACGTATGTGATCTGCATCACTCCTCTTCCAGGATGTCGAGGTATCCCTGGTACGACGGCTCCATCTCCAGCAGCTGCCGGTAGATGACGGTTGCCTCATGACGCCGTCCCTGCAGGTGACGGACGATGGCCATGTTCAGACGGATGCCAGCGTCGGTTGGGGCCAGTTCCTCGGCGCGTTCGAACATCCTGTAGGCCTCGTCATAGTCACCCAGGTGGGTGAGGACGACGCCGCGAGCGTTGTGAGCCGAAGCGTCCTGCGGGTCGGCGGCCAGGGCATCGTCGAGGCGCTCCAGTGCCTTGTCCCACTGCTGCTGCTGCATGTATCCGGTGGCGATCCGGTAACTCTCCTCCGCCGTCTCGGTGGCGGCGAGGAAGTCGTAGAGTCCCCCGTAACTGTCGTCTTCGGCGACCACCTGGCGATAGAGGACATCGGCACGGTCGTAGTTGCCCATCAGATGGTGGGCCAAGGCTACGTTGAGGCGGAAGCCCATCTGATCCGGCTGCAACTGTGTGGCGTCCTCGAAGGCCTGCAGCGCCTCGTCGGCACGCGCCTGGCGAGCCAGCACGACACCACGGGCGTTGTGGGCATCCGCATACCCCGGGTCGGCACCGATGGCCAGGTCGAACTGTTCGATGGCCTGGTCGAGGCGCAGCAGGCGCAGGTAACTGACGCCGATCTCGTAGTACTGCTGCGCGTCGCCCACCGAGGCGAGGAAGTCGAACAACTCGCCGTAACTTTCGTCGAGGGAAACGACCTCGTCAAAATAGGCGTCGGCCCGCTCGCGTTCACCGTTGAGGTAGTAGGTGAGGGCAATGTTCATACGCACGCCGGTGTTGCTGTCGTCGGTGACCAGGGAACGGCGGTAGTAGTCGAGAGCCTCGTCGTAGTCGCCGCGGCGTGTGGCGATGACACCCAGGGCGTTGAGGGCGTCGGCATGGTCGGCGCGCAGGCCCAGGGTACGCTCGAACATGGCTGACGCCTTCTCGGGGTGGTCGGCGCGCAGGTAGGCGACGCCGGCGTCGTAGGCGCCGTCGGGCGTGTCGAGGGAGGTCACCGAGCCGAGGGCGATCTCGTCGGTGCGCCGGTCGAAGAACTCGAGGTCACGCGCCAGCAGACTGTCGACCTGGTCCGCCGCCGGCAACACGATGTCCACGGCCGGCAGCACGGGTGCCTTGTATGTCTGCATCCACTGCTGGACGTAGACCTCGTCAATCAGGTCACGCGGCTTGAGGCGTTTGTACTCGTTGACTCCCTGGCGCCAGGCGTCGCCGAAGGTGAAGCCGTACATCGTGGTCTCCACCGGAATCCAGATACGACCCTCCCACTCGACGTACTCGGCGGAGCTAGAGAAATAGTCCTCGGCGCGATCGAGGGGAATGCGGGAGTCGAACATCAGGTAGATGTGCCCGGCGCCCGGATCGTTGGCCTCGAGGAAGGCCGTGTCGATGCTCAGGTTCTCCAGCAGCGACGCGTAGAGCACAGTCAGATCGTCGCAGTCGCCGATCTTGACGTCGACATCTTCGGGCTTGGCCAGCAGCTCGCTGGGATACTGCACGGTGTCGAAGATCGTCTTGTCGTCGGAGATGCTGGCGAAGGGGGTCTTCTGGTCGGCCTGGTAGCTGAGCCGATACATACCCAGGGCGTCGAAGAGGATGGCCGCCTTGCCGATGTTCGAGTGGTTAAACTTGCTCGACAGCACGTCGTCGTAGCGCTGCACCAGGCCGCGGGCCAGGCCCGCCACGGTCAGGTCGGAAGGTGTGACGAAGGCGGCTGCCATACCCTCGATGTTCCAGCTGAGCTTGCCCTTGCCGGCGATGTAGACGCGCTCCAGCTGCTTCTCGACGCGCTGGTCCCGGCGGTTGCGTGAGTAGGTTACAGAGACGACGGGCGTGACGAAGTGGTCGTAGTAGGCGTCGGGTGCATTGAAGAGGTCGGCGTCGAAGGTCACCGAGAAGGCGTACTTCTCCGAGCTTTGCGCCGGCAGGGTGATCGTCTCGGCGTGAGGGACGCTCATCACCCGCGGCAGGAAGAGACCGACGCTGACGACGATGGGCTGCGGCGCGGAGTTCGTCAGCACGACGTCGAAAAAGTCGCTCTCCTGATAGTGCGGATATAACGAACGGAACACCGGGCTCGGCCGCACCGTGGCGTCCTTGATGGTGACGACGCGCGGGTTGTAGGCGAGTGATACCGACGTGTAGTGCGTCGCGTCGAGCACGGGATGACGCTCGTAGGCGTAGTCGATGCGGGCGAAGCGGTACTGCACGCCCAGGCCGAAGCTGGCCGTGGTGGCGTCGCCGCGGCTGTCCGGGCTGTCGCGCTCGGAACGCACGCCGGCGCGGAGGGCCAGCAGACCCTGCACCCAGTACTCGGCTCCGAATCGCACATGATCGTCGACATCGGTAGCGACGGTGAGCCCTTCGATGGGTTTCCACGCCAGCCCGGCGCGCCAACGGCTGTCGTAGATCGTCTCGTTGAGGCCGCTGTCGTGCTCGACCGAGGTGCCGCCCACGTCCTGGATGGCGAAGCCGAAACGCAGCCCGTGAGGCAGCGGATAGAGCAGGCCCACGTCGAAGCCCACCCCGGCGGCGGACATGACGGAGAGGCCGTCGAGTTCGGCGTCCTGATTCAGCCACTTGGCGGCGATGCCGACGGAGGCATTACCCAGCAGGGGGCGCAGCCGGGCGATGCCGTTGCGGTAGCCGTAGGCCAGGCTGAGCATGTTCTGCGACGACTGCAGTCCGAGTCCTCCAGCGACGTCATCGAAGCCGCGGTGGAACCAATCCAGACCGATGGCATGGCGCTCGGTGAGGGGCAGCACGTAGGCCAGGTACGACTCGTCCAGACCGAGGCCGAAACGATCCGCATAGGCGGCATCGATCTCCTGTCGCTGCAGGGCGGCGATGGCCGCGGGGTTCCAGCGGATGGCGGTAGCGTCGGAGGCGACGGCGGAGAAGGCGCCGCCCATGCCGATGGCACGCACCCCCACATCGGTCTGTCGCGATGCGGCGCTGGCGTCCATGGCCCCCGCCAGCGACAGCGCGAGCAGGCCGGCGACCAGGAGTCGCGAGAATCCGTTCACGCCGCCCATTATGGCTCGTCGATGACGACGACGTCGCCGCCGCGCACGTTGGGGCCGATGCCGGCCTGCGCGTTTCCGGGGAAGAGGACGGAAACGTTGTACGGGCCGGCGGGAGCGCCGAAGATGACCTCGGCGCCGCCAGCCGTCGTGCCATCGTCGGAGCTCACGGTACGCGGCACCGCCATCGGCGGCAGCACCTGCTGGAAGGCGACGGTGTCATTCGAAACCGCGTCGATGAGGTGCACTCTGGCCCCGTAGCCGTAGAGATTGGCGCCGCCGGCGGCGGGGCCCTTTCCACGCACGACGACACGCAAGAACAGCGAGTCCTCGGCCACATTCTGGTAGAGCTGGTTGCCCCGACCAGCACCGTCGGTTACGTAGAGGTCCGGCGTGCCGTTGGTGTCGACGTCGGCAAAGGCAGCAGACAGGTGATAGGAGGCCGCCGCCGGCAGGCCGGCGCTGCCGGTGGAATCAGCGAAGATCCCGGATGCCGACCCGGCGGCGAGTACATCAGGCTGGTACTGGCGATCGGCGCCGTTGGCCAGGTA
>JAYZCA010000383.1:0-3503 GCA_036339235.1 Candidatus Latescibacterota bacterium | reverse complement strand
GGCGCCGAGGCGGTCGGCCCGATCCTGATGGGTCTCGACAAGCCAGTACACCTGATGCCCCCCAACTCGACGGTGGAGCAGATCGCACAATTGGCAGCGATCGCTGTGGTCGATGCACAGATTCGGGAATCGGTCGCGTAGCGTTCTCAACAGCCCCCCGGAGCGCCTCCTTGCGGTTGCCTCAAAACTTTCGGTGCAGGTGTGTCCTTGGCCTGTCCCTTGTAGCGGCTGCGTCGCGGGCACTGGAAACAGGTCGCAATCTGGCTCCCGACACGGTGACCCGCGCCACCACTTGGAACGAGCACGAAGGAGATGTCGCCTGGCTGACAGACGGGATCGCACCACCCGCCGTGGGGGCGCGAGCCTTCCAATGGGACACCAAGGGAGTACTGGTGTTCGCCTGGCAGGTTATGCAGCCCGTGGCGCGGATCCGCATTCGGGTGGGAGACGTCGCCAATGACTACTAGGTCGCGCTTATGTTGGCGGCCATCTGCAGAACGAAGGCGCCACGCGGGATCCGGAAGGCGAGCAGACGGCGCGTGTCGACGACCGGTCCCGAGTCGTCGGCGGCTGGCAGGAGATCGTGCTGCCCCCCGGCACCGAGCCGGACAACCTCGAGTTGCGGAACCTGGGGCCGGCGCAGTTCTTCGAGATCGAGATTCTCACGCCCGAGTCGGCGGCGGTGACCGGGATCTTGGGTGCAGGTGAAGTCGACGCCCGCTTCGCCCCACCGTCAACCCAACTCCGACCCCGACGAGTCTGACCCATGGACACCACCACTCTGATCGACACCGCCGTGGCCATGGTCTGTGCAGGCAAGGGGATCCTTGCCGCCGATGAGAGCACCTCCACCATCGGCAAGCGATTTGACGGCATCGACACCCTCTCCACCGAGGCGACGCGACGTGCCTATCGGGAGCTGTTGTTCACCTCTCCCGGCATGGAGCAGTACATCAGCGGTGTCATCCTCTACGACGAGACCCTGCGGCAGTGCGCCGCAGATGGCACGCCCTTTCCAAAACTGCTCAGCGACAAGGGAGTACTTCCCGGCATCAAGGTGGACGCCGGCGTCCACGACCTGGCGGGTTTCCCGGGTGAGACGGTGACCGAAGGTCTCGACGGCCTACGCCAGCGCCTGCACGAATACGCCGGTTTGGGCGCCCGTTTCGCGAAATGGCGGGCAGTGATCAACGTCGACACGGCGACGGGGCTGCCGACGGCGGGCGGCATCGAGGCCAACGCCCACGCTCTGGCGCGCTACGCGGCGTTGTGCCAGGAGGCGGGAGTCGTGCCGATCGTCGAGCCCGAAGTGTTGATGGATGGCAGCCATGACATAGCCGCCTGCGAGGCGGCGACAGCGGCGACGCTGGCCAGCGTCTTCGCCGTTCTTCGAGCCCAGCGCATCGTACTCGAAGGGATTGTCCTCAAACCGAACATGATCGTGTCGGGCAAGGATTGCCCCGTACAGTCGGAGGTAGACGAGGTCGCTCAGGCAACGATTCGTGTCTTTCGTCGTCTGGTGCCGGCTGCGGTGCCGGGTATCGCCTTCCTCTCAGGGGGACAGAGCCCGCAGATCGCCACGGCGCATCTGAACGCGATGAACGGCCTCGGGCCGTTGCCGTGGGAACTGACATTCTCCTACGGTCGCGCCTTGCAGGAGACGACGCTGCAGACGTGGTGCGGAGAAGAGACGAGGGTCGGCGCGGCGCAGCTGGAGTTTCTGCTGCGAGCCCGACTGAACAGTGCAGCCCGGTCAGGCAGCTACACCGAAGAGATGGAGAGGACGGCCGCCTGAGGGCGACTTCGCGCTTGAGTCAGCCGACGGCGACCAACGTCAGGCCCAGCTCCTTCTCGAGGGTCTGAATGCGCGCCACCTCGTCATCGCTCAACGTTGCCGGCTCGGCCTCGATGCCGCTCAGGGCGATGACGGTGCGTCCCGTCTCGGTCTCGAAGGACTGCAGGGCGCGAAGCTGGTCGGCGGACAACTGGGCCACGTTGTAGATCAAGGGGAGCCTCCTTCGTGAGGACCTTGAGTTCAACATAGACGGGTGGTCACCTGCGTCAACCTGCTGCAGGCTTCGTCCGTTCTCGCTCCTCATGCCGGGGAGCTATTTCCGCAGCAGCTGCAGTTGGAGGGCGATCGGTTTCCGGTACCCGACACTCCCGGTCTCCGCGTCGATGTCGACGAAGAGGCGATGGCCGCTCAGGACTTCCGGTTCTGGGAGGCGCCGCACCTGCACCGGCGTGACGGGTCGTATACCAACTGGTGATATCTACAGGGCTCTAGTTCACCACGTTCTGTGGTGAGCCATCGAGGAAGGCGCCGACGTTGTCGACGACGGTGTCCAGCAGGCGCCCGCGAGCGGCGCCGGTAGCCCAGGCGTTGTGGGGAGTCACGTAGCAGTTGCTGGCACTGTAGAGTGGGTGGTCGGCGGCGGGTGGCTCCACGGCCATCACGTCGAGGCCGGCGCCGGCGATGGTTCCCGCCTCCAGAGCGGCATGCAGCGCGTCTTCGTCGACCAGGGGGCCACGGCTGGTGTTGACGAGGAACGCCGTCGGTTTCATGGATGCCAGGCGTTCGGCACTGATCATGTTTTCTGTCTCCGGTGTCAGCGGACAATGCAGGGAGACGACGTCGCTGCGCTTGAGCAGCTCGTCGACGTCGACGAACTCGGCCCAGTCGACGGATGAGTCCGGCGTACGCGTGTACGCGAGGATCTGCATCCCGAAGACACGGGCAAGCTCCGCCGTGCGCCGGCCGATGCGGCCGAAGCCGATCACACCGAAAGTCAGCCCCTCCAGCTCGACGAGGGGGTGATCGCGAAAGCTGAAGTCGCGGCACTGCGCCCAGCGGTTGCCGGCGACGGCGACGGCATGATCGCCGATTCGCTGTGTCAGGTTGAGCATGTGGGCAATGGTCGCCTGGGCGACTGAAGCCGTGCCGTAGATCGGCACGTTGCACACGGGGATATCCCGCTCCCGGGCGGCTTCGACATCGACGATGTTGAAACCCGTTGCCAGCACGCCGATGTAACACACCTGAGACAGTTGCGCCAGCGTCTGGCGGGAAATCGGAGTCTTGTTTGTCAGGACGATTTGAGCGTTCCGAGCGCGCTCGACAACCTGTGCCTCTGTCGAGTGTTCGTGAACGACGACATCGCCGAGGGCTTCCAGATTTCCCCAGCTGAGGTCGCCGGGATTGAGTGTATGGCCGTCCAGGACGACGATCTTCATGTCGTTGCTCTCTGTGATAGGGTGATGATAGCGTGGGCAAGGGCAAGCTCGCGTACAGCAGCGCTGGCGGTCAAGACGACTCACCGTGTCCTATCTTGAGGGCATGCCCCGTCGAACCGACCTCGTCTTCATCGCCGCCGGCCCGGTCCTGGCGGTGAGCCTGTTGGCTGTCAACGCCGTCGCCGGCCGCGCCGTCGTTGAGGCCGTCTACGATGGGCGCATGCCTGTCGACCTGCTCAACGACATCATCACCGGGCAATCGGTATATC
>JAYZCA010000382.1:0-6110 GCA_036339235.1 Candidatus Latescibacterota bacterium | reverse complement strand
GGTGAAGCAGCTGTATCGGCCAGATCCGACGCTGCACGAGAGAGGGGTGTCCGTCATCACGACGCCGGACCTGCGCTGGAAACGCTGCGACATCAAATCCATCGCCCTGCTGCCGAACATCCTTGCCAAGCAGCTCGCCCATGAGGCTGGCGCCTACGAGGCCATCCTCGTCGACGATGGGGAGAGGGTGACAGAGGGTTCGTCTACCAGCTCTTTCCGCGTCACCGGTGGGGCCGTGTTCACCTCACCGCCGGGGGCGCACATCCTGCCGTCGATCACTCGAGGTGTGCTCATCGACCTGATTCACGGACTTGGGATCGAGCTTCTTGAAGAGTTCTCTACCGTCGAGCAGTACAGGACTGCGGACGAGGTCTTCCTGGCAGGTACGACGACGGAGGCCATGCCGGTGATCCGCGTCGACGACACGCAAATCGGTGACGGTACGCCCGGGCCAATCACCCGCCGTATTCGCGAGGCCTTCGTCACATCGGTTCACGCCCGGTAGAGCCGCGGGGCGCAAGTCGGCGGCTCTAGAAACGAGAAAAGAGCGAGCGATCCATGCCGGACCAGCCCGCCCCCCGTAGTCGATGATCAGTGGATGACGATCATTTTCGACTCCGTCATCTCCTGGATCGCGTACTTCGGGCCCTCTTTGCCCATACCCGAGTCCTTCAAGCCGCCGTAAGGCATCATGTCGGCACGCCACATGGTGCCCCAGTTGATGTGGATGTTACCGGACTCGACGTTCTGCGCATACTTGATAGCACGGTCGATGTCCTGGGTGAAGATCGAGGCGCTCAGGCCGTAATTGGTGTCGTTGGCGATGGCGATGGCCTCGTCGATGTCGCTGACCCTGGTGAGGGCCACAGCGGGGCCGAAGACCTCGTCGCGTGAAACCCGCATGCCCGGAGTCACGTCGGCCAGTACGGTCGGTTGATGGAGGGTACCGCTGCGCGAACCGCCGGCAACGAGACGGGCGCCGGCGGCGACGGCCTCCTGGATCCAGCTCTCGACGCGTTCGGCGTCGGACTCGCGGATCATGGGGCCCATCTTGGTGCCGTCCGCGAGCGGGTCGCCGGTGGTGATTCCCTCGACGCGTGCCTGCAGGGCATCGGTGAGGTCGCCGTAGGCCTTGTCCTCCACGAGGATGCGCTGCGCCGAGATACACACCTGGCCGGCGTTGGCGAAGCCCGCCAGGGCCACACCGTCCGCGACCTTGTCGATGTCAGCGTCATCCATGACGACGACGGGGGAATTGGAACCCAGCTCCATCGTCACCTTCTTCAAGCCCGCCGTGCGGCAGATGTGCTCGCCCACATCTCGCGAGCCGGTGAAGGAGATCTTTCGAACCCGTGGGTCCGAGGCGATGGCGTCGCCGACGGAGGCACCGGAACCGGTGAGGACACTGACCGCTTCGGGTGGAAAGCCGACCTCCAGCAGAATCTCAACGAGCTTGATCGCCGACAACGGCGTGTCGCTCGCCGGTTTGACGATGACGGCGTTGCCGGCAGCCAGCGCCGGTCCCACCTTGTGGCACACAAGATTCAGCGGGAAGTTGAAAGGCGTGATGGCGACGACGACGCCGCAGGGTACGCGCAGCGTGAAGCCGAACTTGCCAGCACCGTTCGAGGCCGCACTTAGATCGAGGGTCTCGCCGGTGAGCCGCTTGGCCTCTTCGGCCGACAGGGTGATCGTCTCCGCCGAGCGACCCGCCTCGCCGAGGCCCTCAGCCAGAACCTTGCCCTCTTCCAGCGTGATCGTACGGCCCAGGTCCTGCTGGCGTTCGTACATCAACCGCGCCGCCCTGTCGAGCAGCTGGTAGCGCTCGTAGGCCGGCATCTTGCGCATAACCTCGGCGCCTTTCGCCGCGGCGGCGATGGCGTCCGAGACGTCCTGTGGCGTGGCCTTCGGGACGGTATCGATGGTCGTGCCGTCGAAGGGGTTGACGACGTCGATCCTGTCGTCGGAGTCCATCCACTTGCCGCCGATATGCATTTTCATAGTTGGGTGATCCTTTGTGGCATGAAAGTGGTCCGGGGGGAAGCTCGCGATCAGGGCACCATGGCACAGCGAACGCCGAGGCGGGGCCCCTTGTCATGAGGGCGGCCGTAGTGTCGCATGGCAATGCGGATCTGGTGCACCGGGGTCTCGTAGGAGCCGCCCTTGATAACCTTCTTCTGGCCTTTGAGGGGCCCCGGTGGATCCTCGGCGCCCTCAGTCAATCCGTAGTAGTCGACCGAGTACCAATCCTGCACCCATTCCTCGGCGTTGCCCGCCATGTCCATCAAGCCGAAAGGACTGACTCCATCGGGGTAGGAGCCCACGGGGGCTGACCAACGGTGGCCATCGGCTCCACGGCCGACGCGAGGGTGATAGTTGGCCCACCAGATGCCCTCGGCGTCAGGATTTCCCTGTCCCCAAGGGTACTTGCGCACGCCGTCGCTGCCGCGGGCGGCGAACTCCCACTCGGCTTCGGTGGGCAGCCGTTTGCCGGCCCACTTGCAATACGCGTAGGCATCGTACCAGTTGAGGCCGACTGCCGGCTGGTCGTCGCCATCGAGATCGTCGGTGACGTATCGCGGTTCGTGGCCTCGATCGGCGGGCTGGTCGGGGTGGTCCCATGCCGTCTCGCCGTCGGCAACAGCCTCGAGGAAGTTGCGGTACTGGGCGGTCGTCACTTCGTGCTTGTCGATGTAGTACGTGCTGAGTGTGACGCTGTGTACGGGCCGTTCGGCATGGAACGTGAGCAGCTGGCCGTCCGGGAATGCTTCCACGTCTTCGGGTACTCCACCCATCTGGAACTGGCCACCGGGGATGAGGATCATCGTCGAGCCGTCATCTCCGATCTTGGTAGGGCTCGGGCCGCAGCCGGCAAGCCAGAGGGAGAAGACAAGTGTTGGCAGCAGCAGGCGCGTGACAAGAGCTATAGGTCCTCCGGCCATCTTGCGAGATATCTCCTGGTTCTGGGGCTGGGTGATGATCGATCTGATAGAATAACGGGGGTGGTCCCCGGTTCCCGCCAATCCTGTGATGGGGTGCTACCAGCCAACGCGCTCGCGGAGCACTATTTCCCGTCCTTCGGCATCGGCCAACGGGCGAGGAGGTGTGGTCGTCGCGGTGGCCAGACTGACGGAGACCAGGGCGGCGACGGCGAAGGGTACGGCCAGCAGATCGGCGGGCCACGCCGTGGCCACGCGCATCAGTACGAGCCACGAGACGAAACCGACGAGGATGGACGCCAGTGCTCCGGGACCGTTGGCCCGGCGCCACCAGATGCCGGCGGTAAGAGGTACGAAGAGCGTGGCCAGCAGGACGGACCAGGAGTCGACCATCAGATCGTAGACCGAGGTGCGGTGCAAAGCCAGAACCAGGGCGATGAGACCGCACGCGGCCACCGACAGGCGTGACACGCGCAGGCAGGTCGTCTCTTTGACGTCGGGGCGCAGCCAGCGCAGCAGGTCCCAGCCGATAACACTCGCAGGTGCCAGCAGAGCGCTGTCGGCGCTCGACAGCAGGGCGGACAGCAGGGCTCCCGTGAACAGGACCAGGGCGGCGGCGGGCAGGTACTTCTGGGCCAGCTCCATCATCACGAGGTCCGGATCGACGAGGTCCGGCAGGACCACGGCGCCCGCCATGCCGAGCAGGACAGGCAGCAGACCCACCGTCAGATAGAGGACTCCGGAGAGGTATGCGGAGCGCACGGCAACCTTGTCATCACGACTCGACAGGGAACGCTGGATGAGGTCCTGCCCGGCCAGGTTGCCGAGGCCGATAACGAGCCAGTCACGGGCGTAGTCGAACCAGGCGCTGGCGTCGGCGTCGTGCGGATAGAGGTCGAAGCGTTCGGCGGGGATGCGAGCCGAGATCGCCGTCCAGCCGCCCATGTCGGACAGCAGGATCGGAGTCAGCACGACCATACCCAGGACGAGGATGATGAGCTGGACGAAATCGGTCAGCGTCACCGCCCACATACCGCCGGCATAGGTATAGATTAGCACGACGCCAGCACCAACGCAGATGCCGACGACAGGGTCGAGGCCGGTAAGGGACTGCAGGATGCGACCGAAGGCGACCATCAGCGCTGCCACCCAGCCGACGTAGGCGGGGATCGTGCACAGGCTGGCGAGCATGCCGGCGCGACCGTTAAAGCGCTCCGTGAAGAAGGAGGCGATGGTCATGATCCCCATGCGGCGCAGCACGCGCACGTAGAACGCACCGGCCAGGAACAGACACAGGGCGGCCCCGAAAGGGTCGGCGATGACAGCACGGAAGCCGCCCCCGTAGGCGGCGCTGGCGGCGCCGATGCAGAGGCCGCCGCCAAACCACGTCGCCGACAGGGTGGCGGTCGCCAACGGCAGCGACAGTCGCCGTCCGGCGACCAGGTAGTCGGCGGATCCGCTGACGCGACGGCTGGCGTAGAGGCCGATGCCGAGCATGGCGAGCGTGTAGGCGGCGAGGCCGAGAAGAATGAACATGGGCAGCAAGTAAGGCATTCGTTTGGCTGGCGAAAAGCGGCGGCTGCCGCCAAATCAAGGCGGCGCGCTGGCGGAATCCGCCGTCGCCACGATCTTGCCATGCCTATTGCATCCTGTTGATTAGGTTATGTAACTTGTTGTTGTGCAGTCGATTGAAGGCGTCTACGAACGATGTGCCCAGAAGGCTGGCATCGACGTTGCATAGCAGGGGCAGACAGGCGTTACTTTTCACTGCACCGAGAGCGACGAAGAAGAGGAAGCACCATGGCAAAGGGCATGTTTACGCGGATGACCGACATCCTTCGGTCGAATATCAACGAAGCGCTCGACCGCGCCGAAGACCCGGAGAAGCTGATTCGGCAGATGATTCGCGAGATGGAGGAAGCCGTGAACAAGGCGACCGCCTCTGTCGGTACGGCTGTTGCCAATCAGAAACGTCTGGAACGCCAGCGTGACGAGCGCGTCACCCAGACCCAGGACTGGCAGCGCAAGGCGGAGCGTGCTGTCGAGGCGGGCGAAGACGAACTGGCCCGCCGCGCACTCGAACGCAAGACGGTCCTGCAGCGTGCCGCCGAAGACCTGGCGCCCCCCGCCGAAGAGAGCCGGCGTACGGCGCAGCAATTGCGCGAGCAGTTGCGTGAATTGAAGGGCAAGCTGGAAGAGGCGCGTACCCGTCAGGTGACGTTGATGGCTCGCCACCGTGCCGCCGAGGCGCGCAAGAAGCTGGCTCAGTCGATTCACGGTCTGGGCGACGACGCCTTCTCCAGCTTCGAGCGCTTCGAGCAGCGCGTCGAAGAGAGCGAGGCCGAAGCTGAGGCTCATACGGAGGTAGCTAGCGAACTGGATGACGTCGAACGCCGCGTACGCGATCTCGACCGGAGCGCATCAGTCGAAGAGGAGCTGCGGGCTCTCAAGGAGCGCCTGCTCAGCGAGCGCGATTCCTCAAAGGGCAAGGGCAAGTAGTGTCACGCTGGAGCGACACCATCGACCAGAAGCTGAAGCGGGCCGGAGCTCTGGCCCTCACGTTCTGGACGGTGCTGCTGCTGCCGACGGGCCTGGGGCTCGTGCTGCTCGGTGTCAGCACGCGGATCGAGCACCGCGAGTGGCAGGAGCCGCTCTCCATCGGTGTCGGTCTCGTCGCCGTGGGTGCCATCACCTGGTACCTGTCGCGTCGGCTGCACGAAGGCGCACGCAAGGTGCGGGCCCGCATGGACGAGAATCGGATTCTCCGTCTGGCCAGCCAGCGCGGCGGGCGGCTGACCGCGATGGAAGCCGCAACCGAAACGGGTATGACCGCCGTTGAGGCCGAGTCGATCCTGCGGGGTCTGGCCGAGGGCGGTTTCATCGAGATCGAAGTTTCCGCCGCGGGCGTCATGATCTACCGTTTCCCCGACGTCCTCTACGCACCCGGCAGCGGCAGATGGTCACACCGCTTCGAGTCGGCGTAGATTGGGAAGAGTCCGAAAGGACATATACATGACAATTCCCGCTATCTTCCGCTGGTCCTCTTTGCGAGCGTCGTCTACTACGTGCGTAACCGGACCGGCTTGGGTCGCGGCACCGACACGTTGTCGGCTACCCCGCGTGCCCTCGATCAGTGCCTTGACGAGAGGAAGAGCGAACAGTCGATGTCGG
>JAYZCA010000381.1:0-3275 GCA_036339235.1 Candidatus Latescibacterota bacterium | reverse complement strand
GTCGCATCGTGACGCCGAAGGCGGGCAGACCGAAGCCGTCGGCATCGCCCATTCGCTGCACGCCCCCGCGGATCGTCAGCAAGTCGTTGAGGGGCGCCTCGATCCCTCCGTGGGCCCGCAGGTTGCGCTCGCCGCCCACATCGAGCCACTCCACGTCAAAGGCGGCGTTGACGACACCGCGCCAGTCGTGGGCGACACCCAGCGCCAGCACCGACATCAGCGCCTCGTCCGAGCTGCTCGTCTGTGCCGAGGGGCGGATGACGGACCAGCTCAGCTTGTCCAGCAGGTTCCGCGCCGCTATGCCGATGACGGTGTTGTCGCCCAGGCGGTAGCGCAGCCCCAGGTCGACAGCGCGACCGTTGGCGCTCGACTCGCCCGCCTGCGGGGCCTCGATCCGGTGGTCGATGATCTTCACCCCAAGGCCCAGCTGCAGCCGCGGCGTGGCGTTGATGCCGAGAGCGAAGAAGACGGCGTCTTCAGCGTCGTCGATGCCGCCCTCCAGAACTTCCCCCGAGCCGTTGCGGGCAACGAGGCCGTCGACGCCGGCGTGCAGCCAGGCCAGGCCGAAGGCGAGGGGACCGCGCACGTTCATCGATCCGGCCAGGCTGGCGCGACTGCGATCCAGCGACAGGGGTTGATAGGAGACCAGCAAGCTGCGTCCGCGCCTGGCGGCGAGGCCGGCAGGATTGTAAAGCATCGCGGCGGGTCCCTCGACAGCGGCGCTGACAGCGCCGCCCATGCCTGCAGCACGAGCTCCCAGACCGGTGTCGAGAAAGGCGCCGCCGAAGGGAGATGCCGCAACGACAGGTGCTGCCAGCACGCACAGAAATCCTGTCAGCAGAGTACGCATCAGTCGAGGACGACCAGGTTGCCGAAAGCGTGATCGCCAGCGTCGGTCTCGACACGGAAGAAATAGACGCCGTTGGCGACGGGTTGGCCGCCGTCATCGAGCCCGTCCCAGTTTTCGCCGTGGTTGCTGGCGCCGGCGCGATTGACACCGTCCACGAGGGTGCGCACCCGGTGGCTGGCGAAATCGTAGATCTCGATGGTCACGCGCGCGTCGTCGGCGAGGCTGTAGACGAAGCGGCAGCGCTGGCCTTGAGACGGTGCGAAGGGACTGGGTGCGGCGTAGGTGCGCACACCCTCCATGTCGACGAGACCACCGTCGCCGATGACCTCGCCCGAGTCGAGGGAGCGCGTCTTGAGCGGAAAGCTGAGAATCGTCCACGAGCGGCCGCCGTCGACGGAGCGTCCCAGGCCATTGTCGGCACCCGCCCAAAGGGCGACGCGCCCGTCGGCAAGAGCGAAGCGCTCCACACCGACGAAGGTGGGCAGCAGGACGTCACGCGTGAAGGGATCCTCTACCTCGGTGAGGAACCAGTTGGCGCCGCGATCCGGCGTCACCAGCAGACCGGCATCGCTGCCGGCCCAGATCGTGTCCCCTCCGGTAAAGGCGAAGTCCCAGGCGAAGGTCGGTCCCGTGGCCTGCCACGTGCGGCCATCGTCCTCGGAGAAGTTCATCGCCGCCACCTGGCCCGGTCCCTCGGTGACACCCGCTCCAATCCACACGAGGGAGCGACCGTCGGCGGTGATCTCGCGCTCGATCGCCAGTCCCCAGTTGGCTGACAGACTGCCGGGCAGCGGCTCATCGAAGTCGTTGAGACGCACCTTGTGGTTGGTCCATGTGCGGCCGAAGTCGAAACTGGACGCGACACCGGAGGCCGTACCGATCCACACCGTGTCACCCCAGGCGGCAACGGAAAAGGTGCGATGCAGCAGGTGCAGGAGTGCGACGGAGTCGGCGGCGGTCCGAACCTGTGCTATCTCTGCCGGATCGGCGCCGGCGCTTTCGAGACTGTCCGCCTCGAACTGCAGCAAGCGCAAGTCGGTCTCCACATCGGGCGGGCCGTAGACGATGCGGTGGCCGCCACCGGGCAGGACACGCTCCCAGGTGCGTCCGAAATCGGTGGAGCGGATCGTCGATCCGGACCAGAACGCCGCCCACACCGTGTCGCCTTCGAGACTGAGGCCGAAACATGGGTTCTGGACCGCCGTGAAAGGCCCGCCCTCGAAACCGGTGCGCAACGTATCGAACAGCGCCTCGTTGGTGATATGGACCCAGGTAATCCCACCGTCCGTAGACCATGCCAGACCACTGCCCACCGGGGGGGGGTGGGCCAGGCCGGTGCCGAGGGAATCGAACAGCGTCGCCGCCCACACGGTGTCACCGGACGCGGCCAGGGCGCTCACCGAACCGCGGCCCAGGCCGTTGGCTTCGGTGTAGGTAATCCAGTCGTCGGGGGAGAGGCCGTTGCCCACCGCCGGGTCCCAGCGCGCTAGTCCCAGTTCGGTGGCGACCCACAGATAGCGACCGCTCCAGACCACGTCGGTCATGTTGGTGCCTACCAGGCCCGTCAGGGGCGGCGTCGACTGGTCCTGATGGAAGCGGGTGGGAAGGGCTGCCTCCGTCGGCTGCAAGCACGACAGAAGCAGGGCGCACAGCGGCCATGCCGTCGTCATGCGGCGGCGCCGAAGGGCGCCGGTGGTGTCAGGCATACCGCGCGGAGCGCTTGTGCAGGGCGTCGACGGCTTCGCAGCCGATACCGCAATCACCGATGCGGGCACCGTAGGACTCGCCGTGACTGTCGGAGCCACCGGAGGTGAGCAGTGTCAGCCGGCCTGCAAGTTCGGTGAGGTGATCGATCTGAGGCGGCTGATGAGACGGGTGGAAGACCTCGACTCCGTCGAGACCGACATCGACCAGTCTCTGGATGATCGAATCCGACACCGACAGGCCGGGGTGGGCGAGGATGACGACACCACCCAGCTCGTGCACCATGGCAATCACGTCGTGAGCGGGGGATCGAGACTTGGGCACATCGGCGGGACGGCGATCACCGATGAAGCGCGAGAAGGCTTCTTCCTTGTTGCTCACCGCGCCGCTGGCGACCATGGCAGCGGCGATGTGTGGTCGCCCGAGAGGCCCGCCATCAGCGCGCACCAATACGTCCTCGAGGGTGACGTCGACGCCGAGTTGGTTGAGGCGTTTGACGATGGCGGCGCCACGGTCGTGCCGCTGCTGATGGACGAGTTCGACGTAGGCCGCCAGACGCGGATTGAGGTGGTCGAGACAATAGGCGAGCAGATGCACTTCCCGGTCGTCGAGGTGGGCGCTCAACTCGGTACCGGGGATGACCTCGATGCCGTGGGCCTCACCGGCCTGCAGGGCCTCTGGTACGCCCTCGACCGTGTCGTGATCGGTAAGGCTCAGGACC
>JAYZCA010000380.1:0-10252 GCA_036339235.1 Candidatus Latescibacterota bacterium | reverse complement strand
TGCTGCCCCGCGTGGTTGAGCTCGGAGGCAGCGCGCAGACCTCGGTGACCACCGCGGCGGCGCGCTCCAACGAAATCCTCGACGACCTGATTGATGATGACTATACCACTGGATGGCGGGTCTACACTAACACCAACGGTGCCGAGCTCATCATCGACTTGGGCGCCGTTTTCTTTTTGCAGAGAATCCTGCTGCAGCGCGGCGTGCTCAACCGCGACGATCGTTCGCTACGCGGGTACGAGTTTTATATCAACGACGGAGACAGTCTCAATTTCGTCGACGACCCAGGCGACTCGCAGGGTCCCCAGCCACTGTATTCACTCGTCGCCCAGGACCGCTCCCATGGCGAGCTCGAGCTGGACCTGAGAATCAAACCCCAGCCCGCGCGTTTCATGAAGCTGCGCAGTACCGGGGAACGTTCATTCCAGATGGGCGACCTGCAGGTATTCGGTGTGGGAGTTACTCCCTTCGCCCAGTACACCTCCACCGTCTTCGACCTGGGCCAGCCGGCCAACTTCGGCCCGGTGGAGATTCACGCGTCCGTCGACCCCAAGGCACTGCTCGGCTTCAGTACTCGCACCGGCGTCGTCCCAGACGACTCACTCTACTTTGAACAAACCGGTATCCCGGGGCAGTTCATCGAAGTCTCGCGCCAGGATTTCAATCGCAGCCTGGATCCTTCCTACGCCGGAGTCGTGCTCGACAACGACCGCGACTGGAGTGCCTGGAGCCCGGCGTATGACGCGGCCGTCGGCCCCCTGACTTCGCCCGACAATCGTCGGTACATGCAGTTCGATCTACGGTTCATATCCAATGGATTGACGGACAAGGCCGTCGTCGACTCGGTGGTTGTCAACTACACCGTGCCCGCTATTGCGGATTCGGTCGTCGCTGAAATCGTGCCCGCGAGGGCCACCCTCGGTGAGAGCACCAAATTCGAATACCACCTGCGTTCCGTCTTTCGCGGCGGTCAACGTGGCTTCGACACCGTCGTCATCACGACCCCCTTCGAGGCCGTGGCCTCCGAGGTCACCGTGGACGGGGTGGCAGTCGCCTTCAACCCGGAGACGGAAGGTACCCGGCTGCGAGTCAGCTTTCCTCAGGACCGGGTCGATCGCAACGATCAGCGTGTGATGGTCCGGTTCTCCAGTCTGATGACCGTCGCCGGCACCGAGTTCCGCGGAGAGGTGGAGGACTCACAGTCCGATGCGTACCCGCAGCGCACGATCGCCGGGGACGCCGCCGAAGAGATCGACAGCAACACCCTCATCGTCAGCGGGCAGATTCTCGAGGACCTCTTGACCAACGTCGAGTTCTCCTCCCGCGTCGTAACGCCGAATGACGACGGGGTCAACGATCAACTGACGCTCGACTACACATTGCTGAAAGCGACCAGCCCTGTCGATGTCGAGGTCGTTATCTACAATCTGGCTGGACAGGTGATCCGCGTGTTGTACGACTCGCGGGACCTCAGCGGGCCTAACACCGTCCTCTGGGATGGCTGTGCAGGCGCCGGTTGTGACCGGGGTGGCGTGCAGCTGCCTCCGGGGCTTTATGTCGTCCGTCTCGCCGTAGACTGTGACTCCGGCGGAGATGCCGTACTTCGCACCATCGCCGTCGCCTACTGATTTGATCTGCCAGGCGTCCTGAAGCGGGCGCTCGGACGAGTACTGGAAACGATATTCGAAAAGAGCCTCGTCAGCATCGCGAGGCCAATACAGCTTGAGGGAGGGATTCATGCGCAGGTTCGCCTTAGGCACTGCCGCGCTCGTCGTCGGTTTCATGCTGTTTGTCGCCGCCGCCCACGCGGCGACACCCGGACGCGAGCGGGGTGCCACGTCTCAGGTTCGCATCGAGGGGTTTGATCCCCTGGTTCCGACACTGAGGAAGTGGACTGTTCCCCAGGATCTGTACTACATCTACGACTGGGGCGGCTACAAGTACACGAACTATGCGGTGAACCCGTATCAGCGCTACGTCGGCACCGAACTCGAAGGCCGCGGCCAGTACGACATCTTCGGAAACTGGCAAACCCGCGGCTGGCGCATCTACGAATGGCGGCAGGAGCAGCCCCTCGCCTTCGGCAGCACAGTGTTCAAGGATGGTCGTTTCTCGAGCTGGTTCGACAACCTCGTCGTCGCCTCCGACGCCAAGGGGCAGTACTTCACCAGTCTGACCATCGGCGACGACATCCGCACGACGCTGACACCCCTGACGTTCTCCAGGTCCAGCTTCAACGGTGTCCAGTGGGACTTCCGCTCCGACAAGTACCAGGGCACCGTGCTGATGTCTCGCGTCAGCGAGCCGGTGCGAGTCGTTCAGGGATCCGACCGTGACCAACGCAGCGACTACACGAACTTCCTCGGGTTGCGCGGGGCCGCTCAGGTGGGCGACTTCATCAACCTCGGTGCTGCCTTCGTCAACACCTCCTTCGGGTCGGCGCGCAGCAACTTCTCCGAGACCTCCTTCGGCGGGTTGCTCACCAGCAGCCAGAATGCCGGCAACGTCACCGAGATCGTCATCCGCATCACCGACGACTCTCCGGGCGATGGCTCGGGAGCCCTCTTCTTCTCGGCCGAGATGGTCGTCGACGGTGAGCCGACGAAGGTACGACCCATTATTGAGGGTGGCCGCCAGCGCGAGGGTTTCCTGGAGGCTCTCGAAGAGGCGCCGATCCTGCTGCGCTATCAGGTGCCGGATGCCCTTGTCGTGCGCGACGTCAGATTCAACATGGTCCTGTCCAATGATTACCGCGTCGAGGTGACGTCAAATCTACAAACCAACATCTCAGGCCAACCGATTTTCCTGCCGGTGACGCGCGCCAAGGACAACGTCAAGGACAATACGAACCAGCGCGTCGTCAGTTTTGACTACGGGTTGCCCTCGGCCAATCAGATCGCCAGCCTGACGATGGAAATCGAGGACGTTCTCGGCTTCGAAGTGCGGGGTGAGTTCGCTCGCAATACCCAGTTTCAGCGGTACCCGAACCTCAACGTCGCCAAGCTGAGCAACCTGTCGAAGGGCGACAGGACGGCGGACGCGTGGTTTCTCAATGCGACAAAGCGTGAAGGCCGGCTGTTCGCCTATGGCGAGACCTTCAGCATGGCCGAGGACTACGCGACACGGGGGTACATCCCGGACCAGAACGATTTCGTCGACTACGAGAACGAGCGACAGAACATCTTCGAGTACATCGACGACAACGACGATCAGGATCGGCAGGTCGACTGGGCCCGTTTCGGCGGTGGCGGCGGCGACAATTCGATATTCCCGGGTCTGGACGAGAACAACGACCTGATCTCCGACTTCAACGAGAACCAGAACCGCTCGCCGGATTATGACGAGCCCTTCCTGCGCCACTATGTCGACCCGCCTGACTTCCTCTTCGGCGTCGACATGAACAACAACACGGTCGTCGATCGGTTCGAAAACGACGATCAGGCTGACTATCCCTACAAGCTCGGGCACAAGGGGTACAACGCGTACGGTGGCGCCGAGGTCTTCCCCGGCCTGAACATCAGCATCGGCCGTTCGCGTGAATGGCTGATCGCCGCTGACCAGCGCAGCAAGATGTGGTACGCCATCCTCTCCGGGGAACACGACATGCCGACGGCAGGCAGGTTGGAGGCGTTCTGGATGATCAAATCCGCCGAGGACAACATCGCCGACAACCTGCTGCAGTGGGTGCAGCGGCCTGGAACGGTGGGTGGCCTGCAGCCCTTCGACGATCCGCTGATCACCAGGGATGCCATGGTCAACCAGACGTTCGTGGGCTACACCGTAGAGCGCGGCAACCTGACCTTCCGCAACAAGCTGCGCTTCGACCATTTCCGCCAGCGCAATGATGACCTGGGCCTGGACAACAGCATCTTCCTCGGTGTCATCAACAAGGCTGACCACCCCTTCGAGGTGGGCGACGGAATCATCGTCACGCCGAGATGGAAGAGCATGTGGCAGAAGCGGACCCGCCCCAGGAAGTCCCAGCTTGAGCAGAACGAGTTGTCCGAGATTTTCTCTCTCAGTGCGGTGTTCCCGACGCTCACCAAGAGCCGCATCGAGGTCGGCGTCGAGGCCATTTTCTTCCGCAACGGCGAGCCGATTCCGGATCCTCTGCCACCGGAGTACACCGACGACTTCATCGGCAAGGTTTTTACCGCCCAGTATTCGAACAAGGTGCAATACCTGGGTTACAACATCATTGCCAACATCGGTTTCCAGGTCAACGACATCAACTTCAACAATTTTGAAGATCTCGACGTCAGCAATACGACGGCTTTCATCGAGCTTCTCGCCGGCGTCGATGAGGAGCGCCTGGGCGGCCGTCCGGCGACACGGCGCGGGCTGTAGGTTCGAACGAGGATGAGGTGGACGAGGGGCATCCGGTCCGCGACGGCGTGGCTCGGACTCCTCGCCACCGGGTGTTCACAGATCGAGGACTCGGCGCCTGGTGCCACCGAACTGGCCAGCGTGGGCAGTATTTCTATTACCAGCGAAGATCTGGACCGGGTCTCGGAGCGTTTCGGGACGGATGGCGCGAGCAACGCGGACGAGTGGCGTAGATCGCTGCAGTTGCTGATCGACAAGCAGTTGCTGTTGCTCGAGGGACGGCGCCTCGGCCTGCACGAATCACGGGGCGTACGCGCAGCCGCTCAGGCCAGTCATCGGCGGAACCTGACGGAGGCGCTGCTAGAGAAGCGGTACCCGCAACACCTGACGCTCACTGACGAGCATCTGCAGGCGTGGTATGACAGCACGGGAGCAGGCCTGGAGATCCGTGTGACCCGCGTCGTGGTGGGTGATCGCGGTGCGGCCGTCAAGGCTCTGCGGATGGCCACCAAGGGGGGCCGACTGGAGGATCTGGATATTGCGGCTGACGATGTCGTCAGTCGGGGGGATCTGGGATGGTTGAGTCGTCTGACCACCCGCGACCCCCGCATGGCACCACTCTTCGACGCGGAAGTCGGGTCGGTGGAGCTAATCGAGTCCGAGGGGAAATTCTTCCTCATGGAGGTCACAGACCGCCGGGAGATGCCCTTCGCTGAGCGCCGTGACGCTGCGCACAGCGTCCTTGAAGGCGAGCGCCGGGCGCGGGCGAACATGGAGTACCTGGAGTACCTGCTGGCTAAGTACGAGGTGCGCGTGGATACGGTCGCAGTGCAGCGACTGGCAGAAAGCCAGGACGCGACGGCTCTCGATTCTCGCACTCGACTCGTGCAGAGCAGTCTGGGTGACTGGTCGCTGGGTGAGTACCTTCACGTTGTCGACCTGCTTGAAAACGAGGTCACAGAGGGTGCGGGCGAAGGCGCGCGGGCTTTGGGGTTTCGCCTGACGCGGGCTTTCGTCGTCGCCCAGCTGCTGCCCCGCGAGGCCAGCGAAGAGGGCCTTGCGGACTCGCTGGCGGTCCTTCGCGACGCGGTGGTGGAACGCGGCACGATCGAGGCCCTGTGGGCGACGAACGGCTTCGGCCCCGAGTCCGCGGCACGAGAGCCGGAGCGGTTTGACGAGTATCTGGAGCAGTTGCGCCAGCGGTTTGCCGAGCGTGTGCACCTCGATGAGGATGCCTACGTCGCCTACGTGGCCCGCAAGCGCCGCAGCGACGCGCCGGTGGAGTACTGAAGCTGACCCCGCAGATTCGCGGGCATCAAGAGGAGACGAGACAGATGCAGGCACGGCACGGTTCGAGACGACGTGCGTTGATCGCGGCGACCCTGGGCTCCATCGCCCTGGCGGGTTGTGGGCACTTTCTCGTTCCGACTGCGTTCCGGCCGGTCGGGTCCGGGGACCAGATACGGCACAGCGAAGGCACCAGCATGGAGGTTTCCGACGACGGCACCGTCGCCTGGGTGCAGGGCCGTCTGGAGGTCTCGGTGCGGGCCATGACCGATCTGGAACTCAACCGTCAATACCCGGCGTTCTCCGACGACAGTTATGGACCGGATGACGAATTGCCGACCAACGCATTCACCTACGGCGACTGGGAAGACCCGCGCAGCGGCCAGCCGCCGTCACGGTTTTCCGTGTTCAAGATCTCCGTCAAGAATTATGAATACCCCAAGGTCAAGTTCGACTCGCTGACGCCGGTCATCGAGGCGAGCAACGGCCGAATTTATTACCCCTGGGGCCAGTATGATTTCAAAGAGTTCTTCCGCCGCTTTCCCTTGGCCTACAACGGTCTCGGATACAAGCGCTACCGTGAGCGTCTCTCCCTGCTCAAACTGGCCCTGTATCCCGAAGACGACTTCTGCTTCTCGGGGCAGGAATTCGAAGGTTATATCGTCTTCGACAAGATTCACACCGACGTGGACGACATCGTGTTCCGCATTCCCTCAGTCGGTATTCGATACGACTTCCGGGACGAGCCGCTGGAAACGGTGTCTCTCGCCTTCAAGTTCGAGCGGGATCTGATCAAGGTGAAGCGCCGCGACCAGGTGGCCAACGCCGACTGAGCCCCACACCTCTCGCGGAGTGAAGTGTCCCTGGAGAGACAGGTCGCATCAGCCTGTCTCTCCTTTCATTTTCTCAGGGCGCCAGCTATACATAATCAGAACATGATAGCGCTATCGTAGACCGCATGCCCCGGGTGGCCTCCCGACTGCTCCCCCTCGTTCTCGCTGCGTCAATGCTGCTCACGGTGACCATTCTGTCGCCGACGCAGGTGTCGACATGGATCGAGGCGTTGATCGGTTTCCAGCCGGTGGCGGAACCGCCGCCGCCTGCCCCCGACATGCAGGCGCGTGCCGCCGCCGAGCGCGTATCTCGAGAGCGCCTGTACGAGCACGTCCGGTATCTGAGCACCGGACCTTCCCGGGTTACGGGTTATCCAGGCGCTCGCCGGGCGGCGGAGTATATAGAGGCACAGTACCGTGGGGCGGGCCTCGAGGATGTCACCGTCGAGGAGTTCACGGTACCGGTGCCGTTTGATCGAGGCGGTAGCATCGAGCTGTTCTCCGGGTCAAAGTCGACCCTGTTCCCCCTCCACGCTCTGTGGCCGAATCATGTGCGTACGCCGACACTACCCTCCGAGGGCATCGACGGTCGCCTGATCGATGGAGGCAGCGGCGAGCTGGAAGACTTTGACGGTCGACCGCTGGAAGGCAACGTCGTACTGATGGGATTCGGCTCGGGCACGGGGTATTTGCGGGCTCGCATGCTCGGTGCGGCAGCCATCGTCTTTTACGACGACGGCGAAGTGACACGCGCCGAGGCTGCCGAGAAATTTCTTCAGGTTCCAGTCGACGTGCCACGCTACTGGGTGGACGCTCCCACCGCCCGGGCTCTGCGCGAGGCTGCAGGGGACAGCCCCCGGGTGCGACTCGCCTCGCGCATGGACTGGATCGACGCTGACGCGCAGACCGTCGTCGGCTGGCTGCGCGGCGACGACGAAGCCATGCCCATGGGGCAACGGCAGAAGGAGCAGGTCTGGGGCGAGCAGGTCATCGTGCTGCACGCCTACTACGACGCGATTTCCATCGTGCCCGCCATCGCCCCGGGCGCCGAGAGCGCCACCGGAATCGCTGCCCAACTCGAACTGGTGCGCTTGTTGAAGGAGCAGGGCACGCGCTACACGATCCTCTTCGTCGCCACGCCCGGTCACTTTCAGGGCCTGGCCGGCGTCAACGACTTCCTTTACCGCCACGCACGGATCAGCGAGCACTTCGACGACAAGATGTCGCCGGAACAGAAAATCCCCTTCCGCCTGTTTCTCGGCCTCGATCTGTCCAGCCACAGCTCCGCCGTCGGCCCCTTCACCATGGGCACGTTCTACAACTCCACGTGGCAGACCGACGACTACCAGAAGAACCTGATGGCGCACTACGCCGACCGTTTCGAGCAGTACACGCTGCAGGCGTTCGGGGAGTTGTCGCGCTACCAGGATGGAATTGCGCCCTCCAAGAGGACCTGGAAGAACTACATGCCGGTGCGCCTGGCCCTCGACAGCGAGGCGGCCATCTTCGTCGGTCACGAAGCGTTGACGATGGTCACGCCCAACCAGCTGCGGGCACGCGTCGACACCCCAGTGGACCGACTCGAATTCGTCGACTTCGACGGCCTCACGACACAGGTGCGCACGCTGGCTGGATTGTTCTACAGGGCGACGCGGGATCCGGATTTCTTCAACGACAGCAAGCTGATCCTGCGCGACCACGGCCACAGCCTCGAGGGACACGTCTACTGGTTCGACCGCGACGTCAACTTCGCCGTGCCGAAGAGCCCTGTGCCACGCGCCATGGTCACCTACTTGCAGCCCGGGCCGAACTCGGTGGCCGGCGTACGCACGCTGATCGCCACGCGCACACGTCCCCTCGAGACGGTGGACGACCCGACGACGGAGGGTGTCGAAGATGCAGGCTGGTTCCGTTTCGACATCGTCCGCAACCGCTTCACCAACCGGGTGCAGGCATATGAGCTGGATCGCGACGGGCGCATCGTCTCGGCTCCCGACATGGGAGAAGAGGGCAACGGCACGTATCCCATCGACGCGGCGTACGGCTGGTGGGAGAACAAGATGCTCGAGGTCGTGTTCCGCTGCGAGGCACTGAGCTTCCTCGAGGTCGTCGACCCGCGGTATCTGAGCGCTCTGGACCGGATTCAGGTGCTGGGCGGCAACGACGCGCCGCCCCGTTCCTACAGCTGGTCCTATATCGACAACCAGAGCGCCAATGCGGAGCAGGTCGTGCAGGCCGGTGTCGTCTTCGCGATGCCCGGCCGACCCGTAAAGATCCTTTCGGGGTCCGCCATGTTCGGTCAAGGTGCAGCCCTGTCCTCGATCCGCTTCATGCTGACCAATGCCGACCCCGCCTTCTACGAGAACCCCCTGGATCCCGAGGAGGTAGAACTGGAGACGGTGCAGCAAGCTCAGGGCCGCGGGTTTCGCGTCGATCAGGGTATGATCTTCCACCCGTCGATGCAGGCGGCGCGCGACATGTGGATCATCGACGACGTGCGCATGAAGCAGCTGGCGCGCTTCGGGATCGTCCTCGAGGGACTCGAGTTTCTGCACGACGAAGCACATGAGGCGCTGCGCCAGGCACAGCAGAGCCTCAACACCTATGACTACACGGGGTATTTCGCCCACGTGCGTCAGGCTCTCGGCCTCGAGGCGCGGATCTATCCCGATGTGCGCTCCACAGCCAACGATACCGTGCGTGCCGTCATCTTCTACTTCGCCCTGCTGCTGCCCTTCGCCTTTTTCTGCGAGCGCTTCTTCTTTGCCGCCTCCGAAATCCGCAAGCAGCTCTTCGGATTCGCCGGGATCTTTGTCGGTGTCTTCCTGTTGCTGCGCTGGGTGCATCCCGCCTTCAAACTCTCAGGCTCACCCTACATCATCTTCCTCGCGTTTGTCATCCTGGCTCTGGGTTGTCTCGTCGTGTTCATCGTCGTGGGTCGCTTCACGGAGTTGGTCCAGCGCCGCCGCGGCGCTGCCTCGGGCGTTCACGAAACCGACGTAGGCCGCATGTCGGCCGGCTTCGCCGCCATCACCCTGGGAATATCCAACCTTCGCAAGCGTCATCTGCGTACTGGCCTGAACGCGACGACACTGACTCTGCTGACGTTCTCCGTCGCCTCCTTCACCTCCGTGCAGAGCGGTATTTCCTTCTACCGCCTGCCGCGCGCCACAGAGCCGGTCTACGAGGGCGCTCTGGTCCGCGATCGGGCATGGTCGCCGATGCAGCCGTCCACCCTGCGCTTCGTCGACTCCGCTTTCGGCGAAAAGGCACTCGTCGTGCCGCGTTCCTGGCAGTTGTCCCAGGTACAGACCGAGCGGGCCTTCATCGAATTCGAGGCCCTCGACAGCGGTCGCTCCGCCTTCGCCCACGGGTTGGTCGGGTTCACCGCCGACGAGCCGCGCGTGACCGGAATCGACCGCTTCCTGACGGCGGGGCGCTTCTTTCAACCGGGGGAGAAGGACGTCATCATCGTGCCGGATATCCTGGCCACTGTGCTCGGTGTCACCGCGCAGGACCTGGGCCGCGCCCGTCTGCGACTTTACGGGCGTGATTATACGGTCATCGGCATCATCGATTCGGAGGCTCTGCGCTCGCACGTCGATCTCGATGGCGAACTGCTGACACCAGTGGACACGGTCACAGACGCCAGCAAGTTGTCCTCGCAGCGGGGCCAGGATCCACGCACGAGCGCAGCGACAGCCATCGAGAGCTTCAATCACCTCGAGCCAGCGCAGACGCTGTTCCTCCCCTACGAGCGGGTGATGGAGATGGGCGGGCGACTCTACTCGATCGCCCTGACGGGG
>JAYZCA010000379.1:0-14995 GCA_036339235.1 Candidatus Latescibacterota bacterium | reverse complement strand
CCGGATGCCATCGCTTTTTATGACGACACCCTGCCGTGGCAGGAGCCGCCGCGGGGTCCGACGATATTCATGCCCGGCGCCGGTGACGCCGTGTTCCGCACCGACTGGAGTGAGGACGCAACCTACCTGCTGCTGCGCGGCGAAAATGGGCGGGTCCGCGAACAGGGCTTCAGCCACGAGCACGCGGACGAAACGAGTTTCATGCTGTATGCCTACGGCGAAATGCTCGCCGTCGACGGCGGCTACATCAACTTTACCAACCACGACAAGGTGAACTGGGGCAACGCTCACAGCCTCATCCTGGTCGACGGCCAGGGACCGCCGCTGGATCGCATCTCCGGGGCGGCCGTCGACGGTGGTGAGGACGCCTTCATCGAAGACACGTTCACCCACCCCGCCGGCGACTATGCCGAGGTGCGCGCCGAGTATCTTGACGCCCGCATCCGACGACGCGTGCTGTTTGCCGACCGTGAGTATTTTGTCATCGCCGACGAAGCCCGCTCCGATTCCTCGCGGACCTACGAATGGCGTCTGCACGGCAACGGTGGGGGTACCAGCGGCGGCAGCTACGCCCGCGATGGTTCGCTGGCGCGCTGGACGCGGACGAATGCGGAGCTGCTCGCCTACCTGCCCGAGCGGTCGGGTCGCACCTTCAGTGAAAACGACACGATCCACTCCTTCGACTTTCTCGAGGAGCCGACGCACACGTTTCTGCAGGTGACGGAGACCGACACGACGGCCGAGTTCCTGTCGGTGCTGTTCCCGCGATCGACGACAGGCGAGGAGCCAGTGCTGGCGACAGCGGTCTCTACGGGCGGTCAGGCGATCGAGATCACCCGCCAGGACGAGGCGCAGGAGGTGGCGTGGGTGCGCACCGCCGGCGCCGACAGTGTCACGATCGACAGCATCGCCGGAGCCACGTTGAGCAGTGACGCCGCCTTCGGCTGGCTACGTGTTGAGTCGGGCACGATCCGTACCTGGAGCCTGCAGGACGGCACCCGACTGCGTGTGGGCGGCGTTGAACGGATCTCGTCGAGTGACACTGTCGACGTGCTGCTCACGGCGGCGGCGGACAGTGTGGGCGGTTTCGTGCGCGGACCGGACAGCGGCTACGACCTCGTCCTGGGCGGTATCGACTCGGTGGTATCGGCGCAATTCGCCGGCCTGTCGACGACGGTGACGCGTCTGAGCCCGGCCACATGGCAACTGTCGCTGACCGGCGCCGGATCTCTGCTCCTGACAACGGTAGCGACCGACACGATGGCGTCCCCGAGCGACACGACCGTGGCCGATCCAGGTGACAGCACGGTGGTGGATTCCGGCGACACGGTCGTCGTCGCTCCCACTGACACCCCAGCCGACTTTTCCGGCGACGGCGTCGTCGACTTCTCTGACTTCTTCCAGTTCGCCGATGTCTTCGGTCTCCAGGTCGAGGGACAGGACGCCCGCTTCGATCTGGATGGCGACGGGATGGTGGACTTCTCCGATTTCTTCATCTTCGCCGATGCCTTCGGGGGGTAGTACTCGCGGGATGCAGTTTGTTGGTCGCGCGACGGCCTGCAACGCTCCGGGTTGGCGCAGTCCTCTGCGGGGCCTGGTTTCGTGAAGCGACCGCCCCGGTCGAGATCTCCCCGAGGACGCCTTCGTCCGGCTCTACTACGAGGGGCAGGATCGAATCAACGCACTGGTGAGCACGGAAGATGCGGTCCGGCTATGGCAGTTTGATACGGATGGCAATCTCTTCGAAGAGCAACTGGTGCACGATATGCCAGTGGTCCTATTTGGTCGATTTCCGCCTATTGTCCCTGAGTCCGTATCGATCGCCCTAGTGCTGGAACTGACCAGCGACGGTGAGACCCTCTATCGGGACACGACGCTGTTTGAGATAGTACTCCCAAACAATTTCGCCACAATCTCTGGTGCATCTTTGGCAAACATTGAAGTAGACGGCTTCGCCGAAGTCGTGTTCGACAACCTTCAGATATCGACGGTGAGCTGATATTATCCGATGATTTCGCCGAAGAGCGCCCGGACGACTGGACCGCACAGATCAATCGAAATTTCGAAAACGAAATGGTCCGGTGGAAAGAAGGAGTGGTTTCATTTTTTCAAGGGGGGAGCGAAGACCCCGATGTGATCCTGAACGACACTCTTCTGGATGAGTTCGCCACCGACATCTAGATACGGGGGGATCGAGGGGTGGTATCAAAATGATTCCGTCGGTGGGAGACAGCATGTCGGTTTACCTCGACGAGGCAGGTGGCCAGGCGATCTCCAACCTACCGTCTGCATCGCACTTCGACCAGGTTCCTTTCGACGTGAGACCCTGGGTACGCTATCGCCTGTCTCTGCAGCTGTTGGATGGTCGTCTAGCATCCACGCTCTCTTATCCCGTGATCGTCAGCTGCACTGAAACTGAATCATCCGGCTTCGGAGCCGTCGCAGCCATCGACAACTTGATTGCTTCCACCTTCGGCGAAACCCGCTATTCGGTCCTAGACGACGGCAGCCTTGACCGATCCTCGGAGTTCGAGATCCCAACCAGCGAAATCCGCCTGCGGAGCACCGACGCCGGCAACCGCATGGGGCTCTGTTTCTCCGATCAGAATCGGGTCCTCGTCGGCCGCCCCTCCGTCTCCAGTTTCAAGCGGCACCCTCACCTGGCCGCAGGAGACCACCGCGACATCGATCGTTCTCGGCACCGGCGCCGGCCAGGAAGAGGGCGCCCTGTTCTTCCCCCTTTCCGTCGTGGGCCTGACGATCGCTACTTCGTCCTCGACGCCGAGGGCAAGTGCCTCACCCAATGGGGGCGGGGCGAAGTCGGCACCCTAACTCACAAGAATACCGACGACTATGCCCGGCTCGTCACGTAGCGCAGCACCTCGACAACTTGCTCTGGTGTTTCAGCGACAGCGCTGGCGGCGGCATCGACTTCCTTGAGGGCATGGGTCAGGTCGGCGTCATGTAGGATGATTAGCGGTTTGCCCAGCGCGCTGGCCAGTCCGGCGTCGAAGGCGGCGTTCCACTGGCGGTACTTGTCGCCGAAGCGAACGACGATGAGGTCGGCGTTGCGCAGCAGGGTGCGCGTGCGGATGGCGTTGACGCCGGCACCTTTGTGGTCCTTCCAGAAGCCCTTGTCCTCGGCGCCGAGGATGGCAACGCCGCAGTCGTCGCTGGCGGCGTGATCGGTGACAGGTGTGGTGAAGTCCACGGGCAGACCGGCGTCGACGGCACCGCGTACGATACGTTCACGCCAGTCGCTGTGGATTTCACCGGAAAGGTAGATCGTCCATCGGGTCATTGTGGGCTCCGTTTTTCTGTGTCGTTTCCCTTGAAGTGGCGGGCGGGTCTCACTAGTTTCTCGCCCGTCACGTTTTTCGGCATCCGCGAAGTGAGGTGAAGGCCCATGAAATCAGCTCTCGAACTTGCCCTCGAAAAGACCGACGACCTCGTCGATAAGAATACGAAGCTGTCGCCGGAGCAGGTCGAAGCCATCGACGAGACCCGCAAGGAGTACGAGGCCAAGTGGGCGGAGCAGGAGATCGTCCTCAACGGGCGGATCGCCAAGCTGCAAGTCGAGGCGGATCCGGAGACCTTTGCGGAACACAGCCGGCAGTTTCGGGACGAGATGAACCACGTGCGCGACAAGATCTATGCGGAGCGCGACGAGAAGCTCGAGAAGATTCGTCAGGGGACGGGCTGAGCGTCACCTGACGATTCCGCCACGAGGCGGGGGAATGGGGACGGTGTGCCAGGCAGACCGTCCCCGTTCCTCGTTCTACGGCATTGAATCGCTACGGGGCCACCACCAGAACACCGCGTCCGGTCGAAGCGTCGCCATCCCCCCGGGCGCTGACGACGTAGAGGTAGGTGCCGGCAGCGAGGGCGCTGCCCGATTCGTCCCTGCCATCCCAGGACAGCGAGACGAAGCCGGCCTCGGCCGGTGCTGGCCCAAGGCGTCGAACGCGACGACCACTGAGACCATAGATGTCGATGGTGAGTGGTGCGGCTCGCGACAGATAACAGGTGAAGTGAGCGCCGTCGCGACCTACGGGGTTGGGTAGAATCAGGACGTTGCGCACGGCCAACCGATCGACGATGTCGAGAGTGATGATCGAGGCGGGCCCGGCTTCTCCCACCCTCAGCAATCGCGCATCCACCTCCCGCCGCCCTGGCTGCAGTCGTAATATCGCCCGCTCTCCTGTGGCTTCCAGCCAGGTTGTGTCCGCTTGCGTCAAAGTACCGTCGACGCGAAGTGACAGTCGGCCGGCACCCGTCGCCTCCACCAGGATCGCCTGGCCCGCCCCCACCGCGTCACGGTGACTGAGCAGATGGCGCTGTGGCCAGGTGCGGAACACGAGCTGGGCGGGCCCGATGCCGAGAGGTACGTCGGCGAGGTCGTTGGCCGGGTCGGCATCGAATCCACCTGGGCGCAACCATATGCGCAGCGCCTCGGTGGGATCGCCAAAGGGGTCTTCGAAGCGGATGACCTCGATGTCGCCGGCCGCCAGTGCGGTTACCGGACGCGTTGCCAGGCGACGGCCCGATCTTGTCTGCAGGTCGATCGCTGCCGCCGCCGCAGTGGCCAGGCCCCGGTTGCGCACCGCGACGCGCACGAACGAGTCCCCCGCATCAACAGCAGCCACCTCGAGGTCGCTCGCCGGCGTGTGCACGACTCGCCAACCGGCGAGGCGGGAGCCGTCCATTGTATCAACTCGTGCGACCAGCCGCAGCCGCGGGACGCGTCGCGCGTCGAGGTGCGACAGGTCGATGCGCCCCGGCGCCGTACCACTCTCGGCCACCACCTGCCAGCCGTCCTCACTCTCGGTCTGCACTTGAACCGTGACGCCGTCGCCGTCGATCTCAACAGAGCTCCACGCTGACGCAGGGCCGATGATGGGGCTTATCAAGGTGCCGGCGCCGGGTCCGTCGGCGCGCCGGTAGCGAAACAGTCCGGAGCCCTGCAGGTCTCCCAGCCACACGCGGTCATTCGTCCAGTCGTACTGACCGGAGATGACACGGGTCACGTCCTGGTCCGAGGTCCACTCGTCGACAAAGGCACCATCCAGGGCGCTGACAGCACGAATGCGGCGTTGGCCACCGAACTCGATCAGATACAGTCGCTCGCCGTCGGCGAGGATGCCGTCCGTCCACCGATAAGTGAAGCCCGTCTCCGGGGGCGGCACGACGAACTCGCGGTTCAGGCGCCAGCCGGCGTCGTCGACGTCGAAGACGCGGACTCCCCAGCCGACGCGTGTGCCCAGATGGGAACTCATCGACACGTTGTAGATCTGGCTGCCGTCGGAAGTGATCATGGCATGCAGGATCTGCCCACGGGTCTTCTCCCCGTCGGCGATGACCCGTCCTGTCGCCCAGTCGAGCAGGCCATCGGGCACCTGTACCGTGTCGAGCTCGCCCGTGGCCGGGTCGATACGTTCCACCTCGAAGAGATGGCCGGACTCGGAGTAGAGGTAACCGTCGTTGTGGTAAGTGGCCGAAATCCCGGGAGTCGTCGAGTCTGCGAGCACACCGTAGTAAGCGCCACGGAGGGTGCCGCCAAAGCCGGTGCCGATGCGGGCGAAGTGGTCGGTGCCTTCGTAAACGGTGGACGGATCGTTGAACCAGCGTTTGGCGTAGAGGTAGGCCCCATCGGTGGCCAGCACGCCGGCGCCGGGCAGGTCGAGGACGGTGAAACCATCGTCCCGCGTTGCTTCAGCCGGGCGAAACAGCGGGGGTTCGTAGTCGACGACGAGGGCGTCGCCGTCGAGGCGCAGTGACTCGACCTGGCCGTTGAGCAGTGCGTCTGCCGATTGACGCCAGTCGCTATCCGTGCTGTCGGGGACGGTGGTGGCAAGCAGGCGCAGTGAGCGCGCCGCCGACCACGGGCTGGTGATGCCGTCGCGGGTGACGCGGGTCCTCCAGAACAGGTACGCCTCAGCCTCAAGGGCAGCACCCTCCGGGGGTGAGGCGAAGGTCCAGGTGGCGCGTCCCGCTACCGACTCGACGGGTCTGGAAAGCAGCGTCGATGTCAACGGGAAGGACGGCTCCCAGGACAGGGCGAATTCGGTGCGTTCTTCGCCTGATTCGCCGTCGGCGCCCACCTGCGTGAGGGCCTGCACCGTGAGGTCTGCCTGCGTCGCGCCCTCAGGAGGCAGAAAGGGCAGGGCCACCGGCGCCTCGAGGACGTCGAGGTCGAGATCGAAGCGGTTGTTGCTCGTTATGTCGTCGCCATCGACCGACAGGGACAAGCGGTACGGGCCGCGGGTGTCGACGGGCCAGTCGACGACGAAGGAGTCGACACCGGCGAAGGGGGCGCGCTGCTGCCGCAGCAGAGTGTCGACGACACCGTCGGAGGCCCGCCCTACCAGGGTCACGGCGGGTCCGTACTCGCCGAGACGTGTGTTGTTACGCACGACGATGGTTACACGGGTCGCGGCGCCGCTCACGAGGGGATCCGCGGAGACGTCGATGGCGAGAGCCTCGTAGTCGGGTTCGGCACTCAGGGCCAGCCGCTGCGCCGGATCGCCGGCGAGTTGCATGGTCTGTGGCACGTCGACGAAAGAAGGGTGAGCCGCCAGGAGACGGGCCTTGGCGACGTCGAGGGCGGGACCGAAGCGTGTCTGTCCCTCGGCGAACAACTGCGAGTAGAGGCCTTCCTGCAGCAGACTGTTCTGTGCCGTAAAGGAGATGGCCGTGGCCGAGATGTAAGCGATAGCACCGCCGTCGGGCAGCTCGGTGAACAGTTCGCTCAAACCTTCGGTTCGCGGATCTGTGAACAAGCCGTTGAGGCAGGACAGTGCCAGCACCAGGGGCAAGCGGCCGCCGTTGCGCATCTGTGACAGGTAGTCCCACTCGGGAAACTGCGTGGAGAGCAAGTACTGCATCGTACCGGCGGCGCCGTGGCCGGAGAAGCTGACGACGAGGGCGCCGTGATTGAGCTCTTCGAGGAAACGGCGGCCCAGGGCGTTCGGCAGCGGTGCCTCGTCCGTGGCGTAGAGGCGCACCGACTGCAGGCCGATGGGTTCGGTGTAGCGCACGGCCATCGAGTCAAGAGGCCCGGAGAACTCGTCCTTGGCATGCCAGTTGGCGACGAACAGGGAGCGCCCGCGCCAGTCGCCCGGAGGGAGGGCCGTATCGTAGGCGATGATCTTGTCCACCGTGGTCAGCGCCTCCTCCGGCGAGTCCACGGCAAGACGCCCGATGGACAGGTCCGGCAGCAGGTCGTCACCATCGACGAGGGCGAGGCGGAAGTCAGAGGGTGAATAGCCCCGCCGCCGTGCCGGGTAGTAGACGGTCGGTACCAGCGTCTGGTGACGTCGCCCGGTGTAGACGCCGCGGTAGTCCCAGGTCTCGTCGCCGAGGATCAGCAGGTACGCGGGCCGCGGCTGCCACTCGTGGTAGATCTGACGGACGAAGTCTGCGATGGCGTCGCGGTCGAAGCGGCCATGATTGAATTCGTCGTACACGTCCTGAGAGCTGACGACGGCGACGGTGAATCCGTCGACTTCACGTCGATGTGCGGCGAGACGCTCGGCAGCCTCCAGCAGGTCCGGGTGCGAGAGGATGACGTAGTCGGCACCGTGTACACCGCCACGCCAGTCAGACGGGGTGTCGAGTTCGCCGGTTGGCGTGCGCAGGGAGTGGCGATCGACCAGCACATAACGGGCTGTCGATTCCGGAGTGTCTTCGAAGGTGATGTCGAACAAGCTGTGGGCGACGACGGTACCGCCCGACAGGAGGAGACCACGGTTGACGTCAAAGAGGAGGATGTCCTCGGCGGCAAAACCCTCGACGGTGATGCGATGCCCAGCCGGGGCGGCTTCCACGGAGGCGTCGAGAAAGCCGGGAGATGCGTGGAAACGACGGCGAAACTCGAGGCGGAACCAGTTGAACCACAACTCGTCGTAGCTGATGCGGTCGGCGATACCTTGCAGGAGGATTCGATTGCGCTCGGGTTTCAGCAGGGACGAGGGGACGACGGCGTCGATGACTCGGGAGACCTGACCCGCCCAGTAGGCCTCTTCCAGGGTTTCGCCGTTCAGCTTGACGATCGTGTGGTGCTCGCCGAAACCTTCGCCGGTGCGTCCATGGATGGCGACGGTGACGCGGGCATCGTACACCTCCTCATCCCAGAAACCGGTGATGTCGCCGACAAACAGCTGGCTCGCCGGACGGTCGGCATAAGGAATCGCGGTGGGGCGCTCCGCCTGGTTGAACCAGCGATCCGCCAGGCTGTCGGGCGCGAACGCGAGCTGGTCGAAAGTGCGGTCGATCTCGAAGTGTGCCGCCTTTACGTACCACTCGCGCTCGTCGTAGTCGTTGACCGGCGCCGCGTCCTGTTCGACGTAACGCAGGCCGGGTTCGTCGCCGCCCCAGGACAGCCAGTAGGTGTCGGTGGGCCCGTATTCACTTTCATGGTCACGTTCGCCCGTGGGTGAGGGGACACGGCGATAGCGACCGTGAAACAGCAATTCGTCGTCTCCATCGAAGGCGCTGTCCTCAGCACCTGTCACTAGAAGGTGCACGGGTTCACCGGCGTGGGTCATCGTCAGGGAAGCGGGGTCGACGCCCTGCAGGTCGAGGCCCAGGCCGGCCAGCCACTGCGGCGTGATGCGGTACACACCATCCTCGCGGACAAAAAGCTTCACCCGCACGCGCGCCAGGTCGGAGGTTCGGCCAGCGTTTCGCCGAGCCGGGCGAGGTGTGGACCAACCCCCGTGACCCGGAGGGTTGAGCAGCGCCGAATAGAGGTCGGCTCCGGCGTCCTGTGCCCGTGCCGGGCGAGCCGAGCCGCCGCCATCGAAGCGAACGTCGACGAGGAGACGGGTGTGCACGATTACCGTGCGCGACACGGCGTCGTAGGACCAGGGATAGATCGTCAGCGCATGGGTCGGCACACCGCGCAGAACACCCAGGGGCTCGCTGTGCGCCAGGACGACGGAGGCCGTCGATTGGAAGGGGAAGGCCGTGGCCAGGGAGTCGGCAGGGGGCAGGGTGACACGCGGAATCGATGAGGTCGCTTCCGGTCGTACCGACAGCGTCACCCGTGCACCAGGGGGCACGGCGAGCAGTTCTGCGATGTAGGGCAGGTCGACATCGCCCGGTCCGGCTCCGCGAGGCAAACCGGGAGCCGCGATGCGGCCCTGCCCCGGGGAAACTCCCACGTCCACCTCGACGAGCAGCCGCAAACCGTCGGCGTCCTCATGCAGGACCCGTACGCCACCCGCAGCAGCAGTCGCACTGAGGAGCAGGGCGAGGAGGAATTCGAGGCGCAGATGTGGCATCAGGATGCTTGGAGCGCGACGGGAGCGCTGCTTATGTTGCCGCACATGGACTTGAGGAAGGTAACTGCCCTGGCAACGACGGGCCAGACAGGGTCTGGGCACGGCGTGCCGATCCTTGGTCTGACGCCTGTGGTGATCTGCGGGTTTCCGCGCCAGGCTGGCACGGCGGGCGTTCCTCCGGCGGCACGCCGCCGCCGTCGGGGCGGTGGTGCGGTGTGGGTCCTGGCCTGCTGCCTGCTGCAGGCGACGACCACCGCCGGCGAACCCCTCATCGGTCGCGTGGTGCTGGACCGCGATGGCGAGCCGGTGCCCTCCGTGGAGGTGCAGCTTGTCGATCCTTCGGAAAACGTCGTCGCCACAGGAGTAACAGACCGGCGAGGGCTGTTCGTACTCGATCCGGCAGTACAATCTGCGGTGGGAGACGTCGTGTCGACGGCATCGATGCCATCGGTCCCGTCGTTGGGCCACGCCTACCCGAATCCCTTCAACCCGAGTGTCCGGATCCCCTTTCATCTGCCCTACACAACACGTGTCGATGTGGCGGTCTACAACAGCGGTGGACAGCGAGTGCGCACCCTGCAGAGGGGCCTTCAGCCTGCGGGAGGCGGTGAGTTGGGGTGGGACGGTCGCGATGAGGCTGGCCATGGCGTGGCGGCAGGCGTCTATCTCGTGCGCATGCAAACGCACGAGTCGACACCGGTCATTCGGGTTACCTTGCTCGATGGCGTCGCCTTGCAGGCGCCGAAGCGTGCCGGGACTGCACAGGCGCTGAGTTCATCCTATGAAGGGTATCGGCTCGTTATCCGTGGCGCCGGCGTGGCCCCACAGCAGGTAATCCTGCTTGATGTGCCGGAAACGCTGCTCATCGTGGTCCACGGCGATGTGACACTCTCCATGTTGCCTGACGGTGGTGTGATGACGATGCGTGGAGTGCCCGCAGGCTCATTTCCAATGGGCAGCGAGCGCTACGATGACGAGCGGCCTCCCCGGTCGGTTTTTCTGGATGGGTTCTATCTTGCGGAGCTCGAGGTTACGGTTTCCAAGTATGCCGCTTGTGTGAGTGCGGGGGTCTGCGCACCTGCCGCCTCCGGCTCGACATGTAACGACACGGCCGGCCCCGCGCACCCGGCCAACTGTGTCAGCTGGTACGACGCCGGCGACTTTTGCGCCTGGGCCGGGATGCGGCTGCCCACGGAGGCGGAGTGGGAAAAGGCCGCCCGTGGGTCTGAGGGGCGGGTCTATCCCTGGGGAAGGACCTCTCCCGGGGGCGCTGGCGATTGCGAGCGGGCGGTGATGATGGCTGCCGGTGTCGGCCTGGGGTGCGGCCATGACGGTACCGCGCCCGTCGGCGGCCGGCCAGCCGGAACCGGACCCTATGGACATCTCGATCTAGCGGGCAACGTCTGGGAATGGACGGCGGATGCTTTCGAACGGGACTACTACCGCCGGTCGCCTCCGGAGAACCCCGTCAACGATGGACCGGCGACGCAGCGGGTCGTGCGCGGCAACTCGTGGTACTACAGCGATCCCAATCCCGACATGCGAGCCGCCAATCGATTCGGCTTCCGGCCGTTGAGATGGGTTCCCTACGTCGGGTTCCGTTGTGCCGCCGACGCGGATCGCGGGGCTACGCATGATTATCTTCTCGACCCGGGCCCGGCAGAAAGGGTGGCGCTCACTCTCAGCGACTGGATGGCGCGCAATCAGCTGGCCATGGCAGCCGAAGGCGACACACTGCCCCGGCGAGACCCCCCGGCACGCGATGACATGGTCAACGTCCCGGCGGGTTCTTTCCGGATGGGCAGTACACTCGGAGACTCCGACGAGTCCCCGGTGCACGAGGTCGTCATCGATGCCTTCGAAATCGACCGGCATGAAGTCACCGTGGCGCACTACCGCGAGTGTGTTGTGGAGGGCGCATGCCGGGAACCGCACTCCGGAAGTGCTGCCTACCGCATCGAGGCGGAAGCGTACTATCTGAACTGGGGGCAGCCCGGGCGCGACGCCCACCCCGTCAACGGCGTCAGCTGGTACGATGCCAACAACTTCTGCCTCTGGGCCAGCAAGCGTCTGCCCACCGAAGCGGAATGGGAGTGGTCGGCGCGTGGGGACGACGGTCGTCGCTATCCCTGGGGGAACGAAGAGGCCACCTGTAAACGGGCGATCATCGACGATGGTGGCGATGGCTGCGGTCACGAGATGGCCTGGCCCGTGGGCAGTCGTGTGTCGGGGGCCAGCTCCTTCGGCGTCCTCGACCAGGCGGGGAACCTGTGGGAGTGGATGGCGGACTGGTACGATCGCCAGTACTACCATCGGTCGGCGGTTCACAACCCCCACAACGAGGAGGAGGGGGAGGGTCTGAAGGTCCTGCGCGGTGGTTCGATGGCGGATCAGAACCCGCACGTTCATCGCCTCACCAATCGTCTCGGATACGACCCGAGACAGCGGTTTGACTACACGGTCGGTTTCCGCTGCGCGCGGGATCTGCCCCAATGAACGGGTAGCGGTTGGAACCTCTTGTATTGATCACACGTATCGCACGCGAAAGGGTGGCGTTGACGATCGCCGCCGCCGCCATCGTGCTGCGCATCGCGCTGGCTGCCGCCGCCATGACGACGGCCGGTGTGGAGACGGTGCACGCGCCCGATACATCGGGATATCTGGAGCCGGCGCGGGAGTTGCTCGACTCGGGTACCTTCACCCGAGGCGGCAAGCCGGAGATCCTGCGCACGCCGGGGTACCCCTTGCTGCTGCTGCCCGGTCTGCTCATCGACCGCGTCGAAGGCGTGACCGTGTTCTTGCAGGCGCTGCTGGCGGGCTTCACCGTCGTCGCCGTGTACGGACTGGCCCTCGAACTGTTACATCGCCGTGCCGCCGTCGCCGCCGCGGTTCTCTACGCTCTCGAGCCGCTGTCCGTGCTCTACGCGTCGAGGCTGCTGGGCGAGACGCTGTTCACCGCCTGCCTCACGTGGGGTCTGCTGCTGCTGACCCGCCTCGCCGGCCGACGCGACGATCCCTTCCAGCCCCTCATCGTGCCGGCGACGCTGGCCGGGCTGCTGCTGAGCACCGCCGCCCTGGTGCGGCCGCTGGCGTACCCGATCGCCCTCGTCGCCGGCCTGAGCGCCGCCTGGTTCGCGCTGCGTCGTTCCGTTTCATCAAGGGGCCGGTGGCGCCCCGTGGTGCTGCTGAGTGTGACGGCTATTGCCCCGCTGTTGGCATGGCAGGGACGGAATGCGATGGTTGCCGGCTACGGCGGACTGTCGGCTATCGTCGACGTAAACGGTTATTTCTACCAGGGGGCAGCGACGGACGCCGCCGTGCAGGGTATCCCGTTCTACCAGCAGCAAAAGACCCTGGGCTACCGGGATTTAGAGGTTTACCTAGAGGCCCACCCCGAACAGCGCAGCTGGTCGCCGGCGCGACGATTCGAGTTCATGGGACGCGCCGGGCTGGGCCGGGTTCTGGCGCATCCATTGACCTACATCGGTATCCACCTGCGCGGCATGGCGCGGGTTGCCGTAGATCCCGGGGGGGTGGAATACCTGCGGCTCTTCGGAGCCTACCCGGCAAGCGGCGGCGGCCTGCTGGGGCGTGTCGTCGACGACGGTCTGTGGGCGACGCTGCAATATGTGCGGAGAGAGCGTCCCGGTCTGCTAGCTATCGAAGCGCTCTTCGGCGTCTTCCTCGTCGGCGTCTACCTGCTGGCCGTGCGCGGTGCGTTGATGACAACGCCGCGATCCCGACACGCCTGGGCCGTGTCCCTGGCGGTGGCCGGGTATCTGTGGTTCGCCTCCGGAGGCCCCCACAGTCTGAGCCGTTTCCGCCACCCCATCATGCCGATCATGTGCGCGCTCGCCGGTGCCGGGCTCGCCGCACGGAAGGACAGACAATGAGTGGTATCACCGGCCGTCCCACGATGGCGCATCTGCTGCTGGCCACATCTTTCGCATTCGGTCAGCAGTGGACCCAACTCGATGCGTCCGGTCCGTCGTCGCGGCGCAACGCTGCCGCCATCTACGACCCGGTGGGAGACCGGATGATCCTGTTCGGCGGCCGCGGGTCGTCGGGTGATCTCGGCGACGTATGGGCCTTCGATCTGGCGGACGACAGTTGGGAGAGGATCCAGCCCGACGGCGAGGGTCCGACGCCGAGGTTCACGCACAACGCCGTCTACGACGCCACCGGCCACCGCATGCTTATCTGGTCGGGACGTATGGTCGACGGCAGCGGCTCCACCTTGCTCAACGATGTGTGGGCCCTCGATCTGGCCACAGACCAGTGGACGAGTATGGAAATACCCGTGGCACGGTACGGAACGGCAGCCATCTTCGATCCGCTGGCGGGCAGCCTGGTGACTTTCGCTGGCGTCACCACGCAGGGCCGTTTCGACGACATATGGCGCTTCGATCCGACAGACGGGGCCTGGCGGGATGTGACGCCGGCCTCGCGGCAGCCAGGAGAGCGCTGCCTGGGTACATGGTCGGCGGGATCGGCGCGGCGATTGTGGGACGGGCGCGACCAGGCCGGCAGGGATGTGGCTTCCGGCGTCTACCTGGCGGTACTAAAATCGTCGTCAGCACGGCGGGTCACCCGCCTTGCCCTGCTGCGATGACGCAGGGACACCCGCGCCGATGGCCGGCCAACCTGGCCCTCGCCCTGGCGGCGACGATGGTGTCTCTCGGCGCCGCAGAACTCCTGCTGCGAGCGACGTGGACGGTCGAGCGGGTCACCATTCTCCACGATCCGCTGCTCGGTTTTCGCGGGCGCCCACACGGGTCGACCGTGTGGACGCGAGAGATGGCGGGTCACCCACGCACGGTGAAACTCAATGCCGAGGGGTTCCATGACCATGAACGCACACGCGACGTGCCACCCGGAATGCGGCGTGTCGCCTTCGTCGGCGACTCATTCCTCGAGGCCTATCAGGTCGAAATCGATGCTGGTTTTTCGCAGAGTGTAGCACGGCGACTGACGAACCGAGCGCGGTCCGAAGGGTATGCGGTGGAGGCGGTCAACCAGGGCGTGCATGGTTACGGACTCGGAGCATACGCCCTGCAAGTCGACGAGCGGCTGAGCGCCTGGCACCCGGATATGGTGGTGTTGTGCCTGTTTCTCGGCAACGACCTGCACGACAACTTTACCGCCGTGGCTTCACCTGCAGTGCCACGTTTTCACATGTCCGGCGGTGAGGTCGTCTATCTGCCGGTGTCGCCGGCCGACGCGCGCACCTGGTTGCGTGATAACGTCCTGGCGCGGTCAGTACTGATCCGTTTTCTATGGATGCGATTGATCAAGACGAGTGGCGGCGCCATGCAACTGGCGCGTGCTGCCGGCATGGTGAGCACACCGGACCTGGAGAGTGATGCCGGCAGCCGCTCGGGCGAGATGCTAAAAGTCGCCGCGCACCTGCTGGAGCGTATTGCCACCGATCTGCGGCAGCGGGGGGTGTCGCTGTTCGTGTTCGTCATCCCCGACCCGTTCTGGGTGCAGGATCTGGTCAACGAGGCGCGGGCAGCGCGCGATGACACGCCGGCCTTGAGGCTGCACATGCAGCGGCAGGAGATCGAGTCGGGGGTGCTGCAGATCCTGACGCAACTGCGCATCGCGCACCTCTACCCGCGCGACGACTTCGTGCAGGCGCGGCTCGACGGCGACGGGTATTACCGCAATGGCTTCGGTCACTTCACCGACGAGGCCCACCGTGTCGTGGC
>JAYZCA010000378.1:0-3607 GCA_036339235.1 Candidatus Latescibacterota bacterium | reverse complement strand
AGCCTCGTCGGGGTTCTCGTCGCCTGCGGCATCGACCCGGAACGGTCCGCCTTGTTCGTGCAGTCTCACGTTCCCGAGCACACCGAGCTGGCGTGGCTGCTCACCTGCGGCACACCCATGGGCTGGTTGTCACGGATGACGCAATTCAAGGACAAGGCCGAGGGTCAACAGGAGAGTGTCGGCACCGGGCTGTTCACGTACCCGGTGCTGATGGCGGCTGACATTCTGCTGTACGATACAGCGATTGTACCGGTGGGCGACGACCAGAAGCAGCACGTCGAACTGGCGCGTGATATCGCCGGCAGCTTCAACCACAGATTCGGCGACGTTTTCACGATTCCCGAGCCGGTGATACGCCAGCTGGGGGCCCGGGTGATGGGCCTCGACGACCCGACAAAGAAGATGTCGAAGTCGCAGGACGGGCAGTTCCATGCCATCGACCTGCTCGACGACCCGAAGAAGATCCTGAAGAAGTTCAACCGAGCCGTCACCGATTCGCAGACCTCGATTGTCTTCGACGAGACCCGGCCCGGGGTTACGAACCTGCTGACGATCCATCAGGCTCTGTCCGGACAGACGCGCCAGCAGATCGAGTCCCATTTTGCCGGAAAAGGGTATGGCGATCTGAAGAAGGAACTTGCCGATTTACTGACCGAAGCGCTGGCACCGATCCAACAGCGCTACGCCGAGCTCACCGAAGATCCACAGACCCTCGATCGAATCCTCGCCGCCGGCGCCGAACGGGCGCGGGAGGTGGCGGGTTTGACCATGTCGCGTGTGCGGCAGGCCATGGGGTTCAGGTAGGAGACAGGATGGAACCGATGGATCTCTGGCGCGCCAGAATCGACACGATCGACCAGATCCTGGTGGATCTGATCAACCGGCGGCTGGAGTTCGCCATAGAGATCGGCCGGATCAAGCGGGACAGCGGTCAGCAGGTGCGCGACGTGGCACGAGAGCGCGCACTGATCGAACGGCTGCAGCGGCACAACAACGGGCCCATGAGCGAAGCGGCTATCGCCGACCTGTTCGACCGGATTATCTCCGAGGCGCGCATTCTGGAAGGCGAGACCACGTAGGTCAACGCCCCGTGACCTTCGAGCGCATCAGCATCATCGGGGTCGGGCTCATAGGTGGTTCACTGGGTCTGGCCCTGCGGCAAACCGGGTTCGCCGGAGAGATCGTCGGCGTCAGCCGGGACGAGACGATCGAGCAGGCCGTCGCCATGGGTGCCGTCGATCGCGGCGTTGACTACGAGCGCCTGGACGAAGGGGTCGGCGCGGCGGATCTGGTCGTCGTCTGTTCGCCGATCCAGCATATCATCGGTATCCTGCCAAAAGTGATGGCAGCGGTGCCGGCAGGGGCTCTCGTCACCGACGCGGGCAGCACGAAACGCCACATCGTCGAGTCAGCCAGGCGCGCGGGACGAACCGACGCGTTCTTCCTCGGCGGCCATCCGATGGCGGGCTCGGAAAAGTCAGGGGTGACGGCGGCGGATCCGTTCCTGTTCCAGAACGCGATCTATATCCTGGTGCCTGACGATGTCGTTCCCGAACCGCTGCACCACGCTCTGCGGGACCTGGTACGGTGCCTCGGCGCGCGCGTGCTGGAGCTGTCCGCCGACACACACGACACGGTGGTGGCCGCCATCAGTCACCTGCCGCAATTGCTTGCCACGTGTCTGGTGGAGATGGTGGGACACCTCGACGAGGACAGCGACGAGAAGGCGTTTCTGGCTCTGGCGGCGGGGGGATTCCGCGACATGACGAGGATCGCCTCCAGTCCCTTCGCCCCGGTGTGGGAGGACATCTGCGACACGAACGCGGACCGCATCCGGACCATGGTGGAACAGTATTCCGAGTCCCTGAACCGCATCGCAAGCCGTGTCGGCGACGATGAACTGGTGGAGAGCTTTGACTATGCCAACGGCGTGCGCGACGGCATCCCGCGCGACACGAAGGGGTTTATCCACCGGCTGTTCGAGGTGCTCGTCGTCTGCGAAGACAAGCCTGGCGTGATTGCCGAGATCTCCACGGCCATGGCCGAAGAGGATGTGAACATCAACGACATAGAGGTTGTGAAGGTGCGCGAAGGCATGGGAGGGACGCTCCGACTCGGGTTCGACGGCGATGAGGTGGCCAGCCGCGCCCTGGGTGTTCTGCAGCGGTTGGGATACGAGGCGAGGCGGCTGTGAGCCAGGTGCGCACGATCACGAAGACGACGCGTCTGCAGGGCGAGGTGCGTGTGCCGGGAGAGCTGCGCAGAGCGGCACAGGCCTTCTGGCTGGCGGCGATTTCCGAGGGCGACAGTCGCTTCGACTGCGCACCGCCGTCAGCGGCAGCGACCCTTGACATCCTCGAGAGTCTTGGTGTCGGTGTCACGCGCGATGACGGAAAGGTGACGGTGAGCGGCGTCGGTCTTCGGGGGCTGAGTCAATCGCAGGGAGTCGTCGATCTCGACGTACCGGATGAGGCGGCACTGCCGGCGCTGGCGATCCTTTCGCAACAGGCCTTCGTCTCCCGGGTACGCATCGCCCCTGCGTGTCGAGAGGCAGCGTTGCAGCTGCTCGGTCTGCTGGCGCGCACCGGCGCCGCCGGCGTCGAAGAGGCTCCGCACCTGTTGCGCCTCGACGGGACCGAGAGTCCCAGCGGTGTCAACCACGAGGAGAGTGACCTGAGCGGTCCCGTGAAGCTGGGACTGCTGACGGCGGGGCTCTTCGGTGACGGGCCGACAACCGTGCGCGAATCGCTGTCGTCGAAGGACCGCGTCGACGGCCTCCTGAAGGCTCGCGGCGTCGGTGTGGAGGGGAGCCGGCAAGCGGACCCCACCGTGCGCACTATGACGCTGACTCCGGGGGAGTCGCCGCAGGCTCTCGATGTAGACATCCCCGGCGACCTGACGCGGGCCCTGCCCTTTATCGTGGCTGCCCTGTCCGTGCGCCGTGCGGATGTGATCGTGCGTCGGGTCATGCTGCGCTCCAAAAACCGGGTATTCGTCGACATCGTGCGGCAGATCGGCGCCGAACTGGAGATCGTCGACAATGACGACGGCTGTGTCGACCTGGTCCTCAAAGGCTCTGGACATATGAAATCGACGCGTGTCGCCGACAAGCGCGCCCACAGCTTGCTCGACCACGTGGCGCTGCTGGCGGTTCTGGCGACACAGACGGAGGGTGAGTTCATCATCCGGGACGTCGAACCGCTGCGCCAAGGGGAGTACGACTTCATCGAGCATCTGGCCAACCTGCTGCGCGCCATTCAGGCGAAGGTCGGCGAGTACTCGTATGGTCTTGTCATCGACGGGGGGCGCCCCTTGCAGGGGGCGCGCATCGAGACCCGCAGTCACCCTGGTCTGGTACAGGCCTTCGCGGTGGCCGGGCTGGTTGCCTCCGGCGACATGGACATCGAGGACACTGAGTGCGTCGATCCGGTCTTTCCCGGGTTTTTCGACCAGCTCGACGCGCTGCGGTCACCCAAAAAGAGGGAGAAGACCTCATGAGAGCCTTGCTGCGGCTCTTCGTGCTCGGCGCCGTCATCTTTGGCGGCGGCGTCGTGCTGATCAAACTGCTCTACGGCGTCAGCTGGGGCGAAGCGGTTGAGATCGCCGA
>JAYZCA010000377.1:0-11791 GCA_036339235.1 Candidatus Latescibacterota bacterium | reverse complement strand
CTGCGGCTGGTCTTCGTCGGCGCCGCAGTGGCGGGCTGGTACACACATCTGCTGCTCGACGGTCTGTTCCGGATCTTCCCCCACGATCCAGTTTAGATCGCCTCAGATCAATCGTCAGAGGTCTCTTCGGCATCGCCGTCTTCACCCCCGTCGTCGGCGGCGCGACGACGTTCGACGAAGCCCTTGACCTTCGATACGGCGTCAGGAACCAGCTCGACCAGCTGTCCCCAGCTGATCTCTTTTTCCTTCAGGGTCAGTACCTGCACCTTGCCGTTGCCGTCGATGACGACGAAGCCGATGGGCTCCACGGTGGCGCCGCCACCTGTGCCGCTGTGCCCGGAGCCATCCGTCCCACCGCCGGCAGCGAAGCCAAGGGAGATCTTGGAAACAGGGATCAGCGTTACCGGTCCCGCCGTCACCGGCTCGCCGATAACGGTGCGCGTCTGCACGATCTTGTTCAGTTCGCCCAGAACGCGCTCGATCAATGAATCCACCGACGATGCCATCGGTTCCCTTTCCTTCATGGAATTAAACCGCGCCGGCGGCACGGGCCCGGCCCGAGCGCCACAGGGACAACCACGCAAACAGCCAGCGGGCACCCGCGATCATCGCGAACCGGACGACGAAGAACAGCAACTTGCCGAGGTGGAAATGGAGGACGACGGCCAGTTCTCCGCGCGCTCCCTCATGGACAAAATCCGATTCGACATCCACATCGATTCGCCCGGGCAGGAAGGCATGCAGGGCATACACGGCGCCCTGCATCTGACCCGTGGCGGCAGGATCCGACAGTCCAACACGACCACTGGCCCGCACGCGGCGGATCGAGAATGCACCGGGGCAGGCGCGCAACATCTTCCACGCCGGGGCTAGCAGGGGCCACAGCAAAGTCTTCTGCCGCCGGACCCGATCCAGCAAGGAGTCTCCAGGCGATTCCGGACCCTCAGCCGTTGGCGCCTCAGTGGTATCTCCCTCTGCCGGTGCTGTGCCCGTGGCCGCCGAGTCCTCGCCATCGTCACCGCCCCCGCCCAATATGTACCAGGTGCCGAGGGAGCGCCCACATAGCCGCGGGCCGATCTCCCAGGGTCCGGAGGAAGCTCGCCTGGCTATCAGTCCCAACAACCCCAACCAGGCGCCCACGTCGAGCCGCAGCTCGAGGGGCTCATCCTCTCCACGACGTCCCACCCGGACCGCGAGCACGAGGGGGAGCGCGAAGAATGTGATAGCGGCGATGACGGCCGGAATGACAGCCCAGAGCACGGCGGCCTCCGCTGGAGATTCGTGGAACTTCTGCGAAACCAATCAGTTCCTTGTAAGAAGCTACCTGCCCATCGGCGGCTCCGTCAAGCCGGGACGGCGGGCCGTGTGCGGGCCCATCCTCCGCTTGACAGTCTGTCCCCCGGGCAGTTACCCTAGGATCGTCGCAACTCCAAGTGCCCAAAGGATTTCAGACCATTTTGACCAACCTCTTAAGGACTTGGCCCCGGCTCATCCTCCTTGTGACCCTGACCGGAATTCCGCGGCCGGTCGATGCCCGTTCCTCCTTCACGGCCCGCTTCGCAGACGCCGTCGCCGGCCCCGGTCTCGAGCAGACGACCCGGCTCATTTTCGACTATTTCCCGGGAGACGGCGAGGCCATTATCGGCATGCAGGGCACGGTCGTTGGGGGAATGCGGTTTGCCGATATCACCTCCGTACGAGGTCAGGCGCAACTGCGCGAGACGGGCTTCCACATCGATTTCAGTGAAAACGCCATCGGCAGTCACCTGGCCGACACGGTTGCCGTCCGCCTGCTGACGCCGGCCCAGTCGCTGACCCTTGAACTGAGCATGACCACCAATGTGGAACCTTCCACGAATGTGGACACCCCCCCAAGGGCTGCTCATCGGGCAACCGTCACGCTTGCCATCGTGGCGCCGCTGAATGTCCACCTCGAAATCGAACCGGCGAGGCTCTACCCGGGAGAGTCGGTGGAACTGCTGCTGGTGGCAGACCACTCCTCAGAAGAGCGCGGTGTCGATTCGGTCGCAGTCGAGTGGCCGGAAGGTGTCCTTCCCGTGGGGGACCCCGTCGTCTCCGGCAGCGGGACCGACCGTATCATCGAGGTGCGTCAGTCGGTGCGCGTGAATCGTGACGTGTCCGGATCACTGTTGGTGGAGGTCAGCGCTTCCGGCTCGGGTCTCCGGGCGTCGCCCATAGCCGTCCCGGCCCTCGAGATCGCGGCGGTACCCAACTTCGAACTCGAGGCGCCGGAAGACGGTGTCCGCCGTGGCGAGACCGTGCGCCTGCACATGTACTGGAGAAACGAATCAGGCGTGGCCATAGCTGCCAGATCCCTGTCGGCATCCGCTGCAGCTGGGTTCGTGCAGGCTCGGCTGGTGGAGAGGGGCGGGACTGGAGGAGTTGACCTAGAGGCCGATGAAGAGAAGGGTAGCATCGAGGTCGGCGTCGAACGTGAAGGCGACCTGGCCCCGGGCGAAGTGGTCGCCGTCGAGCTGGAGATGACACCCCTGGCACCAGGCCCGTTCACGTTTACCGGGCGTTTCCAGCCTGCTGATCGGACGATGCCGGTGCCTCTGGCGATCTCCCTGGTACAGGTCGTGGCGCCCGAATCGGAGTTGAGGTTGGCCACGTCGCTGGCCCGCACCGACCTCGAGCTGGCTCGTGACGGGCTCGAACTGGAGTTGCGCCAGGCCCTGGCCTCCCTGCCGCTTGCACGTGGGGCCATATTGCGACTCTCGGAGAGCCGCAGCGACGACGGCAACTGGGTCGTGGAGGGGCTGCTCACCGACCTGCTGCTCGAACGAGGTGTGCGCGTCCTGGCTGATTCTTCGGCTGCGTCGGTGCTGCACTACCGCCTTGCTGACGCTCGTGTCGTCTACAGCCCCTCTGGTTCAGGCTGGAACGTGTTCGACGACAAGCAGCGCCGGGATGCCCGCATGGAGGTCTTGTTGCGGCTCGAGGACGCTGATGGCCGTGTCCGCTGGGTACGGCGGGTGACGAGCCAGAACGGCGAAGCCATGGTGCCGGCGGCGGCAGCATGGCTGGGTGGGGCCAAAGGCGTCAACCAGGTTGCCGTCACGGCCGATCATCGTGCCGTCGAGATCGGCCTGTCAGGCCTGATTGCCGGCGGCCTGTTTTTTGTTTTCTTTGCACCCTGAGGAAGTGGACTGACAAGTGAAGTTCCTCTTGGTACCCCTGCTCATCGTCGGCATGTTCGTCTCCTTCACGGCGGCGCTGATGGCGATGCTGTTCTTTACCGAGACGGTCGAGTCGCCCGAGGAATTGGCGAAGATCGTCCTGGGAGAGTATGATTCGACCCGGCTGTCTGACGAATTCGTGGATCCCGAGGACAAACTCGGGCACCTGACAGCGATCGCGGAGGAGTATCAGGCGCTCTATGAGGCGGGTTTCGACAGCGTCAACGCGCTGCGCGACAGCCTGGAGGCCGTCGAGGTGGACCTCATAGCCCGCGAGGAAGTGGTAGAGGCCGAAAATGCGCGTCTCGGCGGTCTGGCAGCGGGCGAGCGGGCGACCAACCGGGCGGCGCGGCTGGACAAACTGGCGACCTTCTACAACAAGATCAAGCCGGATCCTGCGGCCGAGATCCTGCAGGAAGGCACGCTCGACGACACGACGGTAGCCATGTTATTGCAACGGCTGCAGCCACAGCATATGGGCAAGATCATGGCCAGTATGAACGCGGATTTCGCCGCGGGTATCACCAAGATCATGCAGGAGCTACCATAGCGGGGACAATATGGCCGTGGTATTCATCTGCATCGCCGCAGGAGCCGCTGGCTTCCTCGTCTTCATCGTCATGGACTATCTCAAGGTCACCGCTGGGGTCAAGTACAAACCGGATCTGGCCAAGGCCGAGATCCGCGAGTGCGAGGCCAAGATCGACGCCGAACAGAACGCCACCAAGGACACCGAGGAACAGGTGGCGGCACTGCAGAAGGAGATCAAGGACTTGGAGAAGGAACTCACCGAGTTGGAAAAAACGTTGGACAAATACCGCGAGCGCGAGAAGCGCCGCAAGCCGACCTTGTTCAAAGTCAAAGTCGAGGAGTAACCGCCTGCCCGGCGGACACCGTCACGTCGGTGGTATCGCGAATGCAAGGCCACGTCTCAATTCAAGACGTGGCCTTCTCGCGTTCCGGTCTCTGGGTAAGCTGGCTACATACGTCGCCGGCGGCTGCTGGCGCTGCCGTGGAGAGGACAGGTGTCGGGAATAACCCCGCCGCGGATGAAGAGATCCTGGCTCTGATTCGGGCAATAGCGCGTTGCCAGGGTATGGGTGTCGTCGCACACGGCTCGATACTCGACCAGCTCCTCGGGATATTCGAAGTCGATGGCCCGTCGATTCTTATACGGCTCGACCGTCTGATAGACCTCTCTCATGAAACGGGCCCACAGAGGCAGGGCGGCGGCGGAGCCCGCCTGGTTGGCAAGACTGACTCGTTGATCATCGACGCCGATCCAGACCCCAGCCACCAGGTCGGGAGTAAACCCGATAAACCAGGCATCGATGTAGTCGTTCGTCGTGCCGGTCTTGCCCCCGGCGGGGGAGCGGAATCCGTAGCGTGTGCGGGCGCCCCGCCCCGTGCCAAGACCTTTCGGGTCCATTACCGAGCGCAGCATGTCCGTCATCAGCACCGCTACAGCCGGTCGCAGCACTTCCGTGCGCCTCGATGCGGACCGTTCGATGATGTTGCCGTCGGCATCCTCGACGCTGCGCACCGCCGTGGGCTCGACGAGGATGCCGCGGTTGGGGAAAACGGCGTAGGCGGCGACCATCTCCAGTAGAATCACCTCGCTCGAACCGATGCCGATGGAAGGCACCTCCTTCATGCGTGTGCTCAGGCCCATGGCGTGCGCGTACTGACTTATGCGCCCCGCCGTGACCTCCTTGGCCAGCTTCAGCGCGATGATGTTGCGTGACTGCATGAAACCCTCACGCAGAGTCATACGGCCCTTGAATTTTCTGTCGTAATTCTCCGGCGTCCACACACTGCCGTCGCGCTCGGTGATCGTGATGGCGTTGTCGTCGAGGACGTCGATCGGGAAGCGGCCGTTGTCGAGAGCGACGGTGTAGACGAAGGGTTTGAAGGAGGATCCCGCCTGGCGCTTGGCCTGATAGGCGCGGTTGTACTTGTCGCCACGGCGTCCGCCGATCATGACGAGGATCTCGCCGGATTTCGGGTCCATGGCGACGAAGGCGCCCTGCACGAGGGTGCTCACCGACGCCGGCAATTGAGTCGAATCGAGCTTCGCGACGTGGGCATCGACCTTTACCTGCACGGCGTCCAACTGCTCACTGAAGAGCCTTTCGGCGATTTGCTGCATACGCGAGTGGACCGTCGTACGCACAGTGTAACCATCCTGGTAGAGCGACTTGCCGTAGCGGTCGTCGAGCTGCCGGCGGACGTACTCGACAAAATAGGGGGCCAGTCCGTAGGTCTCGGCCCGTTGACCACGGTGCACGCGCACCGGTTCGGCCCCGAGGCGGCGGGCATAAGCCCTGCCCAGCTTGCCGGCGCGGACCATCTCCACCAGCACGACATTGCGGCGGGTCCTGGCCTCGTTTGGATTGACGAGGGGGCTGTATTTGTTGGGTGCCTTCAACAAGCCCGCGATGAGGGCACATTCCTCGATGGTGAGATCACCGATCTCCTTGTCGAAGTAAAGCCGTGCCGCCGATCTCAGGCCGAAGGCGTCATGGCCAAAGAACACGGTATTGAGGTACATCACCAAGATCTCACGCTTCGTATAGAGGCGCTCGATATGGACGGCGGTGATCGCCTCGCGAATCTTGCGGGCGTAACTCGAGCGCACGAGCTCCAGGGAGGCCGAGGAGCTCTGCCGACCGACCTTCTGGTAGAGGTTGCGCGCCAGCTGCTGGGTGAGAGTGCTGGCACCCTGGCGGGTGGGATCGAGGCGTCGCAGGTTTTCCCTGATGGCGCCGAATATACGCCGCAGGTCGACCCCCCAGTGGCTGAAGAAGCGCCGGTCTTCGATGGAGATGAGGGCATCCTTCATCGCCTGAGGGATCTCGTCGAAGTCGCGGATGAGCTCGCGGTTCTCCTCTTTGAAATCGAGCAGATGCTGGCCATCGGCGGACCAGACCCGAGTGACCCGCTTCGGCTGGAAAGTCTCCAGGGTGTCGATGTCGGGAAGCTCGTCGCTGAACAGCGCGTAGACGAGGCCGCCACCGACAGCATAAAGGAAGAGGCAGGCAGACGCGCCGAGGGCTATCTTCTTGACTGTTTGTAGTGTCATGGGTCTGATTTCAGCTCAAGGGACCAGAGGCAGGTAAGATAACATGAGCGATTGGACAGCGGGACTGGGTGTTCTCATCATCGCTGTTGTGTGGATACAGATCTTCATCGACTACCGTCGGAAGCTTTCCGTAACATGTCATCTGTGTCGAGTGTATCGAGCCGTCGTGACGACATCGGTACACAGATTTCGGATTCGGAGACCTCCGTGCAGTCGATCCAGGGTCAGATCGTGGCTGCCAGGAAAGAGATCGAGGATCTGGAGGAACGCAGGGTCGAACTGCAGGAGAGACTCAACCCCGAGGAAATGGTTCTTGTCCCCGCGAGCAAGGTACGCATTGGCACGAGCGACCCCACGCGGGAGGACGAAAGTCCCGAACATCAGGTTACTATCAGCGCCTTCTACATCACTTTCCCCGACGCCCGCAAGGCCGACCACCCCATCGTCAACGTCTCCTGGGAAGACGCCAGGACCTACTCGGCGTGGGTCGGCAAGCGTCTGCCCACCGAGGCCGAATGGGAACGCGCCGCCCTCGGCGACGGTCGCAACGAGTAACCATGGGGAAAAGCCTGCAATGCGAGTTCGCCAACTTCGACAACCCCGACGGCCAGACGACGCCGGTGGAGCAGTTCAGCCGCGGGGTCAGCCCGGTCGGTGTCTGGGATATTTAGCGGTAACGTCAGCGAGTGGGTGAACGACTGGTACGACAGTAGGTACTACGCCGACAGTCCCGACACCAACCCACAGGGTCCCTCCGGCGGCCATCAGAAGGTGCACCGCGGTGGCGCTTGTCACGAAAATCGCAACGGGATCCGCGGCAAAAGCCGGCACTTCTCCATGCCCAGCGCCTCGCAGGACTACATCGGCTTTCGCTGCGCCATGGACGAAGAGCCGGAGAGCAACGACTGACGGTCGTCGCTCGCGCTCTTTCGGGAGTTTTCTGCGCGATCCACTCCGCCGCCCGATCCCACCGTTCGCTTTGCAAACTCCACGCGGTGATTCTGCCGCGTCGCTGCGCTCGTTTCTCTCATCTGTAGTATCCCTTGATCCATCGGGTGTTGTAGTCCAGCACGTAGTCCACGTGTTCTGCTGTCGTGGGGTACGTCTCGTCCGGGCCGTAGGGATAGCCGCTCATGTCGTGAAAGGGCAGAGGCTCGACGGTGAGGGAATGGGCGCTGTGGTGGTCCATGTCCTTGCCGAACCCGTCGGCGTAGAAGAGGAAGGTCCGGGTCCAACCAGACTCGAGGGGTGGAAAGCTGTCGGCGGCGACTTCCAGGGTGAGTTCGTCGCCGTGGAACATGACGACGAAGCGGTCGTCTACGTCGTCGACGAGTTCGGCGACGTCGCCGTAGCGGGTGAAAGCGCCGCCGTGGGTGCCCCAGCCCGCGTCGCTGCTCACCTCGTCGTAGTCGTAGCGGAAGGCGAAGGTGCCGTGGATGGCCTCGTGCACCGGGTAGCCGCGCCAATGCAGATCCGCCTTCGTGAAGGGCCGACGGTGTACGTAGGAGTCGACGCCGACATCGACCCGTCCCAGGCGGAATTGGTCCCAGTAGACGGGCGTATTCGTCGTTATCCGCAACTGTGCATCCTTGTCGCCGCCGGCCAAGACACCCTCCAGATCGTAGAGCATCGTCTTCGGCAGACCGGCTGGGACGCCCATGTCGAGGCTGACCGTGCGCCAGACTCCATCCCCGGTGCGCACCTCCAGGCGTGGCGGGAACAGGGTGAGGCCCCGTTCGACGGCGGCCCAGTTCGAGCTGGAGTGAGCGTAGTCGACCCAGCCATGTGCCAGCAGGACGGGATGCTCCCAGTCTGTCAGGTCGCCCACGTCCAGGGTGAGGGAGTACTGTCGTGCGTATCCGTGGATGGAGTCGTGCTCAAAGTCCGAGTACCAGCTATCGTCGATACGTGACAACACCTGTGTCACGTCACGGCCCCTGCCGTCGACGACGCGCTGCATGGGGCGTGACATCGACAACGGATAGCCGCGGAACTCCGGATAGGGAGGGGCCGACAGGAGGCGTTCGCCGGGATAGATGTCGGTGTCCGCCGGGTGGTCGACGGCGACGAGCTCGGCACCGTCCAGGTAGATGATCTCCTCCAACTGGTTGCCGATCTGCAGGACGAAGCTCCCAGCAGCCGTCGGTGTCAGATGGCGCAGGGGGAGATACTCATCCGTGTCCGGCGTGTAGTATTGACCAGGCCCCACCAGATACCCGATAATGGCGCCCCCGAGAAAATCGGAGACGAAGCGAAAGCGCTCGCCATCCCAGGCGTAGAGAATCGGACAGGAGGTGCCCTTCCGATTGACTTCGACGACGTCCAAGCGCCCCGTACGAACCGTGTCGAGTTCCGTCTGGCGCACGCCGCTGGGCCACAGAACGCGAACGAATTCGACTTCCTCCTCCTCGCCGATGCCGAAGTGCAGTATCGCCGGGTCGCCGTCGCCGCCGCGAAACTCCTGCACTTGCCGAGACCTCGCCGTCTTCACCTCGACGCGGGTCCCGAAGCCGTCTGGATTGCTGTTGAGACCGGCCAGGTTGACGCGGACGCTGCCCCCGGCAGGGCTCCGGTTCCAGAGCAAGGCTGTCGGGGTAACCAGATCCAGCCGGCCGTCCGCGTCGGCATCGATGACCGTCAGGTGCCGGGTCGGCGAGGCCGACAGTTGCGCGGGAGCGGAGAACTGTCCCGCTGCAGACAAGGCGGAGGTGATTCCGTGGTCACCGTAGCTGAGCAGATCGACGTCACCGTCGTTGTCCATGTCGGCCGCCACCAGTCCCTCAGCGCCGGTGGGCAGGTCGACGGCAAGTGCGGTGAAGCGGGCGCCGCCGTTGACGAAAAGGCGAGCGTCGGTGCCTGTGACGACGGCGATATCCATGGACCCATCCGGGTCGAAGTCGGCAACTGCCAGCGCCCGTACGTCCTCGGCGGTTACTTGGCGCGAAGCGGCGACCTCCGAGAAGGTGCCGTCCCTGTTGTTACTCAGCAGACTCAGGCCGTGGGCACCGGCGACAACGAGATCGACATCGCGGTCCACATCGAGATCGCTGAACACGACGTGTCGCACCGCCGTGCCGCCGACACCGGCCTGCGAGCCGATGTCGCGAAACCGTCCGCTGCCATCATTTGACCACAATCCCAGTGTCCCACGGGCGCAGGTGATGTCGGCGTCACCATCGTGATCGGCATCACCGAAAGCGACGCGGCGGCAGGCGCCGAGGTCATCTTCGGCGGACTGGAAGTGGCCGGCGTTCTGCCAGGCGATGACGGTGTGCTCGCCCACCAGGGCGGCGTCGGTGTCGCCATCGTCGTCGACATCGGCCAGGGTGACCGAAATGGGGACATGCCCGCCATCGAAGGTCCAGGCGCTGGATGGCTCGAAGTGCGACTCCACGCCGAGCAACAGGAGGGGACGGCCGTCCGTTCCCTGCGAGAGCAGGTCCACGCGACCGTCACCGTCCGCATCGACGGATGTAAGGAAGGCCGGCTCGTCGGACAGGCCCGGCGGCGCCGGGCCTGTCTCGAAGACCGGCGCCTGTGTGCGGTCCACACCGCCGCCGCGGAAGGGGGTATCGGCGACGGCTTCGGCGTACTTACCCTGGCCCTGGTAGGCGGCTGACACACCCTCGAGACCTGCCTGGCTCAGGCGGTCGAAGGTCTCCAACGTGGAGCGCCAGGCGTCCAGGTCGCCCGCCTGCCTCTGCGCCTGGGCCAGGGCGTAGTGGGCGGAGACGTTCGTGGCGTCCAGTTCGATCACCCGACGGAAGGCGGCCATGGCCGAGTCCACCTGTCCGAGTTTGGCGTGCGTCCGGCCCTGGTAGTAACGCACGAGGGGGTCGTCCGGGTCATGCCGCGCCACTCTGTGGAAAAGCGCCAGCGCCGTCTCGTGGTCACGACCCTGAGCATGGTAGATAAGGCCCAGAGTGTAGGCGGCGTGCAGATGGTCGACATCGATGTCGAGGGCGAGTTGCAGGGCGACATGGGCGCTGTCGTACTGACCTAGGCTGTAGAGAGAGATGCCGAGGTTTGCGTGGGCCGTGGCGTAGGCCGGGTCCAGGCGCGTCGCCGTCTCGAACTGGTCGCGGCCACGCACATAATTGTGCTGATCCATGGCGACCACACCCAGGCTGTTGTGGTAACGTGCCTGGCGCTGTTGCGGCGACAGTCTCTCCGGGGCTTGGGCGCAACCACCTGCAATGATGGCCAGCAGTCCCAGAACCTTGACGCTATTTTTCATCGATTCTATATTCCCCAATTGTCGTTGTACTGCTTGGGTTCCCTGCGGTTCGTTAGGGTTCTCAGGTTGGTGTGTCGCCATTTTTTTCGAGCGGGAGTAGCTCAGTTGGTAGAGCCCCTCGTTGCCAACGAGGCTGTCGCCGGTTCGAGTCCGGTCTCCCGCTCCACATAATTTCGCACTGCTTCTTGGTCAGCCTTTTCGGCTGAATTGGTCCGTAAGTTTGTAGGAAACGGCCCGTTCGATGCCGGCTTCATTAGCCGCCTCGACGGGCCGTTTTTCGTTTCTGGTCCTACGAAGGTTCAGTTGCCGGCACGTCCCTCGCGCAACTGAAGCAGGGCGGGCAGCAGGGTAACGGCCGTCACGAAGCACGACCCCAGACCCAGCAGCGATACGATCCCGATCCAGTAGAGAGCGGGATGGTGAGCGGGCACGAGGCCGGCGAAGCCAACCATCGTCGTCAGAGTCGTGGCGAGCAAAGCCATTCCCGTCGTGCGCAACACCAAGCGCAGGGAACCTACCCCGGCTTCCCGGTACCGATGAAAGACGTGGACGGCGTTGTCGATGCCCATGCCGATAATCGTGGGGAAGGCGACAATGTTGTAGATGTTGACCTTGAAATCGAACACGTACATAAACCCTGTGACCCATGCCAGGGCGGTCAACAGCGGCGTCAACACGAGGGTGACACTGAGCACGTTGCGCAGATCGATCAGCAGGACGATGCCGACCACAAGAAGCGTCAAAGCGACGGCCTGAACGGCATCGTCGAGCATCAGTTCGAGCATTTCGGCAAAGATTATGTGGGCGCTCGAGGCGTAATAGGTGTTGCCGTCGGCAGCTTGGATCACCTTGACCTCACCGGCGAAGGCGATAGCGTTGCGTCCGTCTCGCAGCGGCACGGCGGCGTTGATCTGCACGAAATTCAGGATCTTCCCTTCCTTACTCGAGAAGCTCTTCGTTAGATCCTCGGGCAGGTCCTCCAGCGCCAGTTCATGCACATCGAGGAAACCCCGCAGCGAGTCGGCTCGGGTGCGGTCGCCCTCGTCGAGGAGATCTTCGTTTTCGTCGAGCACCTGCCGCAAGTTGACGATGATCGCCAGTTTCTGATGTTGCGAGTCGGGGAGGAAGGAATAGACACTCTTCACCGAGCGGATCGTCGAGCTGTCGCCGCGAACGGCCATCACACGCTTGACCTCGGCTACGACGGCCATCGCCTGCTGACGATTTTCCGTGAGAACGATGGCTGGCGATCGCGTTTCCTTCAGTTCGTCG
>JAYZCA010000376.1:0-2677 GCA_036339235.1 Candidatus Latescibacterota bacterium | reverse complement strand
CCTCGTGCCGCCCCGCTCCGGCGAGGTGAGACTTCTCGGCGAACCGATCCACGGGCTGATCGAAACCGAGCGCGACGCCCTCCTGATGCGCGTCGGCGTCATGTTCCAGTACGGCGCCATGCTCGGCTCGATGACGGTGGGCGAGAACGTGGGCCTGCCTCTGCAGATGCACACCGACGCCGATGCGGGTCTCGTGGATGACGTCGTCGCCGTCTGGCTCGAGCGCGTGGGCCTGTCAGGAGCCGCAGACAAGCTGCCGAGCGAGCTGTCAGGCGGTATGCGCAAGCGTGCCGCGTTGGCACGGGCCATGGCCCTGGAGCCGGAAATCCTGTTCTGCGACGAGCCGGGAGCGGGCCTCGACCCGATCATGGGGGCAGGCATCGATCGTCTGCTGCTGTCTCTCAACGAACGCCAGGGTACCACGGTCGTCGTCGTCACCCACGAACTGCTGAGCATCGAGCGCCTCGACGGCCGTCTCGTCATGCTCGACGATGGCCGCGTCGTCTTCGACGGCACGGCCCGCGAGGCCCGTGAGAACGAGCGCGACGATCTGCACCTCTTTTTCAACCCCCGCTGATGAAGGTCTCTCTCATCGCCGCCGTGTCTCCCGATCTTATCATCGGCCGTGAGGGCGACATGCCGTGGCACTATCCAATCGACATGAGACACTTCATGGACACCACCATCGGTCACCCCTGCATCATGGGGCGTCTCACATATGAGTCGTTCCCTCGGCGTCCTCTGCCGAGAAGACCAAACCTCGTACTGACGCGCAACGCCGACTACGTGCTGAAGACGGGCGCCGTACGCTTCGACAATCTGCTCGCCGCCCTCGATCACTGCCGCGCCGAAGATCGCCCCGTCGTCTATATATGCGGCGGCGGCGGCGTCTACCGCGAGGCCTTGCCACTGGCCGACGAGATGATCCTCACCCACGTGCCGGACCGCGTCGAGGGAGATACCCACTTCCCCGCCTGGAAGCCCGAGGAGTGGCAGGTCGTTGACGAGAAGTCAGAGGAGGGTCTACGTTTTTCCGTATATCAAAGGAGATCGTAGTCCGTATGCTCGACGACGTAACAGCCGCTCCCCCCGATCCCATTCTCGGTCTGTCCGCGGCCTTCGCCGACGACCCGAACCCCCACAAGATCAACCTCGGTGTCGGCGAATACCGCGACGCCGACGGCTCGACTCCAGTGCTGGCGTCGGTCCGTGCCGCCGAGACTCGCGTTGTCGCCGCAACGACGACGAAGCGCTACCTGCCCATCGACGGCACACCCGAATACGGGCGCGCCGTGCGCAGTCTGCTCTTCGGCGACGATGAGCCGGCTTTACACCAGCGCTGCGCCACGGTGCAGGCCCCCGGCGGCACCGGGGCGCTGCGCGTCGCCGGCGACCTCATCCACACGCAGTTTCCAAGCGCCACACTGTGGCTCAGCGGTCCCACCTGGGCCAACCATCCCAGGATCTTCGCTGCCGCCGGGCTGCCCACAGCGAGTTATCCCTACTACGACGGCGACGCCCGCGCCGTCGACTTCGACGCCATGATCGCCGGCCTGGAGGGCACCTGTGCGGGCGACGTCGTCCTGCTACACGGTTGCTGTCACAACCCCACGGGCGCCGACCTGAGCCTCGAACAGTGGCAGCGTGTCGGCGATGTCCTCACAGCCAGGCGCCTGTTGCCCCTCGTCGATTTCGCCTACCAGGGTTTCGGCGATGGCTTGGAGCAGGATGCGGCGGGACTGCGGGCCCTTCTCGAGGGCGTGCCCGAGATGCTGGTGACCAGCTCCTTCTCAAAGAACTTCGGCCTGTACCGAGAGCGCGTCGGCGCCCTGACGGCGGTGACGGCGACGGAGGAGACAGCGGCCAATGTGCTCAGTCAGCTGAAGGTCTGCGTGCGGACAAACTTCTCGAACCCGCCGGCCCATGGATCGGCGATCGTCACCGAGATCCTGCAGGACACGACACTACGGGCACAATGGGAGGTGGAGGTGGCTCAGATGCGCGATCGGATCAACGGCATGCGCACGCTGCTGGTGGACAAGCTGCAGGAGCATACCGGCGCAGCTAGCAGCGGCTTCGGGGACTTCTCCTTCATCGCCCGTCAGCGCGGCATGTTCTCCTTTTCCGGGCTGACGCCACAGCATGTCGCACGACTGCGTTCGGAACACTCCGTCTACATCGTTGGATCGGGACGTATCAACGTCGCAGGCGTCACCCCCGATAATGTCGACAGTCTGTGCAGGGCCATCGCCGCCGTGCTCTGAGGACGTTCGTCACGGGTTCAGAAGACCGACAGAGCTCGCAGGCGCGCCACGATCGGCGCCAGCACTTCGACGACGCGGTCCACCTGGGAGGTGTCGTTTCCGTATCCGAGACTGAAGCGTACGGCGCCGGCTGCCAGGCGCGGCTCCATGCCCATCGCCAACAGCACGTGAGATGGCTCTGACGTGCCGGCGGTGCACGCCGATCCGCTCGAAATAGCGATCCCCTCCATGTCCAGCCCCAGCAGGATCGACTCGGCCTCCACCCGCCGGAAGGAAACATTCAGCGTCCCCGGCAGACGGTGCGTCGTGCTACCGTTGACGACGACCTCGTCGATGGCCGCCATCAATCCCGACGCCAGCCGGTCTCGCAACCCTTCGAGGCGTTGAGCCTCTGTTGTCATCTCCCGAGACCG
>JAYZCA010000375.1:0-7183 GCA_036339235.1 Candidatus Latescibacterota bacterium | reverse complement strand
GGGTGGCTGGAAAAGTGTGCGGCCTACGTCGAGATGCAACTGCGTGAACACGAGCGCTTCGCCGTCGTGGGCGACTTCAATATCGCCCCCGGTGACGAAGACGTACACGACCCCGATGGCTGGGCCGGCCAGGTCCTGTTCTCCGGGCCCGAGCGCCAGGCTTTCGGGCGTCTGCTTGGCCTAGGTCTCACCGACACCTTCCGCCTTTTCGACCAGGAGCCAGGCACGTTCTCGTGGTGGGACTACCGCAAGGGCGCCTTTCGCCGCAATCGCGGTCTGCGCATCGACCACATCCTGGTGTCCGAGGCGCTCCGAGCCACCTGCACCGGATCTCGCGTCGACCGCGAACCCCGCACTTGGGAACGTCCCTCCGACCACGCTCCGGTAATTGGAGAGTTTTCACAATGAGCAGAGACATCGATTCCATCGGCTGGCAGGCCGACAGCAGCGCCGGTGCCATCGCCGCGGGCGGGGCCGGCGCCGTCGACGCCGGCATGCAGATCCTCGAGGCGGGGGGAAACGCCGCCGATGCCGCGACAGCGACCATCTTTGCCCTGCAGGTCACCGACCACATCTTGTGCTGCATCGGTGGCGAAGTACCCCTACTGATCTTCGACGCCGGGAAGAAGCACGTGAAGTCCCTGTCGGGTATGGGTCGGGCGCCCCTGGCACCGGAGGCCATCGACTGGTACATGGCCAACGGCATCCCCGGGCCCGGCGACATGAAGATGGCACCCGTGCCCTCCGTCGTGGACCTGTGTATCACGACCATGCAGCGCTACGGCACCCTGTCGCTGGAACAGATTGTCGCCCCCACCTTGGCCATTCTCGACGCCGGCACGCGCGAGTGGGAACCGAAGCTGGCCCGTACGCTGCGGCGCATGGTCGAGGAAGAGATCCGCACAGATGGTTCTCGCGAAGAGAAACTGCAGGCAGCGTGCGATCGTTTCTATGGCCGCAATACACGTTGCAGCGACATCGCCGAAGAACTCGAGGCCGAGTTCATCCGTCACGGCAGCTTCCTGCGCATGGCCGACCTGCAAGCGCATCGCACGCGCATCGAGGAACCGGCCACCGTCGAATACAGGGGCTACACCGTGTGTAAATGCGACACTTGGACTCAGGGACCGGCACTGCTGCAGGCTCTGCGTCTGGTGGAAGGTTTCGACGTAAAGAGTCTCGGTCACCTGTCGGCTGACTACGTACATCTGACTGTCGAGGCGCTCAAGCTCGCCTTCGCCGACCGCGACACCTGGTACGGCGACCCCGAGTTCGTCGAGGTGCCCCTCGACAAGCTTTTGTCCGACGACTACACCGAACTGCGCCGCCCACTCATCGACATGGCTGTCGCTTCTCCCGAGGCACGCCCCGGCGATCCGTATGCCATGCAGGCCGTCAAGACCGATGGCGTCTTCCGCCCCGGTGGCCCGGGTACCACAACCTGCGTGGTGGCCGATCGCTGGGGCAACGTCGTTGCTGCCACGCCCAGCGCCAACGTCGACAAGACGCGCATGGACGGCGGCGAGGCGGGCGTCACCTATGGCAATCGACTGCGCAGCCTAAACACGACGCCCGGCCACCCCAACTGCATCGAGGCGGGAAAACGGCCGCGTATCACTCTCACGCCGACCCTCGTGCTTAGAGATGACAAGCCCGCCTTTGCCATCAGCGTCGCTGGCGGCGACCGCCAGGATCAGACCTCCCTGCACATGCTGCTCGGCACCATCGACTATGGTCTGTCACCCGTCGAAGCGGTGCGCGTGCCGCGCTTCTCGAGCTTCCATCACCAGAACTCCTTCGACCCGAGTCCGCAACGCGACACGACGTTCCATGAGGCCGGGGCGCTGGAGATCAACGACACCGTACCCGAATCGGTGCGCGACGAGCTAGAGCGCCGCGGTCATCCACTGCAGGTGAAAGACCGCCCCATCTCCAACCCCGTCATGCTGCGCATCGCCGGCGACTCGATCCAAGCCGCTGGCGATCCGGCGGCGGGACGTCACGCCGCCGGCTTGTGACGACTTTGCGGTGGAAGCTCTGGCACCCACAATTGTTACCGATAAGTGATGGCACCTGCTCCAGTTCAAGGGGCCCAGGGATCCAACCGTGACTCACGAAGGTATCAACATGCACTGGGTCCTGATTTTCCTGCAGGAGATGCGTCAGGACATCCGTGATGTGAACCGTCGCGTCGATGAGATGGGACACCGAATCGACGAGTTGGGCGTCCGTATGGACCAGCGCTTGAACCGCCAAACCACGACGCACACGGCTACCATGCTCGCCATCGCCGGCGCCATCATCGCGGCCGTTAGGCTGTAAGACTCACGGGGCGACCGCTGCGCCCCGATTCGTAGGCCGCCGCCACCGCCGCCAGCACGTGACGTGACGCGCCGGCAGTAACCGGCACCGGGCCGTCCTGCTGAATGGCCGCGACGAAGGCTGCCACCAGCTGCGGAAAACCCAGTTCATCCGGTCCCTCCTCGCGCACCGGCACCACATCCCAGGCGGCGCTGTCCCGGGTCCACAGGTTCACCGGGCTGTCGCCACCCAGGCGGAGTTGTCCCGTCGTGCCGAAGATCTCCTCGACGCGCACCGACCCCGCCGGCGCACACCAGCCTACTTGCAGCGATGTCGTCGCACCGTTGGCGTGTTCGAACAGCACCAGTGCCGTGTCCTCCACCTCGATGCTCTGCACGTTGCGGCTGATGCGGGCGAACACATTGACGATGGGCGAGTCCATGTAGTCGACAGCGCGGTAGACCTGGTGATAGCCGTTGTCGATCAGCGGACCGCCACCGCCGGCAACGTTCTGCGTGCGCCAGTCTTGGTTGTCACCCCGTCCGGACACGTGCGACGCGCTGAAACCCTCAGAGCGCACGAGGAATACATCCCCCACGTCGCCGGCCACGATCCGCGCCTTCGTCGCTTCGTGGGCGGCGCAGAACATCTGGTTGTGACTCACCGTCAACTTAAGCCCCGTGCGCTCGGCGACGGCCGCCATGCGGTCCGCCTCCTGTGCCGTGGTGGCGATTGGTTTCTCCAACAGCACGTGACAGCCCGCCTCCATGGCGGCGATGGCCTGCCCTTCGTGCAGATCGTGCGGCGTGCAAACGTGCACGATGTCGAGCTCCGCCTCGGCCAGCATCTTCTCGTAGTCCGTGAAGCGTCCCTCTTCGGGCACGACATACTTTTCGCCGAGCAGCGCCAGCCGTGCCTCAGTGACGTCCGTCAGGGCAACGAGCTCGACGCTTTCCATGGCAGCCAGCAGCGGCGCGTGACGCCGCTCGGTGATACCGCCGCAGCCGATGATCCCCACTCGTAACATGTCCCTCTCTTTCGGTGCAATTCAGCGATTGCGTTATCGGGATCGCAGTGGTGCAGTGTCAGATTCCGACGAGACGGTCGTGCGCCCTCAACCGTCACTCTCAGCTACGTCGTCCTCCTCGAAGGCACCGCAGCGCAGCATGGCGGCGCCGTAATAAGGATTGGACACATCGCCGTCGGACTGCACCCAGCGCGCCCCTTCGTTGTCGAAGGCCATCGGACAATAGGCGACACCGAAACCCTCTGGACGATGACGGGCGATCACCCCATCGGACAACTCCCGGAACGCCACTCGCAAAGCGGTGATGTCGGCTGCTGATCCAGCCGCCTGCGCCGGCCCCGGCAATGTCTTCGCTGCCGCCTGCGCTGCGGCGAACTCGTCATGGGCCAGGGCATCCTGCAGTTGTAGGTAGGACTTGAAGAGGCCCGCCTCCATATCGGCGAAACGCTGCGCGTCGAAAGGCTGCGGGGGTGCCGGTATGTCGTCGAATGATGGATCCTCAGCGCAGGCCTGCAGCACGAGCGCACTCATCAGGAGGGGCAGCGGGCGGCGCACTGTTCGTCTCACTTCCCGGCGAAGGGAAACGTGCCGGCGTAGCCGCGCGACAGGGACACGAACCAGGCCCCCTCGTGCATCGGCGTCACCTGGTAATGGCAGACGACGTTGGACCGGTCCATGTCATCGCGTTCCTTGGCACCCTGGTGCGGTATGTGGCTGAGGAACACGACGCAGTCTCCTGCCTTCGGGTACAACATGACGTGTTGTTGGGCTTCACACCATGCCTCGAACTGCGGCCGGTCCATCGGGTAGAGATGAGGTGGTTCACCGAGGTGCCCCTCCTTGACAAACTTGAGATGCCCGTCTCCCGGGTTGTTGTCCTGCAGATAGAAGGTGGTGTTGATGCCGATGGGGGGCATGGCGAGGCGATGGTTCTTCGCCTTGCGTCCCTCCTCCCAGTAACCGTAGAAATCCATGTGCCATTCCTGCAGGTAGGCGCCGGGGTTGATGTGCGCCCGGTGGCTGCGCAGTTGACACTGGGGGCCCATCATGCCTTCGAGGATGGGCCGGATACTCTTGTGTCCCACCAGTGGCGCGAAGGTCTCCGGCTCGCGGTCTAGCAAGCTGTCGAACCACATGTTGCCCACCGTGTTGAGGCCGTCTTCCCATCCCTGCTCCCGGGCGTGGTCGACACGCCTGCGCACCAGTTCGACCTCCTCGGGAGACAACGCCCCCTCGACCACCACGAATCCCACCCGCTCCAGCTCGTCGAGCCGGCTATCGACATCGCTCATCTGCTCCCCTTCTATTATGGTCTTGCGCCGGTTTTAAGCTCTCCATTTTTCCTCATCCCCTCAAGTGGTGCCAGTCATGCAGATTCGCCAGATCGACACGATTCCCGTGGGCTCCTTTGTCTACGTGAAGATCCACACCAAGGACGGCCTCTACGGCATCGGTGAAGCCAGCCTCTCCGGTCGTCAGGCGGCGGTGGTGGGCGCCCTCGAGCACATCACGCCGTTGCTGATCGGATGCGACGCCACCCGCATCGAGCACATCTGGCAGGATATCTTTCGCGGGACTTTCTGGCGCGGCGGTCCCGTACTGCAGTCAGCGCTGGCTGGTATTGACATCGCCCTGTGGGACCTCAACGGCAAAGCCCTCGGCGTGCCTGTACACCGAATGCTCGGAGGGCTGGCTCGCGACAAAGTCCTCGTCTACCGCCATGTTGGGGGAACCACACCTGCGCAGCTGGTGGAAAGATCGCAGGCGCTACTTGAGGAGGGTTGGAAGGTGCTGCGTATCTCACCCATCGTCGCCGGTAAAGGCAAGGACCACCGCCCCGAAGTCGGCTTCGACCCGACGCGGGCGATCCTCAACGGGATTGACCACATGGCGGCTTTGAGGGAAGCCGTGGGACCGGAGGTGGAGATCATCTTCGAGGTCCATACGCGCCTGACGCCGACACGCGCCATTGAGCTGTGTCGGCAGCTGGAACCGCACCGTCCGTTCTTCGTCGAAGATCCGATCCGCTCGGAGAGCCCGGGCGCCTTCCGCACCCTGCGCCAGCACACCAGCGTCGCCATCGGCACCGGAGAACAGCTGCACGACAAGTGGGCTTACCGGCAACTGATCGAGGAGGAGCTGATCGACTACCTGCGCGTCGACATCTGCCACACCGGCGGCATCACCGAAGGCAAGAAGCTGGCCCATCTGGCTGAGATGCACTACCAGGAGCTGGCTACCCATTACACGTCGAGTCCCGTCAGCTCCGCCGCCATGCTGCACCTGAACCTGTCTATCGCCAACTGTGCCGTGCAGGAGTTCGCACCGCCTTCAGGCTGGATGAACGACGTGGTGAACCACGACCTGCGCACGGAAGACGGTTACCTGCTGGCTTCTGATGAACCGGGCCTGGGGATAGACATCGACGAGGACGCGGCGAGGAAGGTCGGTGTGAGCGACCACGAGCCGCCCCATCTGCGCCGGCTTGATGGTGCCGTGCAGGACTGGTAGGATCTCTCCTAAGGGCAGACAGCCTCGCCATCCGCTCGCCACTCGGGCGATCTCGACATCAATGTCGGGGCCGCCCCTCTGCGTACGACCAGTTGTATCTGATCGGATTCTTTCGGGATGTATCCGAATCGATACTTTGCGCCTCTGATACGACCACGAATGACATTGCGGGACAAGCCCCGGCGTTCCTCCTGTGTACGCCGTACGGGCAGTCCCAATCATCAATCAAGGCAAGACCCACGGTAACACCGCCGCCGTCTCACCGGACCTGGCCGTACTGCCCAACGGTGTCGTCGCGCTGACCTACGGGCGACCGGGTCAGTACATCGCCTTCAGCGAGGATGGCAGTGGGGTGGAGTGGCGCGACCGTATCGCCGTCGTATCCGAGCAGTCGTTGTTCGGCGTCAACGACCTCTCTTCGGCTGGCCGGTATAACAGCCACCGGCGATGACGAACTGCTCCTGGTCTACGACGTGCGCAACTACTGCTCTCAAGAAATGCCGGGACCGGCCACCACTGTTTCGCGCTGCGAGTCCGGGTAGAGTCGCGCTATGAACCGTCCGATTATTCGATTCCCCAGTGTTCGTTGATCTCGCGCTGGTATTCCTCCACACGGCACACTTCGACATCGGCCACCTTCACCGGTGCGCCGCCCAGCTGTGACGATTCCAGAATCGCCATGCAGGGCGCCATGTCCCTCAGCCCCTCTTCACCGCTCGTCTCCGGTTGCCGACCCTCCTCGATGGCGTTGAGGAATTCGAGTAGCTCCAGCGCGATGCCGTCGGTGATGCCCCGCGGGAAGAAGCGGTCTCGCTCCGCCGGGTCCGCCTCCTCGCTGAAGGCTTTTACCACCTCGCGTTCAGGTGCCCCGTCCATGAGCAGTCGATTTCCTTTGATCGCGCCGCCGCTACCATACAGAGCGCCTCCTCCGTCAAAACCCGTCGCCTCCCCGTGGCCGGCCCAAGAGAACAGCAGGTTGCCCACGGCGGCGTTGGCGAACTTCAGCAACGCGAAGAAGGTGTCGTCAGCGTCGCAGGAGGTTTCCTCCACGACACCACCGTCGTCGTCGCGGGTGTAACGCGTCGGCTCGACGACCCGGGCCAGCGCCGCGATCTCCTCGATCTCACCGCAGACATAACGCAGACGGTCGAAAAGGTGGGGCCCAATATCCATCGTGCCACCGCCGCCGGCTTCCCGCTTCATGTGGCGCCACGCCGTCCTGGCCACGATCACATCGGGCGACCAGATGTTGCCCACACCCCCCGAGAGCACCATCTGCAGATCGCCGATCAGTCCCTGCCGCAGGGCCCAGCCCGCCGCCCGTGTGCTTTCACTGTACCGCAC
>JAYZCA010000374.1:0-5855 GCA_036339235.1 Candidatus Latescibacterota bacterium | reverse complement strand
GGAATGTTCGAGGGTGTCCCAGAAACCTCGCTCGTTGAGGTGAGACACGTCGACGAGCATGCCCAGCTCGTTCATTCGACGCACGACGTCGCGGCCGAATCCCGTAAGGCCTCCACCCCCGACAACCTCGCAGCCGTCTGCGGCCTCGGTGCGGGCGCTGTGTGTCAGCGTCATGGTACGCACGCCCATCTCGTAAAGCGCGTCGATGGCGTAGAGGCTGTGCTGCAGCGCTGCCGTGTTCTCCACCGCGAGGACCACTGCCACCTTGCTGGTTTCCTTCGCCGCCTCGATGTCGTCGACAACGCGTGCCAGGACCATGTCCTCGGCATGCGCCTCGATCTCGCGCTTCAGGTATCCCAGGGCGTCGATGGCGTAGACGAGGTGGTTACCCCAGGCTCGTGTCGTATCGACGGCGAAGAAGGCAGCGTCGACACCGCCTTCCCGGAGGCGGGGCAGGGAGAACTGCAGCGCACCCGGGTCGCGCGGCGACAGATATTGCCGCAGGTAGGCGACGGCGCCGGCACGGCCGTGGCGGTCCTGCCCCGTCTCGCCGGCGAGGCCAACGTTGCCGCGGCGGATGAGGGAGACGGCGGTGTCGTTGTGCGAGTCGATGACGAAGCTGTCACGGTGAAGGTCGGCTGCGTTCATGATTTTTTGGCTAGTCCACCGGCCGACAGCCGATGTCTGTCGCCGACCGAGGCCGAAACTCCGTATCGAAGTCAGGATCCGGCGCGTCGAACACGTTCGTCGATCGATTGATCACATCCCTCAGGTCGGACACCCCAGACGTCTCGCCGAAATAACGGCGTCCGACACCCGATGCCTCCAGGACGTAGCGCCCCCTGGGCGAGATGCCGCCCTCGGCATCGTTAGCCCGAAAAATCGTCTCGCGGTAGACGCTGCTGGCGCCTTTGTCATCGACACCATTCCAGTTGCCGCTGAAGGTACTGCGCAGCACCGATACATCTGATCCCTTCATTGCGGTGAGGGCGCCGGAGCCGTGCAGACCGTTGTAACCATAGGGGGCGATGTGATTCTCTCTCGTGTTGGAGACGTTTGCCATGAACAGGCAGTTGTTGATTGTGGCCGCCGATCCAGGAAGCAGGTCGATGGCAAATCTCGTCACCTGCGCCCGGTTGTCGCGAAAAATGCTGTCTTTGATGTGAACCGCGTCTTGCTTGTATCAGTTCTGATATAGAAGCATAAAGAAATTGTCGTCAACTCAAGCCTTGGCCCCTAACTGGATTCGGATTCGACGGGCTGATTGCCATGTGAAAATAAAGAGATCAACGATTATCAGTGTTTAAGTAGATGAGAGAGAAAACTCGATCCTGTTCTTGAGCTTACCATATCAGTTCATACGTAGGCAAAGGTTGCATTAGCTCATACGCTTCGTTCCATTTCTGCACGCATCGGCAGGTACCATAATCTTTCGAACGACGTTTCACCTATCCCGAAATCCCTCCAAAGCACTGCCATGTCAAGGGATGTTCTAATCATGCAGCCGCATTGTCCTTGATAGGGACGCTGAGGATAAGACCCTCTGCGAGTTGTCTCTCATTCGAGAAACTCTTGATGCTATCCTTGCCCTTCGTCTCAGAACTGCACTGAACCTGATCGCCAAAGTCGAGAAATTGACCTTTGGGATGCCCTCTGTTTTCTGACGCAACTCTTACTGCTGCTCCTCGATTGGAGACGCGCCCAACACAATGAGGATTCGCTAATTCGAGAACAGCCTTTGTTGCCATCGGCTCGTTTGAGTGGGATTCGCTTCAACAAGAATAGTTCATGGCTCACGCCGTGAGGTGCTACGCCGCGTCTCTGTGCGCCTGATGGAGGTGGGTGGAGGGAAGCCGATGTGGCAGTGTCGTATGTCTTCTCGACACCAAAGGGCACCGTCTACCGAAGCCCGACCCGCATATAAGAAGCGCTCAATCGCGCCGCAATAAAGGCTGGCATCGCTGAGGGCAAGGTAGGTTGTCACCAACTCCGGGATGCCTTCTGCTCACACGCTCAAGCCCAGGGTGTTCCTCCCATCATTGTGAGGAACTGGATGGGGCACCGTGATCTGACAACGACAGTACGATATAGCCACACATCGGCCTTACATGAGAAGGCGGCAATGGCTGCCTTTGGATACGAACCCAGGCATCAGGTGGGCACCGGCGCCGATTACCGAATCTGAAGGTGCCTGCCGAAAGGTAGCCGCTTCTTTTCGTAACCTACTGTAGTCATGTGACTTTCAACCGTGACTGCCTCAAGGAATTGCGAACCGGGTTACATGATGGGTGTCATGAGTCGACACTGGTGGCCTGCGCCTCTCGCACGACGCGCAGGATGTCCTCGCCGAATTTCTCCACCTTGGCCGGACCAATGCCGTGGGCCTGTTGCAGCGCGTCGATGTCGGCGGGGCGCAGGGTGGCGATGTCGCGCAGCGTGCGATCGCTGGCCACCACGTAAGGTGGTTTGCCTTCGGCTCTGGCCGTCTCTAGTCGCCAGGCGCGCAGGTCCCCGAAGATCCGGCCACCGAGTGCGTCCAGATCGGAGGGCACCGGCGCCAGACGCTTCTTACCGGAACGTCGTGCGCCCTTGGGGGCCTTCCGGCGCCCGGCATCGGCAGGGGGCAGCAGCAGGCGCACCGGACGGCGCTCGTGGATGACGTCGTAGCCCTCGTCGGTGACCAAAACAACCGGGCGATCGCCACCGGAAAAATCGACCCAGCCGGCGGTGACGCAACGTCGCAGCAGGGTGAGGATCCACTCCTCTCCCTTCTCGGAGAGTACCCCATAGGTCGGTGTCTGGTCGAGGCCGGCACGCTGCAGGCGCAGATCATCGGCGCCACGTAGGAGGCGGGCGGCGGCGCCGATGCCGAAGCGGCCGTGGACGCGCGCCACACCGCACAACGCCTGGCGCACCAGGCGGCCCACCTCGTCGGCGTCGTAGCCATCGTCGTCGGAGAGCTCCAGGCAGACGTCGCACTTGCCACAGCCGGCCAGGGTTTCGGCTTCATCGCCGAAGTAGCGGAGGATGGCGTCGTGACGGCAGCCGCCACCTTCGGCGTAGCGCATCAGCTCGAGAAAGAGATTCCAACGGTGGCGGACCGTCTCGGCGTCGGGGGCTCGGCCGTCGACGTCGCTCTCGATCAGGCGTCTGCGCAGAGCCATGTCTCCCGGGGACACCAGCAGGATGCACACCGCGTCGGCACCGTCGCGGCCGGCTCGCCCCGCCTCCTGGTAATAGGCCTCCACCGAGCTGGGCGGCGCCAGATGCGCGATGCAGCGCACGTCGGCGCGGTCGATGCCCATGCCGAAGGCGTTGGTGGCGACGACGATCTCCTGCTGGCCGGCCATGAATGCCCGCTGTACGGCTTCACGCTGGAAACCTTCCATGCCGGCATGGTAGCCGGCGGCGTTCCAGCCTGCGCCGTGCAAACGGCCAGCCTCCTCTTCGGTCTGGCGTCGTGTGGGGGCGTAGATGATCGCCGTGCCGCGCCCGGATCCCGGAGTGCCCAGGGTCTCCTGCAGGGCGCTGTCGACATTGGCCTCGCGGTCCCGCTTGCTCTGTGTCTCGAGAACGCGGAAGGCGAGGTTCGGTCGAGCGAAGCCACGCAGCTGTTGCGGCGTGTCAGGAGGCAGTCCGAGACGCTCGAGGATCTCGTCGCGCACGACGGGTGTTGCTGTGGCCGTGCAGGCCAGTACACGAGCCTGGGGCAGACGCTCGAGGAGCTTGCCGATCTGCATGTACTCGGGGCGAAAGTCGTGCCCCCATTCGCTGATGCAGTGGGCCTCGTCGATGGCGACCAGCGGGCAGTCGAGCTTGCCTACGAGGTCGCGGAAGCCGTCGAAGGTGAGGCGCTCAGGGGCTACGTAGACGAGCTTGTACTCGCCGCGGGCCATGGCGCCCATACGCTGGCGAATGACATCGCCGTCGAGGGTGCCCGCCAGGTAGGTGGCCGGCACGCCACGGGCCTCGAGGGCGGTGACCTGGTCGTGCATCAACGCGATGAGTGGCGAGACGACGAGAGTCGTGCCCGGCAACAGGGCTGCGGGCAACTGGTAGGTGAGGCTCTTGCCACCCCCGGTGGGGGCCACGAGCAGCACGCGGCCGACTTCGAGAAGGGCCTCGATGGCCTCGCGCTGACCGGGGCGAAAATCGGCGAAGCCGAGTCGCTGCAGGCCCGCTTCGAGGTCGACGCGATCGGCGTTGGTTATCATGTCTTCCAAGCTGCGCGCATGGGGCACCCCGCGCAACCGCTTCTCAACCGGAGTCTTCCCGCGGCTCGAAGCTTGAGATGAATTCGGCCAGTTCACGGTCCCCCGGGTGTCACGAAGCGCTGAGGGCCCGGGCCATGCGCCGGCGGTCTTCCGGCGGGCGGTTCTGCCCGAGCTTCGCCTTACCCTCCAACCGTTCGATGTCGATTTCGAAGGCGACGATCGCCACCAGCAGTGCATCGGAGCACTCGTCCCGCCAGGGCATCGTCCAGCCGTGTTCGTGAGCTACGAGGTCGTCAAGGAAACCTCGCACTGCTGTCGGGTCGTCGACTATGCGAAGGCCGGCTGAGAGCCCTGTCGGCACGGGGTGTGGCGCGGCGCCATCGGCCTGGTGAGGCACAGTGGCCGGCCGGAATCACCGGCAGCGGCGGCGCTGGCGCAGATGATGCGCGAGGATCTGTCCGGTGTGCGGATCTAACAGATGCTACAGTACGCCCAGCCCGCGCAGAAAGTCGTCGAGCTCTTCCATCTGCGAGTCCGTCAGGCTGTGGTATGGAGGCGGACGCCAGCGGCCGGCGACGCCGATGAGTTCGAGAATCCCGTGGATGGCGGCGTCGAAACCTCCTTCGACTCCCATGATGTAGTCGAAGAAGGGCATGTCGATATCGCGGATGACGGTCTGCGCTGCGGACAGGTCACCGGTTTCGATGGCTTGCCAGTAGCGGTGTGCGGTGGCAGGGTGGAAGGAGAGGAAGCTGGAGAGGTAGCCGTCGCAGCCGTAGGGGTGGGCGTTCATGTGATTCTGTTTCTGCCCTCCCGACCACACGGCCCAGCGGTCATGTACGAGCAGGCCCATCTTGCGGGCGAACTCGCCGCAGAAGTCGTCCTTGATGGCCACGACCCCTTGCACCTGATCCAGCGTCTGGCGCAGACACTGTAAGCCGAAGTCGATGCCACGGGGGCTGAAAATGCCGGTGACGAGCATGATCGGCATGTGCTCGGCGACGGCGCCGTAGTGGGAGGTGAGATGATCCGGAGTCGTGGACTGACCCCAGTCCGGCGGCAGGACCATGAGCACTTCGGCTCCCGCGGCAGCGGCAAAGCGCGCGAACTCGACGGACTGGCGCGTGTGGTAATAACGGTCGGCGGCGACGACGAGGGCACGGCCGTTGACGTGATCGACCGTCACCTCCGTGACCTGGGTGATCTCGGCGTCGGACAGCGCGATGTAGTGGCTGTCACCGGCTGTCAGTACGATCGCCCGGCTCCCCGCGTCGATGTCGAAGTCGATGACACGTCGCAGACCCTCGAAATCGACACTGCCGTCCCGCTGAAAAGGTGTGCGCACCGAAGCGATGGGTCCGGTCAATGCCTGCCGCACTCGGTCGCGATCGATCACGATTCGCTTGCCTGCAACTCCGTACGGACCGGACGTCGAGACGGTGCAAAATGAGCTCTTGGTTCGGACATAGAGGCTACCACTTCGTGACGGCCCGCTGTACGGCTGCGTAGATCAACACGGCGGTTTCCTCGGGAAGCGAGATCGATTGGAGTCCGGTCGATGACGGCGTCAGCTCGGCAGGGAGGACTGTCACGTCCTCCTCGAAGAGCTCGGCGTATATGGTCAGGGCAGCCACGAAAGAA
>JAYZCA010000373.1:0-27889 GCA_036339235.1 Candidatus Latescibacterota bacterium | reverse complement strand
TGGACGCTGACGGGGCGGCTGAGTCAGCTGGTGGCGGCGGAGAGGCTGCAGCGGCGCGTCGAACCCGAGGTGGCGGCCTGGTTCCTGACACCGGAGTCGGTGTCCGACATCGTGCCAGACTGGGGTGCCAGGGGCGGCACGCCTGGCGGGGCAGCGGAGGCAGATTCCCCTGCCCACACGCCCGGCTCCAACAACTGGGTAGCTGGGCGGTCGCGCCTAGATGGCAGTGGCCCCGTGCTCGCCGCCGATCCGCACTGGCCCGTGGCTTTTCCCGATATGTGGTACGAGCAGCACTTGTGCGGCGCTGAGGGCACCGACGTCATCGGCCCAGCCTATCCCGGAGCGCCGTGGGTCGTGTTCGGCCGTACTCGTGGCCTGGCATGGGGACGGACGAACAACGTCACGTCGACGCGCGATCTCTACCACGAGCAGGTTGATCCGACCGATCCGTCGAAGTACCGCACTGTTAGCGGCTGGGAGCGGTTCATCGAGTTGTCCGAGCGTATCGACGTAGCCGGCGGCGACGCGGTGACAGAACGGGTGCGTCTCACCGCCGACGGGCAACCGGTGATCAACGACTTCATCCCCGCAGTCGAAGCGGAGGGTGACGGGCCGATCACGCTGCGCTGGCTTGGACAGGAGGCGATCGGCGACGTGCAGACACTGATCGACCTGGGGCGCGCCAACACCGTCACCGAGGCGCGGCAGGTCTTCTCGCGCTGGCGTCTGTCCCTGTGGAACGCGGTGCTCGCCGACGGCGATGGCAAGTTCGGCTATCAGATGTGCGGTTCGGTGCCCGAGCGGGTCATCGCCACACGCGGTACACGCCCGGGCGGCGACGCCGATCACGTCTGGAGCGGCTATCGCAGCACGCCGGATCTGCCCGGCGAGTACGACCCGGACCGCGGCTGGGTGGCCTCGGCGAACAATCCCCCGGCGCCGCCGGACTCGATGAACGGGCTGTATGGGACCTATGCAGACGGCTATCGCCACGACCGGATCGGGCGTGCGCTGGGTGGGGAAGGAAAGCTGACGGCGACGCAGGTAGGTGACCTGCAGGATGACAACCTGTCCCTGCGGGCCGAGGAACTGGCGCGTCCGGTGGCACGACGAATGCGGGCAACTCCCCGTCTGCGGCGGGCGGCGCTGTGGCTGCGGTGCTGGAACGGGCGCTTCGACGCCGATCAGGTGGGGGCGACGATCTGGACGGCGCTGTGGCCGCGGCTCGTGCACCGAGTGGGAGCAGCTGTCCTCGATCCGTTCACGGCGCAACTCAATGCGGGCAACTCCGGCGGGCTCACGCGCCACCTGCTGCTCGGCCAGCCGTCGCCGGGTTTCTTCAGTGCCGACCTGACCGACCTGGTACGCGCTGCCGGTGAGGAGGCCCTCGACTACCTCGAAGGTTCTCTCGGGCCGACGGCGCGCTCCTGGCGATGGGGGCGGGCGCAGTTCATGGTGCTGCGCCATCCGGCGGCACGCAGCGACGCAGCGCGCAAAATTCTCGAACCAGAGCCGGTACCGTGCGCCGGGGGCATGGGTGTCGTCAACAACCGTTCGAGCCGGGAGGCATCGACACGTTTCGAGGTCACGGGCGGACCGAGTTACCGCTTCGTCGCCGACATGGCGTCACTGGACGCGAAAGGCTGCATGCTGGCGGGACAGAGCGGTCAAGCCGGACACGCCCACGCTTTCGATCAGCTCGAACTGTGGCCGGCGGGAGGGTATCATCCGTTGCTGCTGGACAAGGCCGCCGTGGCCGCGGCGACGGTGGCGACTACGCGGCTCTCAGCTTCTGGCTGACGCGCTGCGGATCATTTTCTCCATGCGCTCCAGCGTCGGCAAGGCGTCGCCGAAGTGACCCATGGCGGTAACGGCGATGGCGCCGGCGGCGTTGGCGAAGGCGCCGATGCGGGCCGGGTCCCAACCCGCCAGATAGCCGGCCATCGTCGCTGCGGCATGACAGTCGCCAGCGCCAGTGGGCTCGACGACATCGACATCGTACCCGGCGCAATACACGGGTTCGGTATCCCCTTCCGCTAGCACGACGCAGCCCTTCGCCGCCAGCGTCACCGCTACCAGCTTCGGGCCGCGGGCGCGCAGCTCGCGGGCCGCGTCGTCGGCGTTCTCCTTGCCGGTGATGGCGGCGGCCTCCTCGAGGGTAGGCGTGACGACATCGGCGGCGGCGAGGGCCTGCTCGAAGACGGCGGCTGTCTCTGTGCCCCCCGGAATGACGCGGATGTTGGGGTCGAAGGACACGGTGATCCCGGCGGCACGGGCGGCATCGATAGCGGCCAGCGACGCTTCCAGCGCACAGGGGCTGATCTGCATCGTCGTGCCCGGCACGTGCAGAGCGGCGGCGGCGGCCAATCGCTGCGGGTCGATATCCTCAGGCGACAGCGTCGTCGCCGCCGAGTCGCGCCGGTGAAAGATCAGGTTCGTGTTACCGTCGATGCACTCGTGGAAGCAGAGGCCGATCTGCCGTCCCCCGATGCGGCGGATGGCGGATGTGTCGACACCCTCCTCGACCAGGGCGTCGATCATGAAGTCGCTGAAGGGATCCTCGCCGACGTGAGTGATCAGCGTCGCCTGGCGCCCACAGCGCACGGCGGCGGCGGCGTAGGTGGCGGGTCCACCGCCGGCGTATTTTCGCCACGCCGGAGCCCGCCGCATCGTCCCCCCCGCAGGCTCCGGCATGAACTCGACGAGGGCTTCGCCCAGGGACAGGATCGGACCGTCGATCACGAGCCGCCCACCTCCGCCTGCACGAGCCCGGCCGGGGCTTCCAGTGATCCCGTCAGCGTCTGCAGAAAACCTGCGGCGCCGGCGCCGTCGACGGCGCGGTGGTCACAGGCGAGGCACAGCGTCAGCTGTTCGCGCACGACAACATTACCGTCGCGGGCGACGACGCGCTCGCCGCTGCGACCGACGGCGAGGATAGCGCACTCGGGTGGGTTGATGATCGGCAGGAAGCGCTCGACATCGTAGCCGGCGAGACTGGTGACGGTGAAGGTGGGGGACGGCTTCGGCGCGACGACACCGTCACGGGCTGAGGTGATCGCCTGGCGGCGAAGTTCAGCCAGCTGCTCAAGGCTGCGGCGGTCGGCATCGATCAGGGAGGGGACGAGGACCCCGTCGTCTACAGCGACGGCGAGGCCCACGTGGCAGCCTGCCTTGAGTATGATGCCCCGGGCGCCGACGTGGGCATTGAGGCGCTCGTGCCGGCGCAACGAGCGGGCTACGGCAGCGACGACGAAGTCGGTGAGGGAGACGGGCGGATCCCCGCCGAGGGTGGCTCGCAACGCCTGGGCGTCGGTGACGTCGATGTCGGCGAACAGGTAGAAGTGCGGGACGCTGCGAGCGCTGAGGGTCATGCGCTCGGCGATGGCGGCGCGCAGCCGGCCGTGCGGTTGAACCCGATCCCCGCCCTCGACGACGGGTTCGACGGTAGCTGCGATGGCGGGTGTGCCGCCACAGTCCGACAGGGCGGCGGCGAGCACGTCGCGGCGCACGATTCGCCCGGAGGGCCCCGATCCCCGCACCGCGGCCAGGTCGACGAGGAGCTGTCGCGCCAGACGCCGTGCCGAGGGGGAGGTGAAGGTGGCCGCCGTCGACATGCCTCGAAGGTCGACACTCCGGGGGTGCCAGGCCGCGATTGGTTCATTCTGCAGAGGTGCCGTCGTCTCAGGCGGGTCTTCCAGGGCGGCCGGCACCACCTCTCCGGGCTCGCCGATCCAGGCGATGGGCTTGAGCACCTGCGCTTCCCGGCCGGCGGGACAATCGATGCGCAGCAGGACACCGGCGCGCTCGGCGGTGACTTCGAAGGCGGCCTTTTCCGACTCGACGATGGCGATGACATCGCCGCGGGCCACGGGATCACCTACGTCCTTCAACCACTCCAGCACGACGCCCAGGGTCAGGTTTTCCCCCACCTGTGGCATACAAACGGAAATCATGCGTACACCGCTCGGCGCACGGCGGCGACGATGTCCGCCGTCTGCGGGATGCAGGCTTGCTCGAGGGTCCGGTTGTAGGGGATCGGTATGTTGCGGCCGGCGACGATCTCCACCGGCGCGTCGAGGTAATCGAAGGCGTCGGCCTGGATGATGGAGGCGATGTCGGCAGCGACGCCGCCACGGCGCACGGCTTCCTGCACGATGACGACGTGCTCCGTGCGGCAGACGGACTCGAGAATCGTCTGCCGGTCGAGGGGGACCAGCGTACGCGGGTCGATGACCTCCACGTCGATGCCATGGGCGGAGGCCAGCTCCTCAGCAGCCGTCAGCGATCGCGGGACCATGTTCGACCAGGCGATGAGGGTGCAGTCGCGTCCGGAACGTTTGATATCGGCCACGCCGAAGGGGATCACCTCTTCATCCACGGGCACCGGCCCCTCCGTCATATAGAGCGCTTTGTGCTCCAGGAAGATGACAGGATCATCGTCGCGAATGGCACTCAGCAAGAGGCCGCGCGCGTCGCGTGGGGTGGAGGGCATGACGAGCTTGAGCCCGGGGATGTGGTAGAACAGGCCTTCTAGACTTTGGGAGTGCTGCGCGGCAACGCCATCGCCGACACCCCCCTGAGTGCGCAGGACCATCGGCACCGAGCGGGCCCCTCCCGACATCAGACGATACTTCGCCGCCTGGTTGACGACCTGATCCATCGTCAGCAGCGTGAAGTCGACGAAGAGTACCTCGACGACGGGGCGCATCCCGGTGATGGCGGCGCCAACGGCGGCGCCGACGATGCTGGCTTCGGCGATGGGCGTGTCGATGCAGCGCTGCGGTCCGAATTCGGCAAGCAGGCCGTCGGTGACCTTGTAGGAGCCGCCGCGTTCGGCGATACCCACGCCGATGCAGAAGACGCGCTCGTCGCGGGCCATCTCCTGGTGCAGGGCCTCGTTCAGGCCATCTCGCAACAGCAGAGTCCGTGACGCCGAGGGCGAATTCGGCTTGGCGGCGTTCGTCACGCCTCGTACTCGTGCAGAAATTCGTCGACAGCAGGCTCCGGACTACCGTGTGCGAAGTCGACGGCGGCCTCGATTTCGGCGTCGACTTCGGTCTCGATGGCGTCGGCGCGCTCGTCATCGGCAAGATGTTGTCGGCAAAGCGTCAGCGGATCGCGTGCCTTGTAGTGTTCGACCTGGTTCTGTGGCATGTAGGCGCCCGGGTCGTTCACGTGGTGACCGGCCTGGCGGTAGGTCTTGGCCTCGATCAGGATCGGACCTTCACCGGCGAGCAGACGCCGCCGCGCGTCGGCGGCGCACTCGTATACCTCCAGAACGTCATTGCCGTCTATGGTGAGGCTCTCGACGCCATAACCCTGGCCGCGGCGGAACAGGTCGACGACACGACTCGCCTTGTGCACGGGAGTGGACACGGCGAACTGGTTGTTCTCGACGACGAGCAGCAGCGGCAGGTTCCAGATGGCGGCCAGGTTCAACGCCTCGCCGAAGGTCCCGTGGTTGGCGGCGCCGTCGGAGGAAAACACGACACAGACGCGGTCTTCGCCCCGGATCGTGGCACCCAAGGCGGCGCCGACGCCGATGGGGATGCCGGCGCCGACGATGCCGTTGGCACCCAGGTTGCCCGTGTCCGGATCGGCGATGTGCATAGAACCGCCGAGGCCGCCGCAGTACCCCGTTGCCTTGCCCGTGATCTCGGCGAGCATGCGGTCGAAGCCTGCACCGCGGGCCAGACAGTGGCCGTGTCCGCGGTGCGTGCTGACGATGTAGTCATCCTCACCGAGGGCGGCGCAGACGCCCGTGGCGATGGCCTCTTCGCCCAGGTAGGGATGCAGGTAACCGCGGATGTGGCCCAGGCGATAGAGACTGATGCAGGTCTGCTCAAAGCGGCGGATGCCGTACAGCGTACGGTAGAGACGGGCGAGGAGGTCGGCGTCATCAGGAGTCTGCATGAGCCGAAATATAGCAGGCTCGGTAGGTTGGTCCCAACGGGCCCGCAAGGCGAAGTCATGGTTGCCGAAGCAGGACGCGGGTGCTACCATGCGGGAAGAAACGAAAGGGTCCGGACATGAACATGGAACAGGTGCAGCTGGCAGGCTTGGCGGTGAGCCGGTTTATCATCGGCGGCAATCCCTTCAGCACCGTGTCGCACCAAGGAGAAAGACGCGATCAGGAGATGCGTCACTGGTACACGACGGCTCGAATCAAAGCGACTCTCGCCGATGCCGAGGCCAATGGCGTGACGACGTTTCTGGGGCGGGCGGACAACCACGTGATCCGCATCCTGTGCGAGTATCGTGACGAAGGAGGGCGGATCGACTGGATCGCGCAGACGACGCCGGAACTGGCAAGCATCGAGCGCTCGGTGAGCCGGGCGCTGGGCATGGGCGCCAACGCGATCTTTGTACACGGCGGACAGATGGATCAGATGCTGGCCAACGACGATCTCAGCCGACTGCCCGATATCATTCAGCGCATCCGCGATTCGGGGTTGCCCGCCGGGATCGCCGGTCACAATCCCGATGTACATCGCTGGGCGGAGGATCACCTCGACGTCGATTTCTACATGTGCTGCTACTACAACCCGTCACGGCGCGACAGCAAGGCCGAACGTGATGCCGCCGCGCAGGAAGCCTACCGTGATGAGGACCGACAGATCATGGTGCAGGTCATTCAAGGCTTGAGCCGCCCCGCCATTCACTACAAGATCATGGCTGCCGGGCGCAATGATCCCGACGAGGCCTTCGAGTTCGCTGCCGCCCAGATGCGTGAGTCGGATGCCGTCTGTGTCGGTGTGCATACGAAGGACAACCCGAACATGGTGCGTGAGAACGTGGAGAGGTTGGAACGCTGCCTCGTGAAGGCAGACAGACAGGCGGCCTGAGGCCGGCGGCGCTCGACGGTCAATCTGAAGAGGACGCTTTTTCAAGCGCCTCGCTACGGCAACGCATGGGTTGACTACGGCAAGTCAGAACCTGCCCAACTGACTACGAATCACGGGGCTTCGAGCGCGTGCCAAACGGAGCCTTGGCAATTCCAATCAGCGTTGGGTCGACAACCCCACGCTGTAGGAGAGTGCGGCGATGGCGTTGCGCAGGCGGGTGCCTGTCATGACGCTCAAAGACAGATGCAGATCGGGTGTGATCTGGACGCCGACCTCCGGACCGAAGCCGAGGAAACGACGGTCGTTTCTGTAGAGTCCACCGGCACCACCCTGAACGGACGCGTCGCCACTGTCGATGGACTCCAGCATCTGGGCCCGCAGGGTCAACGCCAGGCGTCGCCAGCTCATGCCGGCTTCGGCATTCAGTAGGAAGTCATCGTCGTACCCGTCATGGCGGAAGTTGCAGGCAATCTCTACGCCTAGATAACCAGGCCACGGGTACAGGGAGCGCCGTAGAGCAGCGACAGACGCCGGTTGAACTCGCCGTCGCCGATGGGTAAGCCGGAGCCAAGTCGGCACTGACGACGCCGGCACGCCGCTCCACAGGCGTAACTCACACCGACCTCGGCGATGCCCTGAGCATCGTCGCCGCCAAAATAGACAAACTCGCTCTCCCGGCCGACTTGCTTGTTGAGTGTGATCCGCTGGAAGAAGGGCGCGTAGGCGATCAACGTCAGGTCGTCCCTAAGACCGTACTCGGCGTAGAGGCTGACGGTATACGTTGCCTTCGAAGGAGAATGCACCATCGGCGAGAATATACTGCGGCATCGCCGGTAGGATAGAAAACCGGGGGGTCCCGCAGTGCGAGACCCCCCGGTTGCTAAAGGAGAACGGTGGGCTGACTTGCCCTAGTTCATCGGGCTTCGTCACCCATCGGGGGCTCTGACTGGGCCTGTTGAAGCTCCTCGGCTACCCTGCGGGCTTCTTCGTCCATTTCCCGCAAACGTTCACGCAGGTGGCCGATCTCCTCCCTGATTCGATCACGGTGGTGGCCGAGTTCCTCGATGTGGCGCATGTGCTGCTCTTGGTGGACCCTGCGCAACTCTTCCTCGAGGTGACGGATGTGCTCCTCCATTTCGCCGCCCATCGGAGGGCCTTCCATCCCTCCACCGGGGCCTCCATCCATGTGGGGCGGCGGATGGACCCAACCACCCAGCTCATCGTGGTTGAGCTCGCCGTTGCCGTCCTCATCCATCATGCCGAAGAAGACGTCGAATATCTGGTGAAAGGCTTCTGCTGGATCCTCCGACAGTTCGATGCCTTCCGGCTTTTCAACATCGGGCGGCGGCATGATGACGAGCATGGGGGGAGGGCCGTCGTGCTCCCCCATTCCGTCCGTCTGGGCGAAGGCGGTGGCGGCTCCGCCAAAGACGAGGCAGATCGCTAACAACAGGTTAAGGCTGAATCGGACCATGAGATCCTCCCTGAAGGGGGCGATTGCCGGACGCCGTAGGGATCGGCGTCCGGAGGGGCGTGTTGGGAAATGTTCATAGCATCGGGGGCACTGTCAAGGAGTACGATAGGGGTGTGCAGCATGGAAGGCTGTGAGATGTATCACAAAAGTGCTGGTCCGCACAATAGCCCACATCCCCGAGACATGGATTCATGCCGATTCATTTCTACGTAGATCCAGCAACCAACTATAGTGACCCGGATGCGCGCATGGCCTACGGATTGCACGTGGTCTCACCCTGGGGAGGTACGGTCTTCATCAACCTTCCCGAACACCTCGAGTACATGCCGGGAACACGCGGCATCGCCCGGCATCACGACGAACGAGACATCGTCTGGCAGATAGAGGGTGGGGGAGAGTCTGCCCACTATGAGGCCGAGAGCCTCAGTGAACCCGGGGTCTTCTTTCGCGCCGAGTTAGTCGGCCGGCGCTGATCGGCTGATCATGAATCGACGTCTCTTCAAGCGCCTCGAATCGGCAACGCAAGCGTGCCTGCGGCGTCGCTTGGTCTCAGTTGACGACGTAGCGGGCCAGGGCCTGTTCGTCGACGGTGACGCCCAGGCCAGGCGCGTCGGGCAGGTTGAACATGCCGTCGGCGTACTCCCAGGCTGTGGAACCCACGAGCGTCGCACGCTCCGCAAGACCCGCCTGATACTCTTGCAGGTACTCGTCGCCGCAGGCTGTGGCGAAGTGGAGGGTCGCCGCCTGGAAGGGCCCGAGTCCGTTGCCCATGTGCGGCGTCGTTGGCACTCCGGCGATACGGGCCTGCTCAAGCTGGCGCAGACCGTCACTGAATCCGGTGCGGCCGATGTCCGGCTGGAACACCTCCAGAGCGCCCGGAGGCTCGAACCACGCCTCCGTCTGGAAGTGCGTGCGGAAGTGCTCTCCGAGGGCGATGGGAGCGCCCGGATGGGTCAGCAGTTCTCGGTGGCCTGCCAGGTCTTCTGGTTCCAGCGGGCACTCGAGCCAGCGGCAGCCAAGATCGCCGTAGCGGCGCCGCGCTTCGGGGGCGTTCTCGCGAGACACCATCCAAAGTGTGTCGACCATCCACTGATCGACTGCGTCGCCGGTGCCGGCCTGCAGGAACTCGACTTCCGCTGTGCCAGCGGCGAGGTCGCCATCGACGAAGATCTTGACGCCCGTCAGCCCCGTGCCGAGCCAGGTCCGCAGATGTTCGAGGCGGTCCTCCCTTGTACGACGCCGCAGGCCGGAAAGGTAGACGGGGAGCTGTGTTCGCGGCGAATCACACAACATGGCTGCCACTGGCAGGCCCTCGCGCCGGCCGATCGCGTCGTAGATGGCGATGTCGATGGCGGCCATGCCGTCGAGCCAGTACCCGGAGGCGTAGCCACGCCCTCGCTGAGCATCGTAGAGGAAGTCCCACAACTGCAGCGGCGAGCCGAACTCGCGCCCGACAGCCATTGGCTGCTGGACAGCTTCGGCGACGAGGCAGGCCACCTCCGGGCCGATGGGGCAGTTGCCCTCACCCCAGCCGACGTAACCGTCGGCCAATTCGACGCGCACGAGGAAGCCCTCGACGGTGCGGGGGTAAACGGTGCGCCAGCCGTCGCGGAACTCGAAGCGGGCGCCAACGTCGGCACCGCCCTTGCCTTTGTAGTCCTCCCAATAGGAGGGCTCGTCGGTGAAGGCGATGTGGAAGGTTTCGATGCGGGCGATGGCGAAGTCGGTAGCGGTCATGGAGACCAAGGCTAAAGCCGGCAGTCATCCCGGGCAACGGAATGGAGGCGCTGGCGCGGCACTGGTTGGAGGGTATCTTTGGCCGATCATCCACACCACGCCCCCCGAGCGAAAGGCTCCCGCACCGTGGCGCTTCGCCAGAAACTCCTCGTCCTCTACGCGCACTCGCCGGATCTGAACTCTGCCACCGTTGCCTGGTCAATCTACGACGGCACAGGCCGTGAGAAGCACACGACTGGAGACAGCGAGGAGCCCCTATACCCCTCCGTCGTGGCCGCCATGCATGACGGTTGGCGGGTAATCCAGTTTCCGCAGCAGCACCCGGCTTATCCTGGGATGGAATACAACACGGCCTACCTCAAATACGAATACATCCTCGAGCAACTTGAAGACGTGGGAGGTTGACAATGGCGAACAAGAAAAATCTGCTGACTACGAAACAGATGGCGAAATTCGTCGCGGACGGATTTCTACGTTTCGACGACGTCGTGCCGGCCGAGCTCAACGAGCGGGCCCTGGCCGAGATGGAAGCGGGCATCGAGCGGCCCCGAACCGGCGATCCGCTGCAGGGCATGTGGGAAGGAACCGCCATCGGAGACATCGTGAGGCTGCCGAAGATTCAGGGGATCATGGCGAGTCTGGTGGGGGATGCTCCGCTCTACGACCACCACGCCATACACATTGTACAGTCCAACCAGGAGCAGGGGCAGATCTGGCACGCCGACGCCATCATCGATCTACGCACGCCTTTCGACGTCCAGTTCTTCTACTTCGCCCACGACACGCCGCGCGAGATGGGCGGCACGATGATACTGCCCGGCAGCCACTACCGCCGCATCAGCGAGTCCGATATCGCCCGTTACCAGAATTTTCTCGGGCAGCTGCCGATGGTGTGCAAAGCCGGCACCGTGATGGTCGCCCATCACGGTATCTGGCACTGTGCCCAACCCAACCTGACGGATCGTACGCGTTACATGTTCAAGCTGCGGCTCAATCCGACCGTGCGGCAGCTGAAGCTGTGGAACACCGATGACATCGATGATCCCGAGGTAAACGGTCTGCTGAATACCAATCATCGCTGGTATGGCAACGAGTCCCGCCTCGAGATCGTCAATCGCATCAAGCTCTGGCGATTTCTGATCGGGGACGAAACCTTCGACCTGGGATACTGGCTGTCGCGACTGGAGAACGAGCCAACGACGACGGCGGCGGCGCTCGTCACGTAATCAGAGACGAGCGAGGTTCAAGCGCCTCGCCACGGTTGGCGGCGGCGGATCCCTGGTCTTGCACGAGGCCGGCTTCCACCTGGGAGGCCGGCCTTCTGTGTTTCAATCCAACGCCATGACCTTCTCGCGAAAGTCCACGGGGATGCGCATCCGGCCTTCATTCTTGCGGTCGAAGAGGAGGTAACCACGGTCACGGCCATAACGCCAGATGTCGCGGGTGATGGCCACGTCGTCGCGACAGTATTTCTCGATCAGATCGAGACGTCCCTGTTTCCACCAGCGTAGCGACTGCAGGCCGTCGGCGGACTTCTTCTTTTCCAGCGTCGACTGCGCCAGGCTGTTGAGGCTGACGCGGAAATTGAGCTGCTCTTTGATCTCGAGCAGCATGTCGAGAGTCTCCAGGTTGCGGAAATCGAAACGGGTGTAGCCGCGCAGGACAGAGTAGTCGAAACCGATGCAGTTGAAGCCGACGATGAGATCGGCAGACTTGAGGTGCTCGATCAGGTCCTGCACACGGTCTTCGAAGTAGGTGGTGAACTCATCAGTACGACTGTCCCAGACGATGCCACAACTGACTCGCATCAGGTAAGTCTTGCCCCAGCCGCCCACTTCGGCAGCGCTCAGTTGTGTCTCCAGGTCGAAGACGACGACATGCTGCTCGTCATCTTCAATGGCAGAGTCCCCCCCTTCTTCGCCTGCCGCCTCCCAGTCCGCGAACAGGGGCGGCTCGTCCTCGATCTCGCTTACGTCGAGGGCTTCGGCGTCGAGCCGGGCGCGGCCGCTGAGCAGTTCCAGCAGGTGGATGCAGCCCGCCTTGTCCAGCGGGTGATTGCCGGCGCCGCACGTGGGGAAGTGGATGCAGGACGGGCAGCCCTCCTCGCAGTCGCACCCCTGCACCATACCCAGCGTCAGCTCCAGCAGGCGGTCGAGCATGTCGAAGCCCTTCTCTGCCAAACCGATGCCGCCTGGATACTGGTCATAGATGAAGATGGCCCCCTTGCGCAGCTGGGGGTGCATTGGGTAGCAGATGCCGCCTACGTCGGTACCCTTGCTCAGCGCCAGCAGCGGAAACAGTGATTTGGTGGCGTGCTCGGTCGCGTGCAGCGAGCCCATGTGATGATGGCCGCGACCCTTGAGATGCTTCTTGAAGGGCGCGTCCATCTCGAGCCAGAAGCCGACGGTTTCGAAGACTTCCACCGGGCTGTCGAGAGGATGCCGGGAGATCACGGCGCCGTCGGCGACGCGGACCTTCTCGAAGGCGACGACCTGCGATTCGACGCGCAGGCGACCGAGTTTTGCCTGGTAGCCGTGCATCGGCTTGCTGGCCAGCTCTTCCAGGATCTCGGTCTCCTTTTCCTTCTTGGGGCGCGTGTAGTATGGAACGTCGACGACCTTGGCGTCGATCTGCCGCTTTACCGGGTTGCGCTCCCCGATCAGGTACTGTCGACCATGGTGCAGGTAGACGGCGCCCTCGTAGCACTCCGAGTACAACTGCCCGCCGGAGACGGTGCCGATGGTGTAGCGCTTGCCTGCGGGTGTGGTGGGGGTAGCGACGATGGACCAGCTCTCGCCGATGGCGCGCATATTGACGAGGCGGTGAGGCTGCTTGCGGGCCGCGAACCAGACGTCGCCGTCGGCGCTTTGCAGCAACTCGCCGCGTCCGGTGAGAGTGTCGAGGGCCTGTCGGTAGCTGGGTATCTCAGCGTATTCCGGCTCGGCCAGTGTCAGGGGCAGCTCACGCGCCGCGCAGGGCAGGTGCTGTTCGAGGATGTAGCGGTTCGACGGGTCAGCGACGGCGTCCTCGATATCCCGCCCGAAGAACTTCTCCGGATTCTTCATGAAGTACTGATCGAGGGCGTCGCGGCTGGCCAGCAGGATGACGAGGGATTCGCGCCCCCGGCGGCCGACGCGGCCGGCGCGTTGCCACGTGTTGACGATGGACCCCGGGTAGCCGACGAGGACGCACATGTCGAGGCCGCCGATGTCGATGCCCAGCTCCAGCGCCGACGTGGAGACGACGCCGAGGAGCTCGCCGGAGATGAGCTGTGACTCGATCTGGCGGCGTTCCTCGGGTAGATACCCGGCACGGTAGGAGCTGATCTTACGGCGCAGGTCGTTGCGGTGCTGCGTCGCCCAGCGGTAGACGAGCTCGGTGATCGTGCGCGCCCGTGTGAAGACGATGGTGCGTAGTTGCCGCAGAACGCCGGCCTGCAACAGCCGGGAAGCGACGGTGTTGGGGCTGTCGACGGGATTGACGAAGATGAAGTGTCTGGTCGCCGTAGGCGCGCCGGAGTCGGTGATGGCGACGAAGGGTCGGCCGAAGAGGCGCTCAGCCAGTTGTTGCGGATTGCCGATCGTCGCCGAGCAGGTGACGAAACGGGGCGCAGCGTCGTAACAGCCGCACAGGCGTGTGAGCCGGCGGAACAGGTGTAGGACATGGGAGCCGAAGATGCCGTTGTACGTGTGCAACTCGTCGACGACGATCCAGCGCAGATTCTTCAGCACTTCCTCCCAACTCTCGTGGAAAGCAAGCAATCCGGAGTGCAACATGTCGGGGGTGGTGATGAGAATGTTGGGCGGGTGTTTGCGGATCTTCTCACGCAGGTGCGGCTTCGTATCGCCGTCGTAGATCTCCGCCGTCAGGCCGCAGGACAGATTGCCAAGCAGGTTGCGCAGTGCGCCGAGCTGGTCCTGTTCCAGTGCTTTGAGGGGGAAGATGTAGATGGCACACCCGGAAGGGTGCTCCATCAGGTCGTCGAGGACGGCGGTGTTGTAGATCAGCGTCTTACCCGACGACGTCGGTGTGGCGACGACGACGTTGCGTCCCTCCTGCAGAAGGCGGATCCCTTCCTTCTGATGTGACCACAACCGCTCGATGCCGGCGGCCTCCAGAATGCGTTCGACACGTGGGCCCAGGTGGGTGATGTCGATGGCGCGTTTTTCGGGCCGGGGGGGGATCGTCTCCCTGTGCACGATCGTGTCGGACAGAAGACCGCGTTTAAGATGATTGATGAATTGGGCGACGTCCTGTCGCTCGGAGTCTGCGGCGACATCGTGTCGCTTGGACTCGGCCAGACAGCGGCCGAGTCCTGCCTCGGTGATTCTGCCTGCGCCACATCCTGTGGCGCGGGGGTTCTCGGTGCTGTCGACGCGCTCTGTGGCTTGGGGATTCTGAGGCGTGGCTTCGTGATCCGTGCCGAGGGGGTGCCTGTCGCCGTTGGGGGCCTGGCCGTGATTGCAGTCGCAGGACTCCTGGCGACGCGGTCTTGATCTCATGGGGGCGGGCGGTGGAGCGCCGGTGGCCCTTGGGAAGTCGAGCAGGTCTTCTTTGACCGGGGTGAACTGGGGATCGTCCTCGTCGAGGAAATCGTTGGGCGAGAAGCGCTTGATCACAGGGATCCTAGTTCGAATAGGGCTCAAATAAGCACTGGACCACAAGTATACCTATGAATCCCAAACGGCGGCAAGCAGGGAGTTGTTGACGCTCGATCCATGGGCTATCCTGAGAGTGCTAACCCCTCAAAAGGATCCCATGAGCAAGTTTCGGGTTATCGCCATTGCGTCACTCTGTCTGTCCGCAGCCATCGATGCGGATGAAGACCGCAGTCGTCCTCGTATCCAGGTGGAGGCCATCAACCCGTGGACTCACCTGGATCTGGTCAACGACCCCGAGAATTTTCAGTTTGCCATCGTCACCGATCGGACCGGCGGACACCGTGCTGGTATTTTCCCCGACGCCATGCGCAAGATCAACCTGCTGCAGCCTGAGTTCGTCATGTCCGTGGGCGATCTGATCGAGGGTTACTCCGAAGACCGCGATGTCCTCAACACCGAATGGGACGAGTTCATCGGCTTCGTGGGGAAACTCGATATGCCCTTCTTCTACCTGCCGGGGAACCACGATATCAGCAACCCGGTGATGGCTGAGGTCTGGAAGGAGCGCTTCGATCGTTCCTACTACCACTTCGTCTACCGTGACGTGCTGTTCGTCTGCCTCAATACCGAGGAGACGGCGCCGAACACGATCACCTCCCAGCAGGCCGATTGGGTTGAAGGAGTATTGGCCGACAACGCTGACGTGCGTTGGACGATGGTGTTCCTGCACAAGCCACTGTGGAACTACAACGAGACCGGCTCCGAGGAGATGCACGCCATGTGGACGCGGATCGAGGGCATGCTCGTCGGGCGCAAACACACAGTTTTTGCCGGTCATTTCCACCGATATACCAAACACGTGCGCAACGAGAGCAACTACTTCGTGCTGGCCACTACAGGCGGTGGCAGTGGATTGAGAGGACCCCTGTTCGGCGAGTTCGATCACGTCGTGTGGGTGACGATGTTTGACGAGGGCCCCCGCATCGCCAACCTGATGCTCGAGGGCATCTGGGACGAGAACGTGCGCACGAAAGAGACGGCGGCCTTGCTCGGTTCACTGATGTCGGGAGGCGCTATCGCCATGCGCCCGGTGTTTTCGGAGGAGGAGATTTTCGGCGGGGCAACCTCCGAACTGCGGCTGACAAACGACGCCGACATCCCGTTGCACATCAGCGCCCGCTTCGCCGAACACCCGTACGCCACGGTGACGCCCTCAGTAATCAAAATCGAACTGCCGCCCAACTCGGTAGAGCTTTACGATCTCGAGATCGATGCTCACCGCGAGGCGAGTGTCGGATCGATGGGGCCCTTGGTACTGGAGTGGACGGCAGAGTACGTGGACAGCGAAGCGGTGCCCGCGATCGACGGCACGTCCCGGCTCGTGGTTACGCGAGAGTTCGATATCCGCCGACGCACCGCACCCGTGGCCGTGGACGGGAACCTGGACGAGTGGAGCGACATGGCCTTCGACATCAAGAGCCCAGGCCAGATCGAGATCAATCCTGACTCCTGGCTGGGCCCCGATGACTGCTCGTGGCGATTCTCTGTCGAGATGGACGACACCCACCTGTACGTGGCCGTCGATGTCACCGACGAGCGCCAGATCTACAAGCAGAGCAGCGCCTGGACGCAGGACGGGCTCGAGCTGCGCATCGATGCGCGCCCCGAACCTGCGCGTTCCCAGGGACGCGACCAGGCGGGCACGGCGTTGTTGGTCGGCATCAGCCCCGACAACGTCCGCCAGAACATGGGTCTCCACGAGCCTGACATGCTGGAGCGGGAGGGGGTTCTGGCCGTGGGTGTACCGACGCCGATGGGACACGCCTACGAAGTGTCAGTGTCCCTCAGCTACATAGAGGCACAACAGGGGAAGGACTGGGACCGAATCCGCATCAACATCGCCGTGGACGACTTCGACGAAACCACAGGTCCCCTGGCACAACTGTGGTGGCAGCCGGACTGGCGCGACGAGGCCAACTTCCCCGGCTCCGGCACGTTCCGGCGGCCGCAGAAATAGCACCCATGCAGCTGTTCACCCATCTGCTGGCCGAGCGCCAGGCGTCAGGCAACCCCATCCGCTGTGCCGTCATCGGCGCTGGCAAGTTCGGCGGCGGCCTCATCGTACAATTGGCCCAGTGCCCCGGGATCGAGGCGGCTGTCGTAGCCGATCTCGACCCCGAGCGCGCCCGAGCCGTATTCGCCTCCTGCGGGCTGGGGGAACGTGTCGTGGTGGCGGATTCTGCAGCGGCTATCGTCGACGCCATCAGCGCGGGCCGGCTGGCTATCACCGCCGACCCGCTGCTGGCAGCGGCCAGTGACGCTGTTGATGTCATCGTCGACGCCACGGGCGTGCCGGAGGCGGGAGCGCTGCACGCGGTGACGGCGATCGACGCGGGGAATCACATCGTCATGGTCAACGTCGAGGCGGATGTCACCGTCGGCGCGGCGCTGCGCCGACGGGCCGATGCGGCGGGCGTCGTCTACACTCTCGTCGACGGCGACCAGCCCGGTTGCACGATGCACATGATCGAATGGGCGCGAACCCTTGGATTCGAGATCGTCGCAGCCGGTCGCGGAACGATCTACTACGCCACCGATCGGGACGGTACGCCCGACACGGTGCAGGAACGTTTCGGCTTCAGCGACGAGGTGATGCGCCGGCGCACGATCAACACGAAGATGTACAACTCCTTCCGCGACGGGACCAAGGCGCAGGTGGAGATGACGGCGCTGGCGAACATGACCGGGCTGCCACCCGACGTGCGCGGTATGCACGAACCGTCGGTCAATCTCGAGGATGTCCCGCGGCAGTTCAGCCTGCAGCAGGAGGGTGGGCTGCTCGGCCGGTCCGGCGTTGTCGAGCTGGCCAACAGCATCGCTACCGACGGCCAGACGACGCTGCCCAATCCGCTGAACATGGGCGTGTTCTGCGTGATTCGCGCCGAACATCCCTTCATCATGGAGGACCTGGCAGGCTACGGTTGCCACGCAGGCGGCGACGGGCACAACTTGCTGTTGTGGCGGCCATATCACCTCGTGGCAGTGGAGGCGCCGCTGTCGATCGCCGCCGCGGTTCTCTACGGTCGACCGACGGGAGCGCCGCTGCCGGAGCCGACGGCGGATACGATCGCCGTCGCCAAACGCGATCTGCAGGCGGGTGAAACCATCGACGGCGGCGGCGGTTATACCGTCAACGGCGTGATCGAGAAGGCCGCCGTGTCTCAGCAGGAGAGGCTGTTGCCGCTGGGCCTATCGGACGGGGCCACCCTCACAGCGGACGTCGCCCGCGGCAGGGCCGTGCGTTATGCGGATGTCGAGTTGCCCGGAGACAGCCTCCTGCGACAACTGCGCCGCGAGCAGGGCGACGCAGCGGCGTGAGTGTTCAGCGAATGACGGCCAGCGGCTTGCGCCGTTGCACGCCGTCGGCCTCTAGGACAGCGTAGTAGATCCCCGAACTCACCAGCTTTCCATCGTCTTTTCTGCCATCCCAGCGCACCGAGTGACGCCGCGCCGAGCGTGACCCCAACTCAAACCGCCGCACAAGGGTGCCGTCGGCGGCGAACAGAGTCAGCCGGGTCCGTGTGCTGGAGCGATCGAGTTCGAAGTTGATGAAGGTCTCGTCGTGGAAGCCCGGACGGAACGGGTTTGGTATTCCCGCCTCCAGGACAAGCGAGTTCGGCGCCGGGCCGTCCACCAGGTCTGGATCGTAGGTGACGATCACCTCGAAGTCGTAGCCGATACCGACGACGTCGACCTGGCTGAGCACGAGGACCACCTCATCCCACGCATCCCAGCCCGTCAGCGAGACGCCACCGCTGCTGCCGAGGTCGCGCACTTCGGCGCTGTCCGGTGAGATCAGCAGCAGGTGCCGGCGCCAGCGTCCGCGAGCCAGTTCGGTGTCGATCGTGGCGCCGCCGGGCAGCAGGCGCGGCTCCAGGCGAATGTAGGTGCGCGACATGTGATCCAGCCGTCCAGAGTCGCTGACAGCCACCTTCGCGGCGACGGGAAACGTTGGGGTGAACCCGGACGCGTAGCGATCGCCCTCCGCGAAGAAGCCATCGCGGAAACGGTCGCCGACGAACCAGGCCCACACGCCCATCTCGCTGTAGGCGGCCTCGATGCCGGCGTCGCTCACGTTCTCCACGCCGAGGACGGTGCCGTTGTAGTTGCGCAGGGCGCTGTCGAAATTGTCGAGCCGGGCGGAGCGTCGACGCTGGTGCTCCTCCCAGATCCAGAGGATGACATCCCGACCATAACGCTGGTCGAGGAAGTGGGAGAAGACCGAAGCCCCGTATGAGTGGAAGTCGGCGGAGGGAACGCCGCTGTCGACGGCGCGACCAGGTACCCCCAGAAAGGCGCAGACATATTGCAGATAGTCGTCGATCTGCGGATAGGCGACGTCTTCCATCCAGGTTGCCGACGACTCCTGCCACCAGCTGCCGTCGCTGCCCTGGTAGTAACCAAACTGGACAACGTGGAAGAACTCGTGGGCCATGGTCACGCGCAGGGCATCATCACCGCGCGTACCTGTGAGACCGGGACAGATGACCGTGCTGCCGAAGATGCCGTTGGTGAAGTCGTTGTCGACCTCCAAGAAGGCCGGGCCCGCGGCGCCGCTCGAGATCGGGAACGTGATGCCATAGTTCTGCTGGCGGCCCAGATCGAGGATGTAGATGTCGACCTCGTCACCGCCTCCGGCACCGCCATCCGACGGTGGCGCGTTGTAGCCGAGGATATCGATCTGCAGCTCCCAGACGCTGTCGGCGATGGCCGCCGTCAGGTCGACGTAATCGGGGAGGCCGTTGTCATCGTCGTCAATCGCCTCGACGGCGTCACGGCCCGTGGTGTCGTAGTGGAGGCGGAAGTGGCCCGAGGGCGACACGGCCTCGTGTTCGAGGGCCGGACGTTGCAGGGCACTGGCGAGAAGGCCGCTCACGAGCGGGTCGGCGCCCTGACGGGCTTCGGAAGCAGCGATGGCGAGGGAGGTGCCGCAGAATCGTGGCACCGCCGGTTCGAGCTCAAGCAGTTGGCGGGCGGCCTGCACGCCCTGGGCGGTGGTGACCCTCGCATGTGCCGCGGTGTGGGGGAGCAGCAATACCGTGCACCCCAGAAGCGCCGTCTGCATCACTCTCGGAAGTCGCTTTCGCATCGATTCCTCTACCTCACCACGGCGATCTTGCCACGTTCGAGCAGGTCGCCTGCCAAACTGCGCAGGTCATAGACGTAGACACCCGAACCGACGGTAAAGCCGGCGGCGTTCACGCCCGTCCAGTGGATCTCATGGCTGGCCTGTCCCCGATCCTCCTCGAAGCCGCGCCACACGAGCTCACCGCCGGGCCGATAGATGCGCAGCCTCGAGAACAGCGGTACGCCGCTGAAGCGGAGAAAGGGCGTCTGACCCGGACGGAAGGGGTTCGGGAAGATGACGATGCCTGAACTCGGTACGAGGCGGACACTCTGGAAGGCGTTGTTGTCATCGAGCTCCACCTCCTCTGCGATGCGGTCGTCAGGATCGACTTCTACGAGGAACACGGAGTCCCCGTGCCGTGGCCAGGGGATGCGGAAGGTGGCGACACCACCAGCCTCGACCTCGCCAGTGTGCGTAGCCTGGAAGATGACGGAGCAGCCTGTCGAGTCGGCGGCGCATGCCGACACGCGCACATCGAAGGCTGTCGACACCGCCGCCGGTCCGAGGTTGGCCACCTGCACGCGCAGGTCGTCGGCATCGTCGGAGCGTCGCAGGTCGCCGCCAAACACGGCCAGGTTCGGCAGACCCTCTTCGCCGACGAACTGCGCCAGGGTGGCCACGGTAAGACGAGTGACGGCGGCGACCAGTTCAAAGTTGATGCTGTCGGGAAGATCGGCGACGCTGTGGTACTGAGTGTTGAGCCGGTAGTCACCGGCCAGCACTCCTGCCGTGGTCGAATCCGTTGGCAGGTAGTTCTCGATCCCGAGGATGGCGTCGTAGCCCTCCCTCCAGAACGGCGCGTGATCGCTGAGGCCGGCGAAACGATCTTCGAGGACATCGATCTGGAGTCCTATGGTGTAACGCTCGTTGGTGGCGCGCATCAGGTCGACAAGCCAGATAGAGGCCGGGTTGCTTATGAGTTCCAGCCGATCAGCCAGATCGTTGAAACCGACCATGTCGAAGTTGAGGACACCGAGGATCTTGTCACCTCTCGCACCTGCCGCACGGGCGTAGTGGCTGCTCCCCCAAAGACCGAGTTCCTCACCGGACCAGGCGATGAAGCGGATCGACCACGGGAAGCGGGGCGCCGAGGCCAGGAGGCGAGCGCTCTCGAGCACGACGGCGACACCGGAGGCGTTGTCGTCGGCGCCGGGTGCGGGGTGCGTCATCCAGTCCCAGCGTCCCGGCTCCTCGCCGACGCGAGACAGGTCCGCGCGACTGCTGCGTGTGCCGATGGCGTCGTAGTGGGCACAGATGATGTAAGTGCCGGCATCCGGGTCGGTGCCACTCAGTTCGGCGACGACGTTGTACATCAGCGAGTCGTCGGCGGCGATGCGGAAGCTGTCGAGATGCACCGCGTCCGCACCGAGCAGATCGGCGAGGTGCTGACGCAGATAGAGCGTGCTGGCAAAGGTCTCCGGCCGTCGTGCGTAGCGGGTGCGCACGTTTCCACTGACGGCGCCGACGGCGGGCTCGATGAAGGACAGACGATCGACGACGGTGCGCAGACGGTCCACATCGACCTCGTCCAGCAGCGCCGCGACGGCGGGGGATGGTTCGCGCGCGGCAGCGCGGAAAGCCGGAGACGCAGCCGGCGTAGCGTAGCGTTCGGGTAGGGGGTAGAGGAAGTGTTCGTGATCGAGCAGGGCTGTCAGGCGGGCGGTCTCCAGGCGCAGGAGGGCCCAGCCGGCAGCGTCCTGGTAAACCTGCACCACGTCCAGGGGCCGGCCCGCCCCATGCAAATGATCGGCCAGGTACCAGCCCTGCCCGGGATTGGCAACGTCATCGAACAGAATGTCGATGCCACGGCTGCGCAGGCGCTTGTCGCCGGTGCCGTCGACGGCGAGGATCGCCACGCCTGGGGCGACATGGCGCAGGGTCGAACCCTCGCCGTCCAGCTCCTGGAGGTCGGCCAGTGACGTCCAGGCAACGCCCAGGATACGTGCAGACGATGCGGCCACCGCGGCATCCTGTATGGCACCGGAAGACAGCAGGATCGCGGCGGTGAGAAAAAGCTGTCGAAGAGGGAATTCGGGCATGGCAAGAATATACGGCCGGATGCTTTCCCGGGAGGGCGTTCGGTCAGCGCGAAGCAGGAATTCAGCCGGGGGCGACCAAGGCCAGGGCGGATTCCACCATTTCCTCCGCATCGATCATATCGGCAAGGACCTTGAAGGTGCCGAGAAGGCCGGCGGCGAAGACGGAGATCGTCTTGACCAGCTGGTCGGCGGTGAGGTCGAGCGGATCTGGCCGGCCAGTTGGCCGCTGCTGATGGTCTCGATCAGAATCTTCGAGGCGCGAGCGTGGTGCCGCTGGAGCAGGGAGCGGACGACAGTGTCGTGGGCCCCCCAACTCAACGGCGGTGTCATCGCCAGGCAGCCGCGGCACACCGGATCGTCCCGGCACATCAGCACGACACCTTGCAGCCAGGCGCGCAGGCCTTCGAGGGGTGACGCGGGCCCGGTCAGGGCGACCGTCATGGCCTCGTGCGCACCATCGAGGCCCGCTCAACCTCCCGTGGCCGGCACCGCGTCGGTGACGGGGTCTCGCAGCATCATCGTCAACCCCTCGATGGTCAGCCAGATCTGCAGCACCAGCGCGATGCAACCGATGACGAGGCTGGGGATGTTGCCACTGTGGTAGAAGCTGCCCAGAGTGTGCACCAGGGCCCACGAGGTGAACACGAGAATGATGAGCGAAGGCAACAGGGTGACCAGGAAGTTGCGGCCCTGTTGCTTGAGCCAGTAACTGACGACGATGAGCGCCAGGCCGGCGAGCAGTTGATTCATGCTGCCGAACAGTGGCCACAACAGCAGCGCACCCTTGCCGCCGGCGCCGTTGTAGAAGGCCAGGGCGATGGCGGTGACGACGGCGAGCAGGGTCGCCGGGTGGCGCTTCGTCAGCGCCTCGATCTTGAGATCCGCCGCCAGTTCACAGATGACGTAGCGCTGCAGACGCGTGGAGGTGTCCAGGGTCGTGCCGGCAAAGGAGGCGACGAAAACACCCATGAGAACGATGGCCAACTCCTTGGGCAGGCCGACGGCGGCGATCATGTTGGCGGCGCCGATGACGAAGGCAGCCACCTTCGACGCCAGACCGCTGGAGGCCATCCACGAACCGTAGTGCGTGGCGAAGGCGGCCGATCCGGTGAGCACCTCGCCGTCAGCCGTGGTGTAGGCCAGGGCCAGGCCGCCGCCGCAGGCGATCAGTACGATCGTCGCCAGAAAGCCCTCGGTGAGCATCGATCCGTAGCCCACGAAGCGCGCGTCGGGTTCGGACTCCACCTGCTTGGACGAGGTGCCGCTGGACACGAGGCAGTGGAAACCGCTGATGGCGCCGCAGGCGATAGTGATGAAGAGGAAGGGCATCCACGGTGGTGCGCCCTCCGGCGACAGGTTGAAGGCGGGTGCCACCATGACGGGCGCGGCGATGAAGACGCCGAGTACGAGCAGCCCCATGGCGACCATCAGCTGCCAGGCGTTGATGAAGTCACGCGGCTGCAGCAGCGTGGTCACCGAAAGCGTCGAGGCGACATAGGCGTAGATGAGCAGCAGGATCGTCCAAACACCCGTGGAGGGGAGGCCGGCAATCTCCGGCATCGGCAGCGGCAGGTAGTAGCCGAGAGCGATGCTGCCATACATGGCGGCGACGGCGATAGCCGTGATCTTGGTCAGGTTGGCAGTGCCTGAGCGGATGGCGCGTCCCATGGCGATGGCGATGGGGATCTGCAGCCACACCGGCAGCACCGCCGCCGGGTAATTGTTGAAGATGACGGCGATGACGAGGCCGAAGATGGCGATGACGATGAGAAGGGCGAGGAAGACGATGATGAAGAACATGATCTTCAGGTGGCGGTTCATCACCATGCCGGTGATCTCCGCCATCGTGTGGCCCTTGTGCCGCAGGGAGATGACCAGCGCCCCCAGGTCGTGCACGGCCCCCATGAACACCGACCCGAGAAAAATCCACATCAAGGCCGGCACCCAGCCCCAGATGATGCCGATGGCGGGGCCGACGATGGGGCCCGTGCCGGCGATGGAAGTGAAGTGGTGACCGAAGATGACCTGCTTCTTCGTCGGCACGTAGTCGACGCCATCCTCCAGTTCCCGCGACGGCGTCTGCTTGTCCGCGTCGAGGCGGAAGACCTTCTGGCTGAGGTAGCGGCCGTAGGTGTTGTAGGCGACGAGGTAGCCGACGAAGGCGACTACGACGATGAGGATACTTTCCATGTGGTCACTTCTCCAGTGGGGACACGCCGGGTAGCTTGCCACTTAACATGAATTCGACCCCGACGTCCGGCAAGCTGCCGTCATCCGGCCAGATCCTGCAGTACCGCGACGAGGCCCTGCGTGTCGGTGTCGCCGCCGCTACCTCGGCTCTCGTGGCGGGGTGCATTGTTGTGGCTGCCCAAGACATGGAACAACCTCGGCGGCAACCTCCGCCAGACGCGCAGCGGCATCTCCCAGCAGAGCGTGCTCCATGGGCAGCGTCAGGAACATGCCCAGACCCACGGCCAGGACCATGGCCGGAAGGGTCAGCCGGTGCCAGCGTCGCAGTTGGGAGGCCAGCGCCAGCAAGCCTGGCCTGGCCGTAGCGGCTACCGGGGGCATCAGGGCGACCGCCAGCGCCGCCACGAGCGCCACCGGCACCCAGGACGGCAGAAACGAGGTGTGGTGCAGCCCCCACAAGGCCGTCTGCCCGGCAGCCGACCACGTGGCAACAAGGGCGGCGGCGATGCAGGGCATCAGGACCGCCGCTGTGGGAGCGCGCAGGGTCATGCCGGATGTGGGTCGGGTGGCCGGCGCCACAACAAGACGCCACACCCCAGAGCGTGGAACATGAGGCCCGCGTAGACGCCGACGCTGAAGACATCGATGCCACCGATGACGAAACCGGGAACTTTGACGGCGAGGCCGAGAGCCGCCGCCACGCCGGTGACGATGAGGAGCCGGCGCTCACAGCCGTGCGCGACCAGGGCGGCGGAAAAGAACACGCCGAGACTGTGGACCGGCAGCAACCAGGCAAACATGCGAAAGAGGGGTACCGACGGCTCGAACTTGGGTCCGATCAGCCACAGCAGCAGGGGTTCGCCGATGTACAGCAATCCCACCGATACGGCGAAAGTGCCTGCCGTCAGGGACACGGCGACGCGTATCAGCGTTTGGTTGGCCGCCGTTGGACCAAGGTCGCGCGCCGCTTTCACGAGGGTGGGGATGGCCGCCGAGGCGACCACATAGGGCAGGAAGAAAAGCCCTTCGATCCACTTGAAGGCCATCACGTAGTCGGCGACCAATACCTCGGCGCTCATCCATTTGAGAAGCGAGGGATCGACGCGGTAGAGCAGCTGTCCGCAGAAGAACAACAGCAGGTAGGGCCACAATCGATCCGCTAGCTGACGCCAGATGGCCGGCCACAGCGCTGGCCGGGTCATCAGGTGCACGCCGAGGCGGTGACTGGCGATGACGAGGGGCGCTACATAGGCGAGGGTCGCCACGCCGATGACGACGGCGAGGCGTGCCAGGGTCGGCTCGGGTCGCACGAAAACGAGCAGACCCCCCAGTCCGGCCAGCGATGACAACACACGCGCCGTCGCCGGGGGGGCGATGTGCCCGCGCCCGATGCAGATGGCGCCCAGCAGGGTCGATGCGGCGCGCACCAGGGCACTACAGCCAATAACTGCCAGCACCGGTCCTTCCAGTCCGGCGACGAGGAGAAAGACGAACAGGATCGTCAGCAGAGACGCCGCGAACAGCCCGGGCAGGCGTGTGTTGAGGTCGGCGAAGCGCGCAACGGCCTCACGGTTTACCATGTACTGGCTGCCCCAGTGCACGCCGACCTCGAACAAGCTGACCAGACTCAGGACATAGAAATAGTTGATCATCTCGCAATCGCCGAACCAGCGACGCATGAGGATGACCTCGACGGCCATGCCGCCGTTGTAGATTGCCTGGCTGGTGACGAGGATCAGAGTAGACGTGGCGAGTCGTGGAGACATGAAAAAGAAACCCTCAGAGGAAAAAGAGAGAGCGATCGTCGAGGTGGCAGGTCGCCTGCCGCCGGAAGACCGCCTGCTGTGGCTGGTGTGTCGCGCCGAACTCGACCCCGTGCGTCGACGACTGTTGCAGGAGACGGTGAACGGGACGCTCGCGTGGGACCGCGTGGTCGACAAGGGACGGTATCACCGGCTGCTCGATCTGTTGCATCATCATCTGCACCTGGGCGGTTGTCTCGGTGCGGTGCCGGCGCCACAGCGGGCGCGCCTCGATGAGAGACGCGCCGAGGCGCGAAGAATGCAGGCCAAGCTTGATAAGGCACTGGCGCGCTCACCGCCGCCCTCGACGCGGCAGCGGTGGAACACGTACTGGTCAAAGGTCCTACGCTTCAGGTCCTCTATCCCCACGATGTGGTGCGCGCTGCGGGCGATCTGGACCTTCTGACGCATGAGGAGGATGTGGATAAGGCGACGGCAGCTCTGGGCCAGGCGGGTTTTATTCTGCAGACGCCCGTAATCGAGGGCCTGACGACGGTCGAGACCGTCGGCTACTGCCACACCTTCGAGCAGCTTCGGTTCCTCAGCGACGACGGCGCCGAGGTGGAGCTGCATTTCCGGCTCCACAACTACGGACCGCCGAGCGCAATCGAGCCATTGTCGGACAGCGTCGCCTGCTGGGAGGGGTCCGACGTCAACACCCGTGCCGGCATCGGGCTGGAGGAACTGTTCCTCTACCTGGTCTCGCATCTGAACCTTCATAACTTCGGGCGCATCCTCTGGTATTACGATGTGGCCGAGTTCTACGGCACCTGGCAGCGGCACATCGAGTGGCCGGAACTGACCCGCATCGCCCGTGAACGGCGTCTGGGCGTGTCCTTCTACTGAGCTGGGTTCTCGAACTGCTCTGGCCTGAGTGGGACCTGGAACCCGGACTCGACCTGCTGCGCTCCTCTCGCCTGGGACGGGCGACCTTCGACCGGTTGTGGCGTCGCGACGAGGTTTTCGCCCTGGCCTCCTGGATCCGGCCTTTCGACGCATCGCGCTACTACCTGCTCGGCGGCGATTCGCCGCTTTGCAAGGCGGCGTATCTGCGCCAGGTGTTATTACCGCCGCGCAGGTGGCTGGCGGCGCATCTGGGTTGCGCGGCGCGACCCGGCGTGCTGCTGCACTACCTGGCTCGCCGCCGACGCGAGCGACGCGACTGGGGCAGGATTACCCGCAAGGACGAACTGCTGAGAGGCTAGCGGCCGTAAGATACTGGCTCGTTGCCGGTTACGTCATCCTTCGATTCGACCGGCCCCCATCCTCCAATCCGAGTCCCAGCAGCGCCACGGAACAAACCAGCAGGGTGATGGTGGCGATGGAGAAGGTGTACCACCACCATCAGCAGGTCATCCTCGACCGCTGGAATCCGCTCAGACTCAACAAGAAGATCGCCTCCCACTTCGGCCTGACGATTAACCAAGTCCGTCATATCCGCAGCAAACCCGCTTTCCAGGCCGAGTACTCCAAGCAGTTGGCCATCGATCAGCGGTCATTCGATGAGATCCAACTGGCTGACCGCAAAGAGCGGGTTATGGCTATGCAGGAACTCTTCGAGAAGATCCCTGACATCCGCGTGGCCCTGAAACTGAAGATCCTGGCCCAGATCCGTGCGGAGGTCGGCCAGGACCATCGACGCGTTTCTTCCGTGCAAGCGGCGTCTCGATCCCGTGCTTCTCGCACAATTTGACGAACGATGTTGCCGTGATCCCCAGAGCGGCAGCCGCATCCGGGTTCTTGTGGTAGAGCCTGGCGGTTCGTCTCAACTGTCCCAGCCTGATGCCAGACTTCCCAATGGTGGTGTCGTCATCTGCCTGCATGGCAGAACACGAAAAGGCCCCGGTCGCACTGGGGCAACCGGGGCGGTAGGGGGGATCAGCCGTTCCGGCTATTCGGGCTGCGGCACGACGCGGATATAAGGCAGGGGTGTCTTCCAGCCATCCGGATACGTCTTTTGGGCGTCCTCGTCCGACACCGCTGGAGAGATGATCACGTCATCGCCCTGTGTCC
>JAYZCA010000372.1:0-2540 GCA_036339235.1 Candidatus Latescibacterota bacterium | reverse complement strand
AGGGGGTCGACCAGAGGATGTTTTCACCCGTCTCCACGTCCCAGCTGGTGGGCACGTCGGTGGCGTCGCCCACCATGTTGCGCTCGGTTGTGCCTCCCCACATCACTTCCTGCGCCGGCGCCGCGGAGACGGCCGACAGCGTCAGTGCCAGCACCATAGCCGCGCAGGTGCTGACCGGTCTTTCCCTCAAGAAGTCCTCCTCACTCGTCTGCGGTTGTGAGTACGACGTTGTCGTAGTAGATCTCGCCGGCGGAGTAGCCATAGATACCGGGGCTGCCGTGCGGATTGGGGAAAGGATCTTCCGCCTCGATCGTCCACGCCTCCGGCTCCGGTTCGCTTCGGGGCCACACCTTGCCGCGTACGATGGCGGCGCCATCGGCGTGGTCGACACGCATTTTCATCGTGTACCAGACATCGGTGTCCCACTCGAAGGGCACGTCCTTCTTCATGCGCAGCATCGCTGCCCAGGAGCGCACCTGCAACTGTCGGTGATTTCCCATCAGGTCCAGCGTGTAGCGTTCGGCGATGAGACCCATGTCAGGTCTGTTGCGCCGATTGGCCTGGCCCAGCATGTCGGCCTGAATGGTGTAGCCCGACATCTGCGGGGAGCCGATGAACACGTTGGAGCGCTGCAGTCCACGCGGCGCCAGCGGTTTGACGAGAACCTTGCCTGCATCGATCTGGCGAACGACGAATTTCCCCGAGGCACCGAGCCAGTGGTCGGGAGCCGCATCATCCCCCTCGACGGCGCTGAGGGCTTCGAAGTCCTGGGCCCAGGACCCGGGCGGATTGACGAGGATACGGGCGCTGGCCTGCAGATCTCCGTATTCCACCACAAGCCGTCCGGTGTGCGGTCCGGCTTCGGCGTCGATGGTGAGCAACCCGGTGGCGGACACTGAGCCGTGCAGACCGTCGGTCGACCAGCGAGCCTCGCTGCCCTGCAGCGGCCCGATGACCACTCCCTGCCCGTCGACTGCGCGCAGAGCGTATTGCGTCGATTCCCCGGGAACCACGGCGATTTCCGCCGGCGTCAGAATCAATCCCGCCGGGTCACCAGCAGCGGCTGTCTGCGTGGTCATCGTCGGCGGGGCCTGAGTCGCCTCGCTGCCATCGCCGCCCAGGCTGTACAGCCCTTCTTCGGTGGCGAAGAACACCCTGCCACCGGCGATGGCGGGGGAGCCGTAGATCTCCGCAGGACGGTCACCGCTGGTCTTGATCACGTCGCTGTCGAGGACTTCGCAGCCGTCGTCGCCGGGGCGCAGGATCTGAAAGGTGCCGTTTACGGTAGCGACGTAGATCTTGCCATCCGCCGCCACTGGAGATCCCTTGCCCACGGTTCCCAGATTCTGGGTCCAGAGGTGGGCTCCGGTAATGGCGTCGAGACTCAGCAGGTTCGCAGAGTTGTCGACCACGTAGAGACGATCCTCGACCAGCGTCGGCGAGGAATAACCGGACAAAACACCATCGAGTCGCCACAGTTCGTGGCTGGCGGTGACATCACCGCTGCCCCTGGCGTCGATGCAGACGACACGGCCCATGGTCGTGGTGTCCACGTTCTCTTCGCTGTGCGTGGCGTACACACGGTGGCCATCGACGATGACGGAGGTGTTGATCCCCCGCTTGCTGAGCTGGAATCCCCACACCTGCCCGCCTGTGCTCAAACGCATGCCGTATACCCAGCCGTCGGCGTTGCCGGCGATGAGCATTCTCTGCCCGTCGATATCGGCGACCACGGGTGTTGAGTAGGTGGTGTCAAGAGGACGGCCGCCGGGCGTCGAGATCCACACGATCTCACCGGTGTGCTTGTCGAAGGCGAAGTAGCGGTGACGCGGAATCCGCTGATCACCCCAGCTGCGATTGAGGAAACTGATGATCACCAGATCGCCGGCTACCACCGGTGTGTGAACCCGGCCGCCGTACCCCGAGATGCGGCCCACCTCTTCGGTCAGCGAATGCGACCAGAGAATCTCGCCATGGGCGCCGTAACAGATGAACAGTCCCTGCACGCCGTGAGCGTAGATGTTGCCCGTTTCCGGATCGGCTGCGAGGCTGGCCCAGCCGACGCGATTGAAGGGGATCGTCGTGTGGAAGACGTTGAAGCGATGTTCCCATTCGAGAGAGCCGTCGGCAGCATCGTAGGCGGCGACCTGCTCCTGCTGGCTGACGCCCTCACCACTGCGGCCCATGACGTAAACCGTCCCATTGAGGACAATGGGAGTAGATCGTCCGGTGAAGTCGGCGCGCCACAGTTCATTGCCAGGGGTCCAACTCTCGACCAGGCCGAGATCTGTGGCGGTGCCGTTCTGGGCAGGTCCGCGCCATCCCGGCCAGTCACTCGAGCCGGCCTGTATCGAGAGAGCCAGTACCAGGACGACGGAGAATAACGATCCGGCGGGGGACGGCAATCCGTTAGGCAATCCTTTGAGCATCACAGTGCCGGAAGATAGAGACGGCACTGGTAAGGTCAATAGATACATCATGTTGGCGATGTGGGACTTGTGCTGAGGCCATTGACCCCTGTTCATATGAACTCACTTTCG
>JAYZCA010000371.1:0-2015 GCA_036339235.1 Candidatus Latescibacterota bacterium | reverse complement strand
CCGCATCGCAGGCGGCGGCGGTTCTGTCAAAAGCGAAGCAGGTGTTCCCGAACACGAGGTTGGCGCGCAAGGGGCAGCGGTTGCAGGTGCTCGGGCCCGGACAGGCCGCCTGGTTGTAATGCCTGTCAGCCGCGCGTATTGCGAGCTTCTGACAGCGATTAGTAGAGTGTGCGGTAGAGCCGCTGCGGATACTCGCCGACCGACGGATGCTTGCGTCCGAGCAGGTGGAAGACGGAGACCATGGCATCCTTGGCGGCGCCGTCGCGGAAATTGCGGTCCGTCTCGACGATAGCAAACCAATGGCGCAGAGCCGTATCGTAGTCGCCCTGGACAGCGGCGCAACAGCCGACCAGGTATCGGGCCTCGGAATCGTCAGGGTTGCTTTGCAGCAGGGCGGCGCAGGCCCCGGTGCCCCCGGCTGACTCGCAGTGGCCGCGGAACTCTAGGTGAGTGAGCAACGCCTTGCCCTGTTCCCACTCGGAGGTGCCCTCCTCGATGCGACCCACCAGCTCGCGGACGGTGTCCTCATCGGCATTCTGCAGCAGTCGCAGCCGCGCCAGGCCCAGAATGGCGGCGCCATTCTCGGCATCCTCTCGCAGGGCCTCGTCGTAGAGTCGTTCGGCGGACGACACATCGCCCATCTCGAGCTGCAAACGGGCGGCGTCGACCAGGTCGGCCATCTCCTCCGCAGGGCTCACCGGGGCATCGGGCACGTGCCGGCGCAGTCGCTCTTCGAGCTGTTCGCGAGGCACGGCGCCGGTGAACTCGTCCACGAGTTGGCCGTCCTTCACCACCTTGACGGCGGGGATGCTCTGGACGCGAAAGGCCTGCGCCAGATCCTGGTTCTTATCGACATCCACCTTGGCCAGTACGATCCCAGGACCCAATGCGGTGACGACGTCTTCCAGGAGGGGACCCAGCGTCTTGCACGGCCCGCACCATTCGGCCCAGAAATCGACGACGACGACGCGCTCCTTCGATCCCTCCAGAACGATCTGCTTGAAGTTGGTTGAGTCGACATCGACGACGCTGGCACTCGGTGGGGTTACCTCCATGTTGATCGACCTGCCCTTACTTTTTCGATGTGGATAGAGTTACTGGCTGTGGCCACGGCCGGCGACCGCCCATTCGTCGATGACCTGGCCATTCTTGAGGACGAACAGACGATCGTGCAGATTCGTCGTCATGCCACCGTGAAGCGGAATCCACGACAGCACATCGCCGACCGAGAATGTATGATCGGCGGCACTGGTGTCCACGTGCCCATGCTCGACGGACATGCCCTTGATGTAGATTTCTGGATGTTCCAGGCAATAGCCATATGGCGTCGGAGGGTAGCTGGTAAAGGCTTTCTGTCCGGCGTCGATGATACATTGCCCTGACACCGAGGTGGAGACGACGGTCGTTACGAGGCGCAGCGGGCAACGCCCGGGATCGAGATCCTCGCGCCGGCCTACACGGGTCATCCCCTCCCAGGCATAGGAACCGATGCGGGTCTCGGTGCAGCCCAGAGATTTGCACACCGTTTCGCTGCCGGTGCCGCCGCCGCTGATCGTTTTCGGGGGCAGGCCGGCGTTCTGCAGCACCTGACGCACCTCGTCCAGGAAGGGGCGGATCGACTCGCGGCTCGGGTAGGTCATGACGCCCTCGAAGCCTACGCCCGGGAGCCGGTCGATCAACTGCGCCAGCTCCAGCGTCTCCCGGGGGGACTGGGTGCCGCAGCGATGGCTGCCCGTGTCCATCTCGACGAGCAAACGAACCGAACATCCGGCTGCGGCCATGGCCGCCGAAATACCCTCGATGGTGGCGGTCGAATCCGCCGCTAGGGTGAGGGTCATACGGTCCGATTGTACCAGCGACACGAGGCGTTCCAGCTTGCGCCGGCCGACGATGTTGTAGGGTACGAGAATGTCCTCGAGGCCGGCAGCGGCCATGGCTTCGGCCTCGCCCAATTTCTGGCTGACGATGCCGACGGCGCCGGCTGCGATCTGCCGCCGCGCGATGGCCGGCGTCTT
>JAYZCA010000370.1:0-3314 GCA_036339235.1 Candidatus Latescibacterota bacterium | reverse complement strand
GACCGCTTCCTCGGGCTCGGCGGCTTCATCGCCCTGCTGCTCGGAGCCGTCGGCGTCGCCAGCGCCATCCATGCCTACGTCGAGCAGAAGCTGGAAAGTGTCGCCATCCTGCGCTCGCTGGGCGCCACCAGCCGCCAGGCGCTGTGGATCTACATGGTGCAGGCCGGCGCCATGGGGTTGATCGGATCCACCGCCGGCGCCGGCGCCGGTGTCGCCGTGCTGCTGGCGCTGCCGGGACTCGTCGCCGACTTCCTGCCGGGGACCGTAGAGGTCTCGCCCTCACCCGGGGCCGCCCTGGAGGGGATCGTCATCGGCACCCTCATCGCCCTCCTGTTCGCGGCGCGGCCGCTGCTGGCCGTGCGCAGCGCCAGCCCTCTGCTGGCTCTGCGCGCCTCGTATGAATCCGGCCTGCGTCCGGGCGATCGTGTGTTGCGTGGCCTCGTCACAGTCGCCGCCGCTGTCGGCGCCTACCTGCTGGCAAGGCTGCTGGCCGGACGCTCCGACCACGCCCTCTTCTTCACCGTCGGCACGACGGCGGCCCTGCTGCTTCTGGCCCTGTCGGCACGGCTTCTGCGCGGCTCGGTGCGGCGCTTTTTCCCTAGGTCGTTTTCGTACGTAAAACGCCAGGGCCTGGCCAACCTCTATCGGCCGCACAACCAGACACTGCTGTTGATGGTCAGTCTCGGGCTTGGCACTTTCCTCGTCGCCGCTCTCTACACGGCGCAGAACTCCGTCCTCGCCCACATCAGCAGCATCGGCGGCGACGATCAGCCCAACGTCGTCCTCTTCGACATCCAGACGGATCAGGCCGATGGCGTGGCGCAGCTGGTACGGGACATGGACATGCCCGTGTTGCAGCTGGTGCCCATCGTCGCCATGCACATCACCGCCGTTGCCGGCACGCCCGCCGACAGCCTGGGGGAGCGCGGCGGCTGGGCCCTGAACCGGGAATACCGCTCCACATATCGTGCCGACCTGGCCGACAGCGAGACCCTCGTGGGCGGTACCTGGCACGGTGACGGGTCGAGGGCTTTCGTCTCCCTCGAGGTCGGTGTCGCCGAGCGACTCGGCGTCGACGTAGGCGACTCTCTCACCTTCGACGTGCAGGGGGTACCCATCACCGTCGCCGTCGGCAGCCTGCGCCGCGTCGACTGGCAGCGCATCATGCCGAATTTCTTCTGCGTGTTCTCGCCGGGAGTGCTGGAGGCGGCGCCGCAGTTCCACGTGCTCGTGACCCGCGGCGACAGCCCAGAGGCCCGGGCCGAAATGCAGCGTCGGTTGGTGGAGTCTTACCCGAACGTGTCGGCCATCGACCTCGACCTGATCCTGCGCACTGTCGACGAGATCCTCGACCGCGTCGCCGCCCTCGTGCGCTTCATGGCGCTCTTCAGCGTCGCCACGGGGATCGTCGTGCTCGTGGCGTCGGTGTCCGCCAGCCGCTTCCAGCGGTTGCGTGAGAGTGCCCTGCTGCGCACCCTCGGCGCCAGCCGCCAGCAGGTGGGTCGGATCCTCATAGTGGAATACGCCGCCCTCGGCACTCTGGCGGGGCTGACAGGGCTGCTGCTCGCCCTCGGAGGCGGCTGGGGCCTGACGACCTATGTCTTCGAAGTCACCTTCGCGCCCGCCTGGGGTTGGCTTGCGATGGCGTTATTCGCCGTTCCCCTGCTCACCGTCGTCGTCGGCCTGTCGGGCAGTCGTGGCGTCGCCAATGTCCCGCCCCTGGAGGTCCTGCGCCGAGCCGGCTGAACCTGTGGGCCCACCGCAGAGCTGCGGCGCCAGCTCCTTCCATACGGTAGCCGCCACCCGCCGGTGGCCGGCCTCGTTGGGATGGATACCGTCGTCCCTCATCAACGCCCGATCGCCGGCGACACCGTCCAGCAGAAAGGGAATCAGCGCCGCCCCGTTGGCCGCCGCCAGCCGACCGAAAATGGCCTGAAACCCCTCGGTGTAGTCGGGACCGAGATTCGGCGGCAAACGTACTCCGGCGATGATGAGCCTGGCTGACGGGGCCTTCTTCCGCACTCGGTCGATGATACCCTGCAGGTTGCGCTCGGTCTCGGCCAGCGGTACACCGCGCAGTCCGTCGTTGCCGCCCAGCTCGAGGACGAAGACGTCCACGCGCCGTTGCAGGATCCAGTCGACACGGCGCAGACCGCCAGCCGTCGTCTCCCCCGCCAGGCCGGCGTTGATGACGCGTGCGGCACAGCCCAGGGAATCGGCACGGGCCTGCACCCCGGCGGGGAATCCGTTTTCTTTTAACACGCCGTAGCCGGACGTCAGGCTGTCACCGAAGAACAGTACCACCGGACTCGGCGTCGCATCATCGGCGGCAAAGGCGAGTGTCGCCAGCAGCACGACGCCCAGAACATTGCGCGATAGGGTGGTCATGGTGGCCGAATCTACCTTTCGTCGTGCCCTGCGCAAACAGTCACCAACGCGGAGATCGACATGGCTCGAGTGTACTGCGCCGGTCCTTTATTCAACCCGCCCGAGAGAGAAGAGATGTCCGCCATCGCCGCCATCCTCGAGGCGGCCGGGCATGATACGTTCCTGCCTCAACGGGACGGTTTCGAACTCGGTGATGTCGCCCGGCTGCTCGTGGCCCGGGGCGTTCCCCCGGACGAGGCGACCGACGTCGTGCACCGCTCCATCTTCGCCCTCGACGCCTACCATCTGCTGGCCTCAGACGTCATCGTGGCCAACCTGAACGGCCGCGTTCCGGATGAGGGAACCGCCGTCGAGGCGGCCATCGCCTGGCATGCCGGCAAGGCCCTCGTGCTCTACAAGAACGACGTTCGCAGCCCTTTCGCCGGCCACGACAACCCCATGATTACCTGTCTGACGAACCTGCAGGTGACGACCCGAGTCCAAGACCTGGCGGAGGCCGTCGAAACGGCGCTGCGCCAAGCTTCGGCCAAGCGGGGTGTGGACATCTCCCGGACTGGCGAACGTATAGCCACGTTCCTGGCCTCTGATCCGAATGACGAGGATCTGGCCGCCTTTCTCACAGACCTGAACCCTTCCTCGGAGACAGACAGATGACAGGCAGGATGACGCGACGCCAGGCTCTGGGTGCTGCAGCCGTCGGTGGAGCCGGACTCGTAGGCGGGTTGGGTGGTTCAGTTGAGGCCACCGCCGCCACTTCGCAACACACCGCGTCGCACTTTCTGCCCGATGTCTGGGGTGAGGACTTCATGCTCCAGTGGAGCCCGGCCGACGACCTGCAGAAGGATCTGACTGTGAGGGCCTCGCACGTGCGCCTGTCCTGCCACGCCCACGTGCTCAACCCCTACGGAAACAAGGATCAGCCGCGC
>JAYZCA010000369.1:0-2356 GCA_036339235.1 Candidatus Latescibacterota bacterium | reverse complement strand
TCCCTACCGGCAGGCGATTGAACGAACGATTCTGGTGGGGCCGCTGGTCGACCGGCATCGCGCTGAACCTCTCGGCCCCGACGGCACCGTACTCTACGACAACTGGAATGGTGTCTGGTCCGAGGCTGTGGGCACACCGCTCTACGACGTCGAGAGTCGCCTCGGTGTGCGCATCGTCTACGGCCGGCGTCGTTTTGCCTGCCCCGACGGCGCCGAGGTTGAGTCTGAGGTGCTCCTCGTCGATGTCGAGGGCAGCGTGCCGCACCGCCTGGGGCACTTCAAGTTTCTGCTTTTCGAAAACTTCGGCCTCGCTTCCAATCGCTACGACAGCCATTGGGATTACGAGCAGTACGTGCGTCTCGCCGAGCCGGCGTACGAAGCTGTGATGGCGCTGCTGGGCGAGCGCGGCGGGGCACCGGTACACTTCATCGCTCATGAGTTCATGGGGATGCCTACGGCGCTCAAGGTCATGCTGGCTGGTGATCCCGGACTGTTCACCGTGTTCTACGCCCACGAGGTAGCGACGGCGAGGGATCTGGTTGAGAATCTGCCGGGTGGCGATGTGGCGTTCTACGGCGCCCTGCGCGCTGCCACCGGCTCCGGCCGCTATGTGGACGATGTGTTCGGTCCCCAGGATGCCTACTACAAGCACGCCCTGGTGCGGCAGGCATGGCGCTGCGACGCGGTGTTCGCCGTGGGAGATCTCGTTCTAGAGGAGTTAAGGTTCCTCGGCCCCGAGTTCGAGGGGCGGGAAATCGACCGGGTCTACAACGGCGTCCCCGTGAGCGGTTTATTGCAGGAAGCCGAACGCGAGCAGGCTCGTCGTCGGCTTGCTGGCGTTGCTGAAGGGCTGCTTGGATGGTCGCCTGATTTCGTCTTCACCCACGTGGGGCGTCTGGCAGCGAGCAAGGGCCTGTGGCGTGACCTGCTCGTCCTCCAGGCTCTCGAAGCCGCTCTCTCAGAGCAGGGGCGGAGCGCCGTGCTCATCGTCCTGGCGACCGAGGCGGGTCCACGACTGGCCGCCAGCATCGAGCAGATGCGGCGCGACTACGACTGGCCGCTCGTGCATCGCGAGGGATATCCGGACCTGACGCCGGGGGAAGTGGCCTTCGATCTCGAGGTGCGCGCTTTCAACGCGCGTGCGATTCATACGCGGGCGCTGTTTGTCAATCAGTTCGGATTCGACACCCTCAGCACGGGGGGCGCGGTACCTGAGGGGGTGAGCTTTGCCGACCTGCGCCGGGGTAGCGACGCGGAACTGGGTCTCTCGACGTACGAACCTTTCGGTATAGCGCAGATCGAGCCACTCGCATTCGGCGCGCTGAGTGTCGTCAGCGATGCCTGTGGCTGTCTCGGGTTCCTGGAGGAAGTGACAGAGGGGGCGACGGGTCCGCCGGTGTTTGTCTGCGGTGATTACACGCAGGCCGGCGACGATGCTCCCGGGGATCTGGCGGGATGGCGATCCTTCGATGCCACCACGCGCCGGCGTCGGGAACGTCGATGCAGTCAGGAGGTGGGACTGGCGCTGGGAACCGCGTTACCCACCGATGAGGTGGGCCGCGCCAGTTTGCTCGAGGCGGGATATGCCGCCGCCTCGGCGATGAGTTGGGACCGTGTCGTCGACACCCAGTATCTGCCAGCGCTGGCACGCATGGAACGGCGGAGCAAGTAGGTCAGGACAGGGCCAGAACCTGGCGCACGGTGTCGGTCAACTCCTCGACACGTACCGGCTTCTTGAGTACGGCGTGTACGCAGTCTGGCTGATTGCTCGTCGTCGCTTCGTCCACCCATCCCGAGACGATGATGATCGGCACCTCGTCACCGCGATCCCGCAGCAGGAACAGAAGATCTTCGCCGTCGGTGGGTCCCGGCATGTGCAGGTCGAGGAGGACGAGATCCACATCGTGCTGGTCGAGCATCTCCAGCGCCTGTCCGGCATCGGCTGCCGCCAGGCCGGCGTAGCCATGCTGTTCGATGACTTTCAGAATCAGGCGCCGCCGACTCGTCATCGTCGACGATGAGAATCTTGATGTCCACTGCGGAATCGGACATGCGCATCGGTCTTTAGGGGGGTGGCTCGGTGCGCCCGCAACGGAAACCGATGACGGGATCGCTGGTGGCTGGCTGTGTCCGGTTGCGCACGGTGACGGTGACCACCTCACGGAAGGCCAAGAAGTGCCCGCCCCGGGCGACGCGCTGTTGGCCGGAGGCAGGCCCCGGAGGGTCGCTGGTCGGGCTGACCGCGTAATAATCTGGGGCATACCAGTCGGCCACCCATTCCATGACGTTGCCTGCCATGTTGTGCACACCGTATGGACTGACGCCATCGGGGTGCTGGCCCACGGCGGCGGTCTCG
>JAYZCA010000368.1:0-8776 GCA_036339235.1 Candidatus Latescibacterota bacterium | reverse complement strand
GCGATCGAGGTAGCGCAGCAATTCCGGATCGCGATCACTCACCTGGCGGATGCAGGCGCGCTGGCCTTCCCTCAGGTCCGCGAGTCGGGAGTATTCCGGCTCAGCGATGTTGCCGTCCTTGGTAGGAATCGGCTCGCCGTGAGCCCCCACGGTGGGAAAACCGAGGGCCTCGTCAATGCGGTCTTCGAGATCCTCGGAGATGGCGTGCTCGAGGCGTTCTGCTTCGGCGTCGACGGTATCCCAGTCGTAGCCGAGTGCCTGGCGCAGGTAGAGTTCGAGGAGTCGGTGGTGGCGCACGATTTCGAGGGCCATCTTGACGCCCGAGGGGGTCAGCTCCACGCCCTGGTAGGGTCGATGCTCGAGGAGTCTCAACTCTGCGAGCTTCTTGATCATGTTGGTCGCCGACGCCGCCGACACCTCCATTCGCTCGGCGATCAGGGTGGTCGACACCATGGCCCCAGCCTCCGGTGCCCGGCTCAGCTTATAAATCACCTTCAGGTAGTCCTGTACGGCCTTGCTGAGCATGTGTTCTCCGTCGTCAACTCACGTGTTCCCAAGCTTCTAACTACGCCAGTGGAGAAAGAATTAGCAAGTGGTTAATGAATAATTTAGTCTAGGCTAAATTCCATGAATCACCTCATCCTGCCCTATCTCAGCGCCGCTTCTTGTCACCGGGAGTAGTGGGTGCGAGTTTCTCCATATCCTTGGAGAGGTAATTGAGCGAAAAAGAGTCGGAGGCACCGCAGAACCCTGTGGCGGCGATGCTCGGGAGGGGCGCGAAGAGCTGCGTCGCCGAGTTTATCGCCAATCCCCGCAAAGCGGTTTGGAAGCTGTCAGTACCCGTCATGGCGGGCATGGCGATCCAGACCCTTTACAACATCGTCGACATGGTTTTCGTCGGGCGTCTCGGGGGGGACGCCGTGGCGGCGCTGACCTTCAACATGCCCATCGGTTTCTTCGCCATGGGCATCGCCTTCGGTATGGGAACGGGGGTGACGAGTGTCATCGCCCGCTTCATCGGTGCCGACGACAAGGAGTCGGCGGACAATGCCGCCGAACACGCCATGCTCGTGGGCACGGTGTTCGGTGTTCTCTGTGTGGCCTGCGCTCTGCTGTTCAGGGTGCAGATCTTCGATCTGCTCGGCGCCGAAGGCGAGGTCCTGCGCCTGGCGACGCAGTACTTCGAGATCGTCGTCCTCGGCTTCCTGTTTCAGATCCTCAACGTCACCTTCCGCTCGATCATGAGCGGCGAGGGGGACACAAGAACCCCTCTGGCGCTGCAGGGCAGCGGGACACTCCTCAATATCGCCCTCGACCCTTTCTTCATCTTCTCCCTCGACATGGGCGTGCGCGGAGCGGCTGTGGCCACCGTCGTCAGCCAGGCGCTCGTGTTCGGCGCGTTCATCGTCTACATCTTCGCGCGCAAGGGTACCTACGTGGAGTTCCGCTTCCGCGACTTCAAGCCGTCGGCCCGGATCACAGGCGACATCATGCGCGTCGGTCTGCCGGCATCGGCGTCGATGCTCATCATGTCGGTGGGCAGCATGTTCTACAACCGCATCGTCTCCGCCTTCGGTTCCCAGGCCGTCGCGGCTCTGGGCATCGGCGGACGTATGGATGCCGTCTTCTTTCTGCCCACCTTTGCCCTCGCCACCAGCCAGATCACGCTGGTGGGCATGTTCATCGGAGCCGGGCGGGTCGATCTGATTCGCGAGATCGTGATCTACACGATCCTGCGCGCCGAAATCTTCGCCATTGCCCTCGGTGTCACATTCTGGATTTTCGCGCCGCAGCTGGCGGCGTGGTTCACCGACGAGCCAAAGATCATCGACATCGCCGCGCAATATGTTCGGGTCATCTCCTGTGCCTTCCCCTTCATCACGATCGGCATCATCAGCGGTCGTGTGTTTCAGGGGCTGGGCAGCGGCATGCCGGGATTGCTGCTGACCTCGCTGCGGATTGTGCTATTCTCGGTGCCACTGGCGTGGATCCTAACACAGGTCTTCGATTACGGCCTGCTGGCGGTGTGGGTCTCCTTCGCAGTATCGGGCTTTTTCACCTCCGCTCTCGCCGTGGTGTGGATTCACCTCCGGCTACGGCGCGTGGAGGCCGAACTGCTGGACTCCGGCTTGGCAGTCTAATTCACCCCCGCTTTCCCGAGGGCGGCGTTGATCGTCTCGACAAGCTTCTCGACGCGCACCGGCTTCTCCAAGACGGCCTTCACGAAGGAAGGCAATTCGTCATCGAGATCCTCCGTCCAACCGGAGAAGACGATGACGGGAACCTCGGTGCCAAGGTCTTTCAGCGTATGGATCAGGTCGTTGCCGCTGATATCGTAGGGCACACGCACATCAAGAATGACGAGATCCACCGGCTGCTGCAGTGCCGCCAGCGCCTGCCAGGCGTTGGTGGCCTCCACGGTGCGATGGCCGAGTTTCTTCAGGATGGTCGTGACCAGCGTACGCACCTGTTGATCGTCTTCGACGACGAGCACCGTCTCGACCATAAGAAACCTCCAAAGTAAGCGATCCCCCGGCGGGACGAGCTGCGCGTGGTCCACGGCGTACTGGTCGATGGGCAGCACGTGCGGCTGGCCGCCGCTGATTTCACCCCAACGCCGCGTGAGGCAGCGATGAGCCGCGGCGGCCCCCTGTTTGCCCGTGCACAGCCACCGTCGCCCGGATCGCTGGGCCGGTTTCGGGTAGAATTCCACTTCGGCGGCATCGGGCCTGAGCCGAAAGCGCACCGGGTACTGGCGGCGCCGGCGCCGGCGCCGGCTGACGGCATGATCACCGAAGACTCGCGCCTGTCGCCGATCGTCGAATCGGTGGGGCAGGTACAACCCTGGGGCGCCCTGAGCGGTGTGACCATCGGCTACGCCATCGACCGTCACTGTGAGGTGACGCTTTCCTGGGGTAGCGCTGACGAGTGATGTCGACGAAGACCTTGTGGCTGTTGCAGACGAACCGCGGACGTTACGCAAGGTGCAGCTCACCTCCGTAATGCTCGGCGGGCGCTGGTCCCTGACCCACGAGCGCTGGCGACCCTTTGCGGTCCTGGCCGTCGGCAGCTTCGAGGGGTTGGAGAAAGGCGTACTTTTCGGCGGGTCAGACAAATGGTCGAAGAGTCAGAGCTCCTTCGGCAGTCAACTGGGCGGTGGTCTCGATCTGGACCTGACGGCACATGTCACCGTGGGGGCGCACCTGGCGTATGACTGGATGACCCGTTTCAGCGAAGACGTGGGTGGTCGCCGCCAGTACCGTGGCGCCGAGTTCCGCATCGCCGCCGCCTGGCGCCCTTAGAGCCGGCGGCGCTGCCGTCGACCTGCCGCTGGCAGATCGCAAAGTACGCGTCATGTCGCACTGATTGGATCGGAGAACCAATCCATGCCCCCGAATATCCTGTACCTCCACTCCCACGACACCGGACGTTACGTATCCCCCATGGGGTACGCCGTGCCGACGCCGAATCTCCAGAAACTGGCCGGGGAGGGAACGCTGTTTCGCAGGTGTTTCTGTGCGGCGCCGACTTGCTCGCCCAGCCGCGCGGCACTGCTCACCGGCCAGAGCGCTCACTCCAGCGGCATGCTGGGCCTGGCGCATCGCGGGTTCGCACTCTGCGACTACACGCAACACCTGGTGTCGACCCTGAAGGGAGCCGGGTATCACACGGTACTGGCCGGCATGCAACACGTGGGCGACGGCGTCGGCTACGACGAGGAACTGGAACACGAAACCCTTCAGGCGCGTCACGTGTCGGCGGCGGCGACAGACTTCCTCGACAGTGCCCCGACACAGCCCTTCTTCCTCGACGTGGGCTGCAGCGAGACACATCTGCCCTTCCCGGAGATGCCGGAGCCGGACAGCCGCTATATGCGTGTCCCCGATCCGCTGCCCGACACACCCGAGATCCGGCGTATGATGGCGGGACATCACGAGAGCGTACGGCGCCTGGACGAGGGACACGGTCGCGTGCTGGCGGCGCTGGAACGCAACGGTCTGGCCGATGACACCCTCGTGCTATGTACCACCGACCACGGCGTCGCCTTCCCGGGGATGAAATGCCACCTTACCGATCACGGTATGGGGGTCTACCTGATCATGCGTGGTCCGGGCGGGTTCGACGGCGGCGGCGTGAGCGATGCTCTTGTATCGCACGTCGACCTCTTTCCGACGATCTGCGAGGTTGCCGGCATCGACGCGCCGTCTCACCTGCAGGGCATGTCGCTGCTGCCGCTTCTTGGCCAGACCGGCACCGTGCGCGACGAGGTCTTTGCCGAGGTCAACTATCACGCCGCCTACAATCCCGGGCGCGCTGTGCGCACGGACCGCTGGAAACTGATCCGCCAGTATGACCCTGAGATGACGACGCCCGTGTTGCCCAACTGTGACGAAAGCGAGGCGAAGTCCGAATGGCTGGAGCACGGCTGGGCACAGCGCCCGGTCGACGCCGAGCAGCTCTACGATGTCGTCTTCGACCCGAATGAGACGCGCAACCTGGCGGTCGATCCCGCGCACGGGCAGGTGCTGGAGGAGATGCGCCGACGCTTGCAGCGCTGGATGGAGTCGACCCGGGATCCGCTGCTCAAGGGGCCGGTGGCGGCGCCGACGGGTGCCAGGATCAACGACAAGCGAGGTGCGTCGCCAGGCGATGAACCTCGTCTCGTCGAGTAGTCTCGTCTCCGGCTCACCTACCTGGTCAGGCCAGACCCCGCTCCTCCAGCCAGATCTTCAGCGGCACGTCGTCGTCGCGTGGCTGCCACCAGCCCGTCATGCCCACTCCGTCGCCGAGCAGTTGTCGGCGGATCGGGTCGCAGCCCTCGAGGAGCTCCTCCGGCATCGTGTTGTAGTCCAGTCCCCGCAGCCAGCGGTAGCTGTAGCCGAAGAACGGAGCTTTGCGCGTCACCCCCGAGGTGTTGTGGCTGCGCGAGTGCCACGTCCGGCGGTCGAAAAGAACCGCGGTTCCCGGTCCGATGCGCAGTTCGATGGCCCCCTGCGGATGACCGTCGGCTCCGGCAGACGGCAGTTCATCGAGCCGATGCGCACCGGGAACGATCATCATGGCGCCGCGGTCGTCGCCGCGCGTGTCGCTCAGCCAGTAGCTCATCTTGAAGGAGAGTCGCGGGTGCGGCCGTTCCATTTCCTGTACGGGGCGGCCGCCGTCCTGGTGCCAGCCGCCGAATACCTTCCCTGGATCAGGCTCGGGTTCGGGAGGGAAGACGCTCAAATGGGAGATGTACAGCTGGATGTTCCAGCCGAGGATATTCCAAGCCAATGGCAGGGTTTGGGGCCAGTCGACGAGGTCGAGCAGGGCCGGGTCCTCGACGATACAGCGGAATTTATCGACGGGGGCGTGAGGCGACAGGTCACGCTTCTGACGCTCGGCGGCGGCGATGCGGTCGACGACGGCGGTGAAGCGATCGACATGGGCGGGTGACAGGGCGTCTTCGACGATGAGGTAGCCCTGCTCGTCGAAGAACCGCAGCTGCTCCGGAGTGGCTTGGTGTTCGAGGATCGAGTCTTCCATACCCGGAACGTAGTGCCATCCACCTTGACCGTGCCAGAACCCGAAGTAGATTGCGCGACTCGTACGAACGGTGCACCCACGACGGAGAGCCCGGAATGCCCAGGGGCAAAGATCGGTATCGGCTTCATGTGGAACAGCTCAGACGAGCAACTGCGCTGGCTGGCGCAGGCTGGAGTGAGTGATGTCGTCGGCCATGTGGCGCCCAAAGACTGCGGGCCCATCTGGACCTACGAGGCCATGCTGAAACAGAAGAACCGGCTGAAGAGTTTTGGACTGAATCTCAGCGTCTTCGAAGGGATCCCGGTGAGTGACCGCATCAAGCTGGGCATCGAGGGGCGTGACGAGGATCTCGACAATCTCCTCGAATCGTTTCGCAACATGGGCCGCGCCGAAATCCCGGTGCAGTGCTACAACTGGATGGTCCACTTCAACTGGCTGCGCACGTCGGTGTCGACGCCGGTGCGGGGCGGCGCCGTGGCGACGACGTACAACCATGCCGAATTCGAACGCGGGCCGACGGCGATGCCGACAGGGAACAACAGCTGCGCGCCCCAGAACATCGCCGCCGCCAGGGCGCCGACGATGATACCCACGAGGGGGAAGTACCGAGTCGCCCGGCTCAGTCCATCGCCGCTGACATCCGCCAGGCCCAGACCGGGCAATCGTGTGTAGAACGTGAGGGCGGCAAGAAGAGTCGGAGTTCACGCATGACGGTGAGCCCGGCGTGGCGACGGTAGCGGCCGACGCCACGCCCGGGATTCCCCCTATTTCAACAGCATGATCTTCGTCATCGAGCGGTCGCCACCGGAGAGGAGTCGCACGAAATAGGTACCGTTGGCGACGGTCTGTCCCGTGCCGTCGGTGCCGTCCCACGTCGCCGAATATCCACCGGGACCGAGCCGTCCTGAAACCAGGCCCCGTACCCTTCTGCCCAGCAAGTCGTAGACGTACATCTCGACGGCACCATCGCCGGCCAACTCGAAGGGGATGCGCACGGTGGCGTTGAAGGGGTTCGGGTAGCCGTCACCGATGGTGACGTCGCGGGGTAGCGCCGCCGATAGTTCCGCCCGTACCGCCGTTATGGGCACCGAGCTGAGCACGACGATGCTGCTCGGCGGCAGTCCTGTGTCGATGGGTCCGGCCAGCAGCCCTCCCGTGGTGGCGTCGTAGATCTTGAGACCGGCGCTGGTGGGATCTCCGAAGCTGCCCTGGTCGCCGATCAACAGGCGGTTGCCGTCGATGGCCATGGTGGCGATGAAACCACCGCTAAGGCCCTCCAGGGCTGTTCCTACGGCACCCGTGGCCAGGTTCACCGGCACCACGCTGTTGGCGAAGTTCTCATCGAGGACGATGGCAAAGCCCGAGTTCGACGTACGCAGGACAAGTGACGACAGGTCGCCCCCCAATGCCTCTTCGGTGACGGCGAGTCCGGTACTCGTCCCGGTGCGGGTGTCGATGATGTCGATACCGCCCAGGCGGTCGCCGAAGCCGGCCGAAGCGGACACGATGATCTGATCACCGGCGACGATGACGCTGTTCGGATTGGCGGCGCTCAGGGCGATTTCTCCGACGACGGCGTCGGAGGCGATGTCGATGATGACGAGGACGGCGTCTCCCGGAGTGAAGCCAGCATTCCGATCGAGGCGCTGACAGCTGACGTAGATGCGATTGCCGACGCGGACGATCTGCGACATTTCAGGCAGGCCGTCGTCATCCGCGTAGGCGCTCAGGTCGACGGTGCCCAGCTGAGTACCATCGTGCGGATCGACGACGAGCAGGTCGGTGGAGGCGTAGCGCGACACATACGCCTTGCCCTCGCTGATGATTTCGATATCCTGCGGGTTGCTGCCGTTGTCTACGGAGAACTGAATCACCGGGTTCGTCAGGTCTGCAGGATCGAGGACGAGGATGTTGTCCTGGCCCAGGCGATTGATGACATAGATGCGCCCGTCCTGATAGTGACCGACGGCGTCACTGTGAATGCCGAGCAGGTTGACGCTGGCCACCGATGCGCCCCCCGGCAGAAAGGCGGTGCTCCCCGTGGCGAAGTCGGAGGTCAGGATGAACAGGTCGCTCTGCGCGCCGGCGCCGGCGGCGAAGAACACCGTCAGGGCCAGGTGCAGGGCGAAACGTTGACGATTCATGGGACATTGGCTCCGTTGCGTGTGTGTGGGAACGGATTTCAGTCCCCGGAGAGGGAGAAGTCGATGTCGATGGAGAGGAAGGCGGCGCGACCCGGCAGGGGATACCCCCACAGGTCGGCGACCTGATTGTCGGTCAGGTTGCGGACCTCGGCGCCCAGGGTCACCGCGTCGCCGGCAGGCACGCGGGCGCCGACGGTGTGTACGGTGCGTGCCGGTACGGGACGCAGATTGGCGCGGTCGAGGAAGTGGCGGCTCTCGTGGCTCATCTCGTAGTGCAGCGTGACGCCAGGTGCGTCCAGGTCGATGCGACTGCGCAGGCGACGACGCGGGGCGTTGGGCAGGTCGTTGCCCTTCTCATAGGAGAAGGGGGAGCGGTTCTCGGTAGCCTGACGCGCGTAACTGCCCCGCAAGCGCAGGCGCGCAGCGAGCACACCGCGGACACGAGTCTCGATGCCACGCAGGCGGGCGCGGCCGATGTTGTGCGGCCGTGACACCCGTTGCGAGTTCTGGATGAAGCGGATCATGTCGTCGACGACGTTGTCATAGACGACGACCTCGGCCAGCCGCACGCCGGAGGTTGACGGGGCGCCGCGGTAGACGAAGCCGCCATCGAGGTTACGCCCCGTCTCGCTCACTAGGTCGGTGTTGCCGATGACAGCGCCACGGACTCCGAAGAGCTCGAAGAACCCCGGTGGCCGGCCATAACGGCCGGCGTGCGCCTGCGCCGTCCAGCCGCCGCCGAGGTCGAGGGACAACCCCAGGCGCGAAGTCCACAAGGTCTGCGTGTTTTCGCCCGCTGTCGGGTCCGCATCCTGTGCTCCGGCGAAGTCGTCGTTGAGACGCTCGACCTGCAGACCGGCGTCGACGGCGAGGCGGCGCCAGAGTTCCGTGACCTCTGCCTCAGCCCCGGCTGACGCGCCCAGGCGACGGCTCGACGGGGACGGTGATTGCGGCTGCAGCAGATATTGGGGCGCAAACCGCTCGCGACGCACACCACCAAACGTGGTGGCCAGCAGGCGGCCGAACAGCATGTTTCCCTCCACCCGCAGCCCTCCCGCCGTCGTCCTGTTGCGGTCGTGCTGAGTGCCGACGCCGACCTCGCCTAG
>JAYZCA010000367.1:0-8069 GCA_036339235.1 Candidatus Latescibacterota bacterium | reverse complement strand
CCCGACGATTACGCTCCGCAACGGACCCAACTTACATCATACGAGATCTACCGCGAGATCGCTGCCGACGTGCGTGTGCGCCTACGCGACCCAGCCCAGATGCGGGACTAGGTGTCCTGTCGCAGAAATCCCTTGTGTTTTCGGACGCCGATGCATCCCGGTTCGCGGCGTTGTGCTCCGCGCGGTGTATCCTTCAATACGCCTTGGTCGCGCGCCTTGCGACCCGGGCGTCGGAGACCTGCGGTCTCATACGCCCGTATTCCACAAGTTATCTCTGCGACAGGACACTGAACGTGTATCCATACTGGCTCGAAATCGGCACCTTCCGTCTCCCCACCTTCGGCCCGATGGTCGTGCTCGGTTTTCTGGCGGCGCACTACTTCATCAAGCGCGAGCTCGATCGCCGTGGCATCGACCCGGAGTTGGCCACGTCCTTGATCACGGCGGGTATCTTGGGTGGGCTGGCAGGTGCCAAGCTGTATTTCGTGCTCTTCGAACTGCCTGACTACGTCACCTGGGGCCAGACCTTGCGCAGTCTGTTTTCCGGCAGCGGCCTGACCTGGCACGGCGGCTTCATCGTGGCGGCGCTCTCGGTTATGTGGACGATCAGGCGACACGGTGCGGCGCTGGCGCCGACAGCGGATGCCAGCGGCATTGGCCTGGCCATCGGCTACGCCATCGGTCGGATCGGTTGTCAGCTCGCCGGCGATGGTGACTACGGTGTGCCCACCGACCTGCCCTGGGGTATGGCCTACCCTGACGGGGTCGTGCCGACGACGCAGATCGTGCATCCCGCGCCGGTGTATGAAACGCTGCTGGGACTGGCCATCTTCGCCTTGCTGTGGTCGTCGCGTCGGTTCCTGGCCGAACGCCGGGCGGGCCTGTTGTTCTGCCTCTACCTGGTGCTGGCAGGCGCGGCGCGCTTCGGGGTCGAGACGATCCGCCTCAATCCCGAGGTCATCTTCGGCCTCACGGGAGCGCAGCTCTTCAGTATTGGCATGATCGCCACGGGTGTGGGTATCACCGTCCGACTCCCCAACAACCAGCAAGGAGGGAAGCCGGAAGGTGAATGAGAGGACCCGCTATCCACGCGTATCCGCCTTCAAGAAGGCAGCCGACCTGCGTGCCCACTGTGCCGAGCTGGGCGTCGATATCCCTTGTGACGATGAGATCCTCACGGCGCCCGAGTCGCCCATGGCACAGTCGATAGACGCTGGCAGAGGGCTCACAATCGGCAATCGTTATGCCATCCACCCGATGGAGGGCTGGGACGGCACGACCCACGGCATGCCGACGGACGACGTGCGGCGGCGCTGGCGAAATTTCGGCATTTCGGGAGCCAAGCTGATCTGGGGCGGGGAAGCGTTCGCCGTGGCGCCGGAGGGACGGGCAAATCCCAACCAGCTGATGTGCCGCAAGGACACCGAGGCAGGCATCGTCGAACTGCACGACCTGCTGGTGACGGCGCACAAGGAGCGCTTCGGGTCGGACGACGGGCTCGTCGTCGGTCTGCAGCTGACGCACTCGGGGCGCTTCTGCAGGCCCTTCCGCAAGGATCGCCTCGAGCCGGCCATCGCCTACCATCACCCGATTCTCGACCGCAAGTTCGGGGTTGCGCCGGACGACGATGTCGTCATTTCCGATGCCCATCTCGAGACACTGATCGCTCTTTACATCGAGGGTGCCCGGATTGCCCGCGATGCCGGATTCCACTTCGTCGACGTCAAGCACTGCCACGGCTACCTGGCGCATGAGCTGCTGTCCGGCTTCACGCGGGAAGGGGACTTCGGCGGTTCCTTCGAGGGGCGCACGAATTTCCTGCGGCGAATCGTGGCCGGGATTCGCGATGACCAGGGAGAGGATTCGATCGCCATCGGCGTGCGCCTGTCGGCTTTTGACTGGGTGCCCTTCCGACCCGATCCGGACAAGGCAGAAGGAGGCAAGCTGGGGCCGGGTATCCCCGAGCCCGTCGACGACTGTCTGCCGTACCGCTACGGCTTCGGCACGGACGCAGCCGACCCAGTGTCGTGGGATCTGTCCGAGACGTTCCGGTTTCTCGAGCTGTTGAGAGATCTCGACATCCGCCTCGTCAACCTGTCCTGTGGCAGTCCCTACTACAATCCTCACATCCAGCGGCCGGCCCTGTTTCCGCCATCCGACGGTTATCAGCCGCCTGAGGATCCGCTCGTCGGCGTGGCTCGGCAACTGGCGATGGTAGGGGAGATGAAGGCGCGCTTCGGCGACGACCTGGTGATTCTGGGCTCTGGTTATTCGTATCTGCAGGAGTATCTGCCGCACGTGGCCCAGGCGCTGGTGCGGCAGGGCAAAGTTGATCTGGCGGGACTGGGGCGAATGGTGCTGTCCTATCCGGACCTGCCTGCCGACGCGCTGCGAGAAGGCAAGCTGACGCGCAAGCGGATTTGCCGCACCTTCTCCGACTGTACGACGGCACCGCGAAACGGCATGATATCCGGCTGCTTTCCGCTGGATCCGTATTACAAGGACCTGCCGGAGGCGGCGACACTGAAAGATATCAAAGCGAAAGCAGGGGCATGATCGGCGCGCGGCTCAACGAGAAGGGAAAGAGGAAAGTGCTATGACAGGAGACAATCAGACGATCGGGGGCGGTGGTTTCCACCACGTCGCCATCCGTGCCCATGACTTCGATGCGAGCGTGAAATTCTACGGTGAGACGCTAGGTTTTCGGGAGAAAATCGCCTGGGGCGAGGGAGACAAGCGCGCGATCATGATGGACACAGGGGATGGGAGCTACATCGAGATCTTCGCTGGCGGCACGACGGGTCCGAAGCCGGAGGGGGCGATCCTGCACTTCGCCATCCGCACGGACAACTGTGACGCGGCACTGGAACGGGCCCGGGCGGCGGGTGTTGAGGTGACGATGGAGCCGGAGAGCATCGATATCCAGAGCCGCCCGGCGCCCACAGCGATTCGTATCGCTTTCTTCAAGGGTCCGGACGGTGAAGTCATCGAGCTGTTACAGAACGAGGTCACGTGATGCATGAAGGCTGGTTCACTGAGGACACGACGCACGGGCCTGTCAAGGTCGACACCTTCGACGAGTCGAGACCACATGAAGGCAAGGTGCTGGGGATCGTACAGGCCCACGCCGACGACATGCCGCTCTGCTCAGGTGGACTCGTAGCCAAGCTCGTCGCCGAAGGCTACAGGGCATTTATCATTCAGACGACGAACGACGAAAAGTGTGGCGCCGGCACGATTGCCGACGCCATCAAGAGCAACGAAGTCGACGTCGACGCGCTGGCCAGCTGCCTCGGTATAGAGGACGTGTTCAACCTCGGATACCGCAATCACCGGCAGGACGAGAACTCCATCATCGAGCAGCGTTGCCGGCTCATCTTTCTGTTCCGCCACCTGCGCGTCGACACGGTGATGAGCTTTCATCCGTGGGCAAAATGGGAGGAGAACCCTGACCACTACATCACTGGCTACGCCGTGGAGTCGGCCTGCTGGATCGCCGGGGCAGCGAAGAGTTTTCCGGAACAGGTGCAGGCCGGGATCGCGGCCCACGGTGTGAAGGACAAGTACTACTGGGTCATGCGTCCCGGGTCACCCTACAATCACGTCACCGACATCTCGCCTTTCCTCGACAAGAAGATCGAGTCCATGGCGACGAACAAGTCTCAGGGCCCCGCCGGTTCTCACGGCAGCAGATTGAAGGAGCGGCTCGCCAGGGAGGGACGGAAGCTCGTCGAGTTGGGCGACGACGACGAGACGGCGGACCGGGAGTACATCCGACTCTTCGGGCTCGAGGAGAACAAGAGGATGGGGAAGCCCTACGGTCTGCAGTACGCCGAGTACCACTACTACTTCCCTCCGGGCGGGACGTTCCCGTGGATGGCCACAGCGGAGCGCGTGGAAGCCTACATCAAGGTGAATGCGGTGAGTATCAAGTGAAACTCGGCTTCGGCCTGTATCGCAAGGATCTGACACCACAGAACTTCCGGTTTGCGCGACAGTGTGGCGCCACTCACATGGTTGTCCATCTGGCCCACTACTTCAAGAAATCCGGGAGTCTCAAAGCCGGCCAGCCAGTGGACGACTTGAGGGGCTGGGGCGTGGCTGACAACAAGACGTTGTGGAGCTACGAGATGCTGGTCGGGACAAGAAGGACATCGAGGCTGCCGGCCTGAGGTGGGAGGCCATCTAGAACTTCGACCCCGCCCACTGGCACGATGTGTTGCTGGACGGGCCAGAGAAGGACCGGCAGACGGAGGGCCTCAAGCGCACGATTCAGAACATCGGCAGGGCGGGTATCCCCATCATGGGGTACAACTTCTCTATCGCCGGAGTTGCCGGGCGCCTGTCCCGCGAGACGTTCATCGACGAAGGGGACTTGGACGTTGAGCGGGTGTTCGAAATCCTCCACAAGAAACGGATACGAGGGACTGGTGATCCCCGATCACGCTCCGCAGATGGACCGACGACGATCAACACCGGCCCACAGTTGGGCAGTATGATGTGCCAGTATGACGGGGGCTGTGCTGGCCATGGCCCCGGTGGCCGTGCTGTTCCTCATCTTCCAGCGCTACATCATGTCGGGCATCGCCACGACGGGGCTCAAGGGTTGAAACCGCTACCCCGTCACTGCTCCTGTCGAAGCTGACGAGACCAGCTTGGCGTACTTCGCCATGACGCCGCTGGTGTAACGTGGCTGCGGCGCCTTCCACGCTTCTTTCCGTCGTGCCATCTCATCGTCGCTCACGTCGATGTCGAGACGCGATGCCTTCGTGTCGATGGTCACCGTATCGCCTTCGAGAACCAGGGCGATGGGACCGCCGACAGCGGCTTCCGGCGCGACGTGGCCGAGCATGAGGCCGCGTGTGGCCCCGGAGAAGCGGCCGTCGGTGACCAGCGCCACAGACTCGCCGAGACCAGCGCCCATGATGGCACCCGTGACGTGGAGCATCTCGCGCATGCCGGGCCCGCCCACCGGACCCTCGTAGCGGATAACGACGACATCGCCATCGACGATGGCGCCATTCTGAATCGCCGGCAGGACATCTTCCTCGCGCTCGAAGACCTTCGCCGGCCCCACGTGGTTTGCCCGCTCGTGGCCGGCGAGTTTTGTCACGCAGCCCTCCGGCGCCAGGTTGCCGCGCAAGACGAGGAGTCCACCGCTCAGCTTGATCGGCTTGTCGATGGGGCGCACCACCTCCTGGCCCGGTGTCTCCACGACATCGTTAGCCTCCTGGCCAATCGTCCTGCCGGTGACTGTCATGCAGTCCTGGTGCAGGCAACCCCGCGCCTGCAGGCGACTGGCGACAAGGGCGATGCCGCCAGCACGATGCAAGTCGGAAGCAACGAAAAGACCGCCGGGCTTCATGCTGACCATCAACGGCGTACGCCGTGAGATCTCCTGGAAGTCCTCGAGGGCCAGCTCGATGCCGTACTCGTGGGCGATGGCAAGGAAGTGAAGAACGCCGTTCGTCGAGCCGCCGGTGGTGGCGATGGAGGCGATGGCGTTCTCGATCGATGCGCGGGTGACGATCTGTCGCGGCCGGAGGCCCCTTTTCACGAGGTCGACGGCGAGCTTGCCCACGGCGACGGCCATGTCCTGCTTGGCCGGGTCCGTCGCCGGGATCGAACCGGAACCCATCTTCGCCAGGCCGAGCATCTCCACGGCGGTGGCCATGGTGTTGGCCGTGAACTGACCACCACAGGAACCGGCGCCGGGGCAGGCGGCATCCTCGATGGCCTTGAGCTCGTCGGCGCTGATCTTGCCCTTCGCGTGGGCACCGATGGCCTCGAAGACGTCCTGGATCGTCAAATCGCGACCGTCGTGCCTTCCCGGCATGATGGAGCCGCCGTAGAACACGACGGAGGGGACGTCGAGACGACCCAGGGCGAGGATGGCACCGGGCGTCGTCTTGTCACACCCAGTCATGGCGACGACTCCGTCGAGCATGTGGCCGCGGGCGACCAGCTCGATGGAGTCGGCGATGACCTCGCGGCTGACGAGGGAGGTCTTCATGCCTTCCGAGCCCATGGTGATGCCGTCGGATACGGTGATCGTGTTGTACTCCAGCGGCGTGCCACCGGCCTCGCGAACGCCTCGTTTCACATATTCGGCCAGGCTGCGCAGGTGGAGGTTGCAGGGGCCGATCTCCGTCCACGTGTTGGCGATGCCGATCATCGGCTTGCCGAGGTCGTCGTCGGTGTAGCCAGCGGCTTTGTACATGGCGCGCGCCGCGGCGCGCGCGGTGCCATCGACGATGGTGCGGCTCGGTCGGTTCATCGTGACGCTTTTTTCTGTTCCACCCGGAAACAATCGTACTGATTGTCATGCAGCAGACGCGTGGCAAGGTCCATGGCCTGGCTTTCCGTCAACAGCCCGTCGTCGACCTCGCCCTGCAGCGCCCGGGTCATCCAGCGGCGCGCCTGGATGGCGTAGGCGACGGCACTCGTCGGCCAGCTGGTGTCACCCCCGAAGGCGAAGAGCTTGTTGGACGGCGCGGCGTGCAGGAAGCGACGCACGAAGTCCATACCGGAATACGGGTCGATGGACCATGCCCAGCAGAGGTCAGCGTAGACGTTGCGGTAGTGTTTGGTCAGGGCCACCAGCTCCTGCGAGTAGGGGTAGGCGATGTGCATCATGACGAAGCGGCAGTCGAGGTACTTTGCCAGCAGACCACAGAGGTTGCCGGAGGCGATGCGGCTCACGGGCATACGGTCGGTCCCCGCGTAGTATCCAGTGTGCAGCTTGAAGGGCAGGTCGTGCTCGATAGCCAGCTCGACGCCACGGGCCCAGCACCAGTCACCCAGCGCCAGTCGTGTGCTCTCGTCGACATCACCGCCCCGCAGGGTCGTATCCAAGGCGGCCTCCGCCTCCGCGTCGCTGCGTTCGTGCCAGAGCAGGGTACGGCTGTATGCATGTTGGGCTTTGACGGCGATGGCGCTCTCCGCGTAAAGTGAAAAAATAGAGCTCATGGCCTGACGAAGCGTGGCCAGGTCGGTGACGGTGACGCCCGTCTCCGTCGCCAGATTTTCGGCATCGATCTGACCGTTACAGAAACCAGCCAAGTTGATATCATAAAAGAAGAAGTCGGGACCCGAGGCATCGGTCAGACACGGCCAGCAGAAGTCGTCGGTCTGACAATGGTCGATGCCACCCGTCTTCTGCATCAGCTCCCGTCGTCCGCCCGGCTGGCGCCAGGCGGTCAGCTTCGACTGTGCACCCTCCAGATCGGCAGGCCCCCAGTCCGGCCCGAGTCCGTAGACCTCGTCGGCCAGGATGTGCACCGCCTCGCCGTACCCAGTGTGCCGTATCGACTGCCACGCCGGCCTGATGGCGGCAAAACGCTCGGCAATGCTGCCGGCGGAGGGGTCGGTCAGGTGCCCAACCGCCTCGGCTGCAGCGCCGGCGCTGATCAGGTCGGCGGGGACGTAGTTGGAATACAGGTCGCAGAGGACATCGGCGGGGCCGTCGTGCACCCAGTCGTCCTCCTTGCGCAGATGCTCGTGGGTATCGACCAGCGGCAGGGCCTGGATGTGCTGGGAGAGGTCGGTCGGCATGTGGTCTTGCCTCGTGTCGTCTAGCGAGCAGAAGGGCCGGTTGCAGGCAGGCCGACAGTAGCCGACCCGGCACCTGGCGTCAAACGGGTGCAGGCTTGCCGCCGAAGGGTGTCGCCGCTACTCTCACTGAGGAGCGCGTCGGAGCATCCCATTCGGGGTTGCCGCTACGCCCTTGCCGCCAAAAGCGAATACTAGGCCCCGCTCCTCTCGATGCCCTGGCACCCGATCTTCATCCACTATCCCATCGCCCTGCTGACGACGGCGGTCCTCGTCGATGCGGCCGCCTTGTTGTGCCGTCGTGAGACGTGGCATCGAGTCGCGTACGCGCTGCTTGTAGGCGGAACGGTGGGCGCCGCCGCGTCGGTGGTCAGCGGCAATGCCGACGCCGACGGGTACCGGCAGACCGAGATAGCCGCTGCGATTCAGGACCACGAAGATCTGGGGACTGCGACATTTCTGCTGTTCCTGGTGATGGTGCTCGGGCAACTACCGGGCATCTTGCGGCCACAGGCGGA
>JAYZCA010000366.1:0-9078 GCA_036339235.1 Candidatus Latescibacterota bacterium | reverse complement strand
TGCTCTGGTTCCTGTCGGGGGACACCAACATCGGCTATCTGCGCGAACAGGGTGTCAGGATCTGGGACGAGTGGGCTGACGAGAACGGCGAACTCGGCCCCGTCTACGGTCGCCAGTGGCGCTCGTGGCCCACACCCGACGGCGGTTCCATCGATCAGATGCTGGCGCTCCTCGAGTTGATCCGCACCAACCCAGACAGCCGTCGCATGGTCGTGTCCGCCTGGAATCCCGCCGACATCGAGGCCATGGCCCTGCCGCCCTGCCACTGCCTCTTCCAGTTCCAGGTCAGCGATGGCCGCCTCAACTGCCAGCTCTACCAGCGCAGTTGTGACGTCGGCCTCGGCGTACCCTTCAACGTCGCCTCCTACAGCCTGCTGACGATGATGATCGCCCAGGTCACCGGTCTCACACCCGGAGATTTCGTCTGGACCGGCGGCGATGTGCACATCTACGACAATCACATCGAGCCGCTGCGCGAGCAGCTTACCCGGGATCCTCGCGAGCTGCCGCGCATGATGATCGAAGACCGCGGTCAGGATCTCTTTTCCTTCGGCTTCGACGACTTCACCCTCGTCGGCTACCGCCCCCACCCGTCCATCCGCATGGCCATCGCGGTCTGAGCATTGGCAGGCAAGCCTCTGATCGTCGCCGTCCAGGGCGAGCTCGGCAGCAACAGCGAACTGGCCGCCCGCGAGTATTTCGAGGCGGGACAGATCGACATCCTGCCGTGCCGGTCCTTCGAGGATCTCTTCGCCGCCGTCGAGGCTGGCCGTGCTGGAGCTGCCATGGCCCCCGTGGAGAATTCACTCGCCGGCAGCATCCATGACGTGTGGGACCTGTTCTGTGAAAATCCCTCGATCCCGGCGACCGGTGAAATCCGTCTGCGCGTCGTCCACTGCCTGATCGGCCTTCCCGGTGCGACCCTGGCCGACATACGACGCGTGCGCTCCCACCCGCAGGCGCTGGCACAGTGCGGCGACTACCTGTGTGCACTGGACGGGGTGGAGGTCGAAGCCGTCTACGACACGGCGGGGGCCGTGCAGATCATCAAGTCCGAGGACTGTCGTCGGGAAGCGGCGATCGCCTCGGCCCAGGCCGCCGCCGACCACGGCATGCAGATCCTCGCCGAAGACCTGTCGGCAGCCGACAACTTCACCCGCTTCCTCGTGCTGGGCGACGGTGCCGCGAGCGCGAGTGCACCCCGCGAGCAGGTCCAGACGAACGTCAAGACAACGGTTGTCCTCGAGATGGAACAGGCCGCCGCGGGCCTGCCAGCCGTACTGGGTGTACTCGCCCGGAATGGGATCGAGGTGTTGAAGGTGGAGACCCACAAGCGCGTCGGCCGGCCATGGGCCTACAGGGTCTACCTGGAATTCGCCGGCGCCGCTCAGCCGGCCATCGATGAGATTGCCGACCTCGTCGCCGACGTTTGCGTCGTTGGCACCTACCCGACGGGCGTCACCGCCGAGCCGCGTCTGCACCGGCGCTAAGCTCAGTCTTTCGCGGTGCGTACCACTTCCGGCATCGATTCATCCACCCGCCACGCTCCGATTTCGCCGTCGCCGTCCAGGTCGGCGTGCACGACGACGGAGAATCCCCGCCGCAGGTTGTATCGTGTCTCGGTGGCGTATTCATCCATCCACGGCAGGTAGGCCCGGTATGCCGGATCGTCGGGACGGAAGTATTCGCCGTGCCTGGCGAAGTGATCTGCTTCCATCTCGCAGAGCTGCAACAGTCCCGCCTCCAGCTGAATCTCCTGGGCCTCCGCCGGCGTGATACGCGAGAAGCGGGCGATGCCGATCCCGCCCAGGATCAGAACGATCAGGAGGATCTCCCCCCACAGCAGCCATCGGGTCATTCCCTCAGTCCCTCCCCTCCCGGTGCTGGCTGGGCCGTCCTAGGCAACGCCAGACTCACCGTGTCACCCGGCTCCAGGCGCACCTCACCGTGTAACACGAAGGGCTCCGCGGGCCGGTAGGGCTCCAGCCACCCGGCATCCCAGGCGCCGTCGCCGTCCCGATCGAGCCATGCTGTCGTGATGTACTCCCCCGGCGTGAGGTGCGTGAAGGTGAAGTGCCCTACGGAGTCGGCTGTCGTGTCCATCTTCCTCGTCCCGTCCCGCAGCCGGATCCGCGCCCGCCCTTCGGCCTCACCAGGCCACACGCTCAGTCCCGTCACCGTCGCCAGCGCCTCGGGGGTAAGGACATCGAAGCTGATGTTTGCCGTGCTGTCCGCGGCGACGTTACCAGCCCGGTCTCGAAGGGCGCGCAGATCCAGTTGCATCTGATGTATCTCTGGCGTGAACATCGTATCGGCCGTGAAAGCCAGGTGATCCGGCGCGGTCCAGACCCACCTTCCCGGTGGAGACGATGTCGAATCGGCGCCCGTCCAGCCCGCAGGGACCCGCGTCGTGTCCATCGCTTCGCTGAAAAATACATCCGCGCCCGCTGCTGAGGCGACGCTCCGAGATGGCTCGACGCGACTCACCGCAGGTGCCTTCTGGTCCTCACGAGCCGTGCCGCTCACCGGCTCGTCAGGGACTTCCAGGACATCGCCGGCCCGGCGCACGAGGACGGCGTAGGTAGTGCCCTCCTGTTGGTCGGCGGTCTGCACGTACAGCCGGTTGGCGTTGACCGGATCGCTGTAGGTTCCCTCGATTGCCAGCGCCCCCAGCTCGACCTCGAGATCCCCGGCCTCGACGGGACGGTCGAAGACGAGCAGCACGCTGTGCACGTGGATGGCGCTGGCCCGAACCACCTTCGGCTGTACCCCACGTTGAGCCAGGCGCTGGTCTCCCGCCGATGTCACGCCATCGCGGGCGACGTCTACGTCCCCCCCCGGCAGAGCCAGCGGCTCGCTGGCGTCGGGAGTCTGATTTCGATTGCCGTCGACGAAGCCGATCACTCGGTACCGTCCCTGGGCGAGTCGCTCGAAACGGTAGGAGCCGTCGGCGCCGGTCTGCGTCACGTACGCCGGGTCGTTTCGGGCTGTGCGCCCGTCGAACGTTTCCAGGTCATAGGCCCACACGTAGGCGCCCCGCTGCGGCGTGTCGTCGACGCTGATGATGCGTCCCTCCAGCTCGCCGGAGTCGAGGCGGTCACCGGTGGCGAAGGCCAGACTGAAGGAGCTCTCGAGACGGTTGCTGTGCAGATCCCGCGCGTCGGTGCCAATGGTGACCACATAGGTGCGCCCCGCCGTCAGCCCGCCGCGCACCTGGATGCGCAGCTGGCGGCCGCTCCAGTCCATATCCAGGTCACCGTGAGGTGTCACGAAGACAGCCTTCTCCACGCGCTGTCGGTCCATGGCCTCGCTGAAATCGACCGTGATCATCGTCGACTCCAGAACCCTCGTGGCATCCGCCGCCGGCGTGTGACCGGCCACCGTAGGTGCTGTGCGATCCACCGGCCCACCCGATGGGCGTCCCTGCTTGGCGCAGCCGGCAGCCAGCAACAGCATTGCTCCTGCCGCGACGGTGCTTTTTAGACTCGTGCGGGAGGGGCGCACCGGGCGGTTCTCTCGTTGATCGATCATGCTCTGGGGTGCGCCTGTCTGTAACGCCTCACCAGGTCATCTGTGTCGACTGCCTTGATCTCGGGCACCCGCACGCTGCGCCGCCCCAGCAGGACTGATACCATGCCCGGGTCGGCGCCAGCGTCGATGAGGTGTCGCTCGCAGGCGGCGCGCAGGGTGCTCGGACCATGACGGCGGCGGGCCCGCTCGCGCTCCCACCCGCCCTCGGCTCGGTCGAAGACTCGCAGATAACGTTCGACGACACGCTGCACCGTGCGCGGCCGCAGACGACGACCCCGCGCACTGACGAACAGCGCCCCCGCGTCGACATCAGCCATCTCGCGATCCACCAGCACGTCGGCGCGTCGAAGCAAGTAGTCGCGTAGCGCCGCTGTCGCCGGCGCCCCCAGCGGCGCGTGCGTGCAGGGCGCCTGGAGAGCGCTGGCCCGCTTCACGCGCAGGCGTTCCCCGTCGAGGTCGAGGTGGCTCAGGTTCAGGCCGATCAGTTCGTCGAGGCGCAGGCCGGCGCCATAGAGTAGCTCCAGGATCGCGCGGTTGCGGGCGCCGGTGAAGGAGTCGCGCTCCGGCAGTTGTAGCAGGGCGCGAATCTGTGCGGCCGTGAGAGGAGCAGGATCGGCCGCAGCCACCGGAGGTCGCACACCGCGAGCGGGATTGTCGGCACGTACGCCGGACCGCTGCAGGAATCGGAAGAGAACACGCACGGCGGCGAGCTTGCGGGCGATCGTGCGTGGCGCCCGACCTTCGTCAGTCAGGTGGTCGCAGAAGGCGCGTACGTCCTCGGAGTCGACATTGTCCACGGTGGGACCGGCGATGCGGGTGTGCAGGAAGCGGGCGAACTGACCCAGGTCGGTGGCATACGCCTGTCGCGTGCGCGGCAGAACGCCTTCACCCCCGGACGAATCGAGGCCGGCAACGAACGCATCGATGCCGACCTCGGTGGCCGAACGGGGGGTGAGTGTCGGGACCACGGCGCCCCCTTTTGGGTTATGCGGCTTGTGAGTCCTGGGCCTCGGATTCCTGCAACTCGCTTTCGGTGTTGTCGAAACGCGTGTCGCAGACCTTGCAGTGCAGCGACGACGTACCGCCGCGGTTCGCCTTCTCATAGAGCAGGGGCGCCTCGCACTGCGGACATGGCTTCTGTACGGGTTTGTCCCAGCTGGCGAACTTGCACGTCGGGTACTCGTTGCAGCCGTAGAAGACCTTGCCCTTGCGCGACTGCTTCTCGACGATCTCGCCCTTGTTGCAGTCCGGGCAGGTGATCCCAAGCGAGAAGGGTTTCACGCTCTTGCAGTCGGGATATCCGGAGCAGGCCAGAAACCGACCGTAACGCCCCGTCTTGACGACCATCGGCTTCTCGCACACCTCGCAGACCTCATCCGTCACGGCCGGCTCGCGGTCCTCCTCCAGCGGCTTCGTGTTCTTGCACTGGGGATACCCCGGGCAGGCCAGGAAGCGGCCGTTGCGGCCCCACTTGACGACCATGTTCTTGCCGCATTCCTCGCAGATGACGTCGGTCTCTTCCTGGAAGGATTTCTTCAGCTCCTTGCGGCGCGCGTTGGCGTCGGCGAGGGGGCCCTTCCACGACCCGTAGAACTGGCGCACCGATTCGACCCAATCCTCCTTGCCGTCCTCGATGCGATCGAGCTGGTCTTCCATCTTCGCGGTGAACTCGACGTCGAAGATGTTCGGGAACGTGGCTACGAGGAACTTGTTCACCGTCTGGCCGCGCTCGGTGCCTTCGAAGTAGCGGTTGTCCATCTTCTCAACGTATTCGCGGTCCTGCAGGGTCGAGATGATCTGCGCGTAGGTGCTCGGACGGCCGATGCCCTTGGCCTCGAGCTCCTTGACCAGCGACGCCTCGGAGAAGCGCGCCGGCGGCTTGGTGAAGTGCTGCTCGGGGAGCAGCTCCTTCAGCTCCAGCGTCTCTTCCTCCTTCAGATCCGCCGGCACCTGGCCCGACTCCTCCTCGTCCTCTTCTTCCTTGCTCTCGGTGTAGAGCGCCGTGAAACCGGGAAATTTCACCGACGAGCCCGTGGCGCGCAGTGTGTATTCCCCCGCCTCGATGTCGACGCTGGTGATGTTGAGCACCTGCGGCTCCATCTGCGAGGCGACGAAGCGCTTCCAGATGATGTCGTATAGCTTGGCCTGGTCCGGGGCCAGAAACTGCTTCATCGACTCCGGCGCGCGCGCCGCCGAGGTAGCGCGGATCGCTTCGTGTGCGTCCTGGGCGCCGCGGCGCGTCTTGTAGACATTCGGCTTTTCGGGCACGTACTCCTTGCTGAACTGCTTGCCGATCTGCTCCCGCACCTCGGTGATGGCGTCGTCGGAGATACGTACCGAGTCGGTACGCATGTAGGTGATCAGACCCACCGTCTCGCCGGCGCCGATGTCGACGCCTTCGTAGAGTTGCTGGGCCACGGCCATGGTGCGTTTGACCGTGAAGCGCAGCTTGCGCGCCGCGTCCTGCTGCAGCGTGCTGGTGATGAAGGGCGCCGCCGGCCGGCGACGCTGCTCGCGACGCTTGACCGATTTGACGACGAACGTCGCCGTCTTCAGATCGTCGACGATCTTGTCCGATGTCTCCTGGTTGCCGATCTCGATCTTCTCGCCCTTGTGCTGCAGGACGCGTGACTTGAAGACCACCTGCACGTCACCGAGCCCGTGTCCCAGCAGTACGTCGATGGACCAGTACTCCTGCGGCTCGAACTTGGCGATCTCCGCGTCGCGCTCGCAGATCAGGCGCAGGGCCACCGACTGCACGCGGCCGGCGGAAAGTCCGGCGTGAATGACCTTCCATAACAGAGGGCTGATCTCGTAGCCCACGAGCCGATCGAGAACACGTCGCGCCTGTTGGGCGTTGACCTTGTCGATGTCGAGAGTGCCCGACTTGCCGATCGATTCGCGCACAGCCTTCGGCGTGATTTCGTTGAAGAGGATCCGCTTGACGACGGCGTCCTTCGGCGAGATGGCGGACGCCACGTGCCAGGCGATCGCTTCCCCCTCGCGGTCGGGGTCCGTCGCCAGGTAGATGGTGTCGGCTGTCGCCGCGGCGCGTTTCAGATCGGCGAGGATCTTGCCCTTGCCTCGGATGGTCACGTAGCGCGGCTGGAAGTCCTTGTCGACGTCGACACCGAGTTCCTTGGGGGGCAGATCGCATACGTGGCCCATGCATGACTTCACGACGAAGTCCTTGCCGAGGATCTTGTTGATCGTCGTCGCCTTGGCTGGCGACTCCACAACCACCAGTGATTTTCCCATGTTTCTTCGTTTACAGCCTTCGTGTTAAAAGGAACACGGCCCGGACTTTCGCCCCGGCCGCCTGATCTCCAACATACAGACGGGATGGGTGATCCGCAACGAACCTTGGAGCCTGTCCGAGTATTCGCTTTGTCGGCGAGGCCGAGACATTGCGGCCGGTGGCAAGGCGCGCGAGCATAGGCGCATTGTCAAATGCGACGTGCGAGCGCAACGCAGACAGCGGTCGCAAGGGCCGGCCGCAGCCCAAATGGGATACTCGGACAGGCTCCTTGACGCTTGTACGCCGTATCCATTATGTAAAACAACATGATCCCCATCCGCAGCCCCGCCGAGATCGACTGCATTCGCGCCGCCAGCACCATCGTACACAGCGTGCAGATTGCGCTGGAGGCGGCCGTTGCGCCAGGCGTCTCCACCCAGCGACTCGACGAATTGGCGGAGGCGACGATCCGCGACCAGGGCGGCATCCCTGCCTTCAAAGGTTATCACGACTTCCCCGCCAGCATCTGCGCCTCCGTCAACGCCGAAGCCGTTCACGGCTTCCCGCGCGCCGAGCCACTCCGCGACGGTGACGTGGTCTGCGTCGACGTGGGCGTCAAGCTCGACGGCTGGTTCGGCGACGGCGCTTTCACCATCGGTGTCGGGCACCTCACCGAGGAAGTTCGCCAGCTGCTGGCCACGACGCGCGCCGCACTCGACGCGGGCATCGATGCCGCCGTCGCCGGTGGACGCCTGACCGACATCTCCCACGCCGTCGAACTGGCCGCCATCGCCGGCGGTGCCTCGGTCATCCGCGAGTACGGCGGCCACGGCATCGGCCGCGACCTGCACGAAGACCCGCACATCCTCAACTACGGTCCCGCGGGCCGGGGACCACGTCTGAAAGTCGGCCACGTGCTGGCCATCGAGCCAATCCTCAGCCTCGGCTCGCCCGACGTCGAAGTCGCTGCCGACGGCTGGACGACGATCACCACCGACGGCAGCCTCGCCGCCCACTTCGAGCACACGGTGGCTCTCACCGCCGCCGGTCCCAGCATCCTCACCCTGCCTGCGGGTCAGCCGGCGGTGGGCGCGCCGGTCTGAGGGCGACCACCCACCCTTGAAGATCACCTTCCTCGGCACCGGCACATCGGTGGGCGTGCCCCGCATCGGCTGTGAGTGCGCCGTGTGCACGTCGACAGACCGCCGCAACAAGCGCATGCGCTGCTCGATTCTCATCGAGTATTTTGGTCGCACGGTCCTCGTCGATACTCCCCCCGACCTGCGCACCCAGGCCTTGCGTTACGACGTGCGCAGCGTCGACGCCGTGCTCTTTACCCACGGCCACGCCGACCACCTGCACGGCCTCGACGACGTGCGCGCCTACTGCTTCGGCCGCGACGAGCCGATCCCGGTCTACGGCGACCGTCCCACTCTGGACCGCATCACCCGGGTTTTCGACTACGCCTTTGACTCGGCCTGGGCCATGGCCGTGCCTCGTCTGTCTCTGCACCTCATCGAGGGCGACCTCGATCTCTTCGGCCTGCAGGTCCGCCCGGTGCCGATTCTGCACGGCCGCACGCCCGTACTCGCCTTCCGCATCGGCCGTTTCGCCTACGTCACCGACTGCAGCGAGATATCTGCAGACAGCATGAACCAGTTGCGCGGCCTCGACGTCCTCGTCCTCGGCGCCCTGCGTTTCAAAGAGCACCCCACCCACTTCACCATCGACGAAGCCCTGGAAATCGTCGATCAGCTACAGCCACGCCACACCTTTTTCACCCACATGGCCCACGAACTCGACCACGAAGCCACCAACGACTACCTCCCCGACCACGTAGAACTGGCCTACGATGGCCTAGTAATCGATGTCGCCTGAAAAGCGCTCCGCTGGAAACGCTTCGCGTTTCTTGAGGGTTTCGCAAACTGCGCGAAATCCTACTCGCTGATTCCGAACTCCCTGTACAGATACACGGCGCCGTTCCCAGGAGGGGAACGACGCCGTTCATGTCTCTGAACTCCGCTAACTCAGTGTGTCACCGAAATGGAGTTTCGCGCTGTTGCGAAACTCCCAAAAATGCTAAGCGCTTGCGCTTAGCATTTCGACCACCCGCAATGCTTACAAGTAAGGCAGCTGCCCTCGTGAGCCACGCTCGAACCGCACTCGGGGCACGTCACCAGCATCGTGGCGCCGCTGTCGCTGACCTGAGCCGGCGGGGTTCTTGCGGCATCCTCCGCATACTCCGGAATCTGCGCCACCCCACCGCCGGCCTGACGCCGGAGTACATACCGCTCCAAGGCGCGGCCGAT
>JAYZCA010000365.1:0-6251 GCA_036339235.1 Candidatus Latescibacterota bacterium | reverse complement strand
AGGCCGGCGCCAACCATCGTACAAGACGAGGACACAGCATGGCTGCACCGAACATTCTTTTCCTGATGACGGACCAGATGCAGGGTCGTGTGCTGGATCCCGACCATCCCTGCCTCACGCCCAACTTCGATCGGCTCGCCGCACGTGGCGTGCGTCTGCCGAAAGCGTACACGCCGAATGCGGTGTGCTCGCCGGCGCGGGCGAGTCTGATGACAGGGCTGCTGCCACACTCGCACGGTGTGCTGGAAGTCATTCACTGCGTCGACGAGGACCAGTGTTGCTTGCGCACGGAACGGCCGCACTGGGCCCAACGGTTGCAGGAGGCGGGCTACCGCACGGGGTACTTCGGCAAGTGGCACGTGGAGCGCTCGAACGATCTGACGCAGTTCGGATGGCAGGTGGACGGGGGCAAGAAGAGCGAGCGGTCTCGCGCCGCCAGCGCAGGCGGGAGCGGGAAAGGCAGTGGCACCTTCACGCGTCGTGGAACCAACGAACACCCTGAGGGGTATCGAGATTCCCTTCTTTACGGCGTGACCGACGTGCCGCCGGAGAACAGGGGTGTAGGGATCACGACGGATCTGGCGCTGCGGTTTCTGCGCGAACAGACCGACGGCGCGGCGCCCTGGTGCTGTTTCGTCAGCATCACCGAGCCGCACGATCCCTTCGTCACGGGGGAAGAGGCGTTTTCCCGGTATGACGTGGACGACGTCGAACTGTCGCCGAATGTGGGCAACGACCTGGCTGGTCAACCCGGGCTGTACCGCAAGGCGGGTCAGACGTGGAAGGGGATGACCCGGAGGCAGAAGCAGGAGGCTGCCGTCTGCTACTGGGCGTCGATTACCGAGATCGATGCACAGTATGGTCGCCTGCTCGACTTGCTGGAGACGTCAGGGCAGCTCGACGACACGATCGTCGTGCTGACGAGCGATCACGGGGAGTTGCTCGGCGCCCACGGTCTGTACTGCAAGAATGTGAGTGGTTTCGAGGAGGTGTACAACATACCCATGATCGTCAGTGGCCCTGGCGTCGAAGAGGGTGTTTTGAGCGACGCGCGTGTGGGTCTGCACGACCTGTGCCCGACGTTGCTCGAACTGGCTGATGCCGAAGCGATCGATGTGCCCGACTCGAGATCCTTCGCCAGCGCCCTGCGGGATGGCTCCGGGTCAGCGGGAGACTTCACGCGGGGCTTCGCCGAATACCATGGAGGGCGCTACCGCCTCACTCAACGGGTGATCTGGGATGGAGCGTGGAAGTTGTGTTGGAACGGCTTCGATTTCGACGAACTCTACAACCTCGACGACGATCCCTTCGAAATGGACAACCGCATCGATGATGCCGAAGCAGATGTGCATGTCCGGTCGCTGATGCAGTTTGCCTGGAAAGTCGTAGCCGACACGGGGGACGCGGCGCTGCTCAACTCGCATTACCCGATCCTGCGGCTGGCCCCCTATGGGCCCGACCTGGCATGATGCCGTCGGGGCGCTCGGACGGAGAGAGTACGTGATGGCAGGATCGGTCGCAGTCGCCGCAGTCGCCGTTGGCCGCATCGGGGTGTTTCACGCACGCCATGTGCAGGAGGTGGCACAGGAAACGGGGATGTGCCAACTGGTGGCGGTGGCTGACCGACACGCCGACACGGCGAAACGAGTCGCTGCCGAGCTGAGCAACCAACGGGACGAGGTGTTGGCCTTCGACAGTCCCGAGGCGTTGGCCGAGGCGGGTGTGGCCGATGCCGCCGTCGTCGCATCGCGCACCATCGACCACCGGCGGGACACGACGGCTCTTGTCGAGGCCGGAATCCGCGTACTGCTGGAGAAGCCCCTCGGGGATTCGCTGGCGGAGGCGCGGGACCTCGGCGACTGGCTCGACGGGGACGAGCGCCGAAATCAGGCGGTGATGATGGCCTTCCAGAGGCGCTACGACGCGCCGCTGTTGCGGGCGAAAGTCCTGCTCGACGGCGGGGCCGTCGGCACGCTGTTCAAGGTCGTGTCCATCCTCGAGGACCCCGAACCACCGCCGCCGGGTTACCAGAGCAGCGGCCTGTTGACGGACATGGGTGTGCACAATGCCGATGAAGTTCTGTGGCTCACCGGCAAGGCGCTGACGGCGGTGACCGGCATGGGGAGCAGACTCCACAACCAGAAGATCGATGGCGTCGTGGCGGAGGATTTCGACGACGCCTTCGTGCAGTTGTGGCTGGGTGAGGACGTGGTCGCGCAGATCCAGGTGAGCCGCAACCACGTTGCCGGTTATCGCAACGAGACCACACTCTACGGGACAAGGGGTCTCATCCACGTGGGTCACTTCGACGACGACCCACTGAAGGTGTGGGTCGAGGCCTATGGGCGAGAGCACAACGTGATCGAGAAACGCGCCTACCCATTACGCGACTACGATCGCCCCGTGCCCGTATTCATCCGGCGTTTCGGCCTCGCCTATAAAGCGGAGGTTGCGGACTTCGTGAACAAGTGCGCCTCCGGCGAGCCCTTCGAGGTGACGCACCGCGAGGGGCTGCGGGCGATGGAGGTGGTAACCGCAGCCGCGTCGTCGCTGAAAACACGGGCGCAGGCCGATCTGCTCGGTTAGCCGCTCGTCACCTAGTCCAGCACTTCGTCGATCCGAGCGCTCCTGCCGTCGGCGATGGCCACGATCCCCGCGGTCACCAGCTGGGGGGCATCGTTGGGGGTTTTGAAGTAGAAACTCAATTCGTGGGGCATCAGCATCCCTTCGACTTCTCTGAAATTTCCATAACGAATCGAGCCATAGAGGGACTGGCCGCCGGCCAGGTAAGATGCCCGTACGGTGTTTTCACAATACTCAATGAGATGTGTCTCCGAGTTGATCCAGGCGGTACTGATCGTGGTTGCTGTGAGGATCCACTCTGTCCCAGGTTACAAAAACCATGTCGTAGGCCTGGCCTTTGAAGTCTCTGCTTCCGTCATAGGAGACGATGGGGGCCCGACGCAGACGATCCGCCAGTTCGAATTCGTATCTTCTTGACCGTCAGGACAACATAGACCACTCACGGGTGATCTCAGACATGGCAGAGAGACTGAAACTCGCCTTCGTCGGTTGCGGCGCCATTGCCCGCTACCATCTGGACGGCATCAACGAGCATGCGCCGCGCATCCAGGTGACGGCAACCGTTGACGTTGACGCCGAAAAGGCGCAGGCCTACGCAACCGAGACCGGCGGCACTGCATTCACCTCGCTGGAAGAGGCCCTCGAGAAGGGCGACTTCGACGCGGTGGATCTCATGCTGCCGCACGATCTGCACGAGCAGGCGGCGATTCAATGCTTCGAGGCGGGTAAGCACGTACTGCTCGAAAAGCCAATGTCGTTGGACCTGGACTCCTGCGATCGTATTCTCGCCGCCGCCCGATCCACCGGCACGGTCTTCATGATGGCCGAGAATGCCCAGTATTGGCCAGAGATCGTCAAAGCCGCGGAGGTGATCGAATCCGGCGCCATCGGCGACATCATCACCGCTCGCGCTGCCTTCACCTACGAGTTCGACCCGGTCTGGTTCAAGGAGGATGAGCCCTGGCGCTACGACAAGAGCCGCACCGGTGGGGGCATCACGATTGACGGAGGGTCCCACTGGATCCGCCCGCTGCGTATGTGGATGGGAGAGATCGAGGAAGTCATCGGCACGATCGGCTATCCCCTGCAGCAGATGGAAGGTGAGTCCCTGACCCGCGCCCTGTTGCGGTTCCAGTCGGGCAAGACGGCCACATTCGACGCGATGATGATCGACACCGTGTTCGCCCCCGACCCATGGTGGAGGGTCACCGGGACCAAGGGTGAGTTGACCATCGATACCGGCTTCGTTGGGGCCCTGCGTCTGTTCGACAGTGACCATCGCGAGGGGCAGCCGCTGATGGAGCCCCGAGGGTACCCCCAGTCCTTCGGACCGGAACTGGCCGACTTCGCCGCCGCTGTCCTCGATGGCAAGAAACCCGAAGCCGGTGCGGAGCACTCTCTAGGTGAACTGCGGACGGCGTTGGCCATCTATCGCTCAGCCGAGTCGGGGGTATGGGAAAAGGTGTGGACCTGAACCCATGCCTGGCTCCCACGCGCTGACGCAAGAACAGACTCTCGCCCTTCACGAGCAGGGCTTCGTCGGACCACTGACGCTGTGGGAGCCGTCGGAGACGGCCCGGGTCCGCGAGATGCTGGAGGGATTCTACCTGGGGAATCCCGACCCGTCGGTGGGGCAAAACAACCGCTTCCTGAAGCATTCCGAAATCGTCGAACTGTTCCGGCGCCCCCAGATGACGGACGCCATGGCCAGCGTCATCGGCGAAGATCTGTTCCTGTGGAGGATCGGTTTCTTCAACAAGGAGCCACACGAGACAGGGCGAGAAATCCCCTGGCATCAGGACCGGAACTACTGGCCATTGGAGCCAATGGTGGTCTGTTCCGCGTGGGTTGCCGTGGACGACGTCGACGTCGACAACAGCGCCATGCACGTTATCCCTGGGTCCCATCGACAGCTGGTGCCACACATTTCGGCAACGGAAGATCAAGTGTTTCAGGAACAGGCCGATCCTGCCCACTTCGATCCGAGCCAGGCGGTTCCCATAGAACTGAAGACAGGTCAGTTCGTGTTGTTCAATGAGAGACTGCTACACTGGTCCAAGCCGAATACGTCGAATCGACGCCGCTTCGGCCTGGCTGTCCGGGTCCTGCCGCCCATGGTACGGGTGCTTCGCTACGACAGCGACGTTCATGGTCTGGTTCAGCTTCGTGGTGGGGACCCGCTTGGCTTCAACCGGATCGTCACACCACCGGTCTGACAGGATGGGCTGGATGTACCTACCAGCGCGTCGGGCAGCCGCCGTGGGGGCCACGGTAGGTGCAGGGCCTCGACCTCGTCGTCGTCAAACAGGACTGCATCGACCAGGCACCCCCGCTCTTGGAAGGAGGCGATCTGCTCGGGGGACAGGGCTGTGTCGGAGTTATCACTTCCTCTTTCTACGGCCCTCGTGGCGCCGCAGTGTCGCGCCACCCTGCACGGCATCCCAGATCTTCGCAAACGCCTTAGACCCGTCGTCCTCTACGGGTACGCACTGCGAACCGGCCTCGCTGATGGGCATGGCGTTGTTGGGGTAGGCTGAGTGCAGTGCCTGCTTGCTCTCACCAAAGTAGGTGACCTCGCCGCTGGCGCGTGAGTAGCGGTAGACATGGCGGGGGGTATCGAGCCACGAATAGTCGACGGTGAGCCTCTTGACCACCCTCGTATTCAGCTCGACGCCGAGTCCGGGCTTCTCGGGCACGGCCTGATAGCCGCCGCGCAGCTCGATCTTCGGCGTGATGAGCTGCTCCTTCCAGATGTTCATGCAGGTGATGGCAGGCCACTTGGCCTGCAGAGAGACGGCACCCAGGTGCGCCGCCCACGTGGTGGTGATCCCGGTACCCACCAGCTGCAGCCAGAAGGGCTTGTTGGCGGCGTCGGCGATGGCCGACTGCGAGCGGATCGCCGAGGCGCCGGCGCAGACGACGAAGCCGTCGGCCACATCCTCCTTCATCGTCGTGGCGATGGGGGGCTGGCCGTAGTGCATGGCGATGGGGCGGTTGATGCGCTGGCGAATGTGCCGGTTGCCGGCGACGTCCCCCTGCGGAATCGGCGACTCGATCATGGCCACCTGCTCGTATTGCTCGAGCGACTTGAGATGTTCCACGGCGCAGGCGGCATTGGCGAGGGTGCCATTGTAGTCGAAGTCGAGTTTGAACTGCGACGGAACCACCTTGATTATCGCCCGGATGGAGGCGTGCAGATCGTACCAGGTGCGCGCTTTCAGCTTGGCCGACATGTAACCTGTCTTTGCCGCGTCGGAACATTGCCTTGCCCAGTCCTTCGGCGGCATGTCCATTCCCCACCACGACAACGGCACATGATCGCGGATCCTCGTGCCCAGCAACTGATAGACGGGCACGTGCTCGTGTTTGCCGACGGCGTCAAACAGCGCCATCTGCACGCCGGCACCGAGACTGTCGTCCCACAACAGGCTGGCCGCCTCATTGCCGACGATCCTCTCTTCGACATTCTCCGGCACCTTCGACCACGTGTAGTTCGGAATCGTCTCGCCGAAACCGACGACGCCGTTTTCCAAGGTGAGCCGGCAGATCTGTACGATGCGCCAGTGAGGGAGCCAGTATTTCATGTGCAGGTCGGTGTGCGCGGTGAAGGGCACGTCGAGGTGGGTGAGTTCGATGGACTTGATCTTCATGGCAGGGTTTCACCAGGT
>JAYZCA010000364.1:0-6096 GCA_036339235.1 Candidatus Latescibacterota bacterium | reverse complement strand
CGCGAAGCTCGAGGCGGCCGTGCGCAGGATGGCCCGCAACTCCGCTTCCGGCGTGATGATCGGCACCCACTGCACGAAGACCCCCTCCGTCCGCAGTCGCCGGCGACACAACTCGTAGTAGTCCTTGGACAACAGGACCGTATTTGCGTTGTTCAACGAGCCCAGCTTGCCGTCGGAGACGATGGCGTCGTACTGGGCCTCGTGATACTGCAGCCAGGCGTAGATGTCGTCGTGAATCAGGCGTACGCGCGGATCCTGCTCTATGCGACCGTTGGTTGCGGCGAAGTAGCGACTCGCCTCGAACACCGGTTCGATGAGCTCCACAACGTCGATCACACGCACGCCGTCGTGCAGGCTGACGCTGTGCGCGGTGATGCCGCTTGCCAGACCCACGGTGAGCACCGTCTCGACGCTGGGACGCAACAGCAACGGCAGGTGTGCCACCAGTTGCTCCTTCTGCCGCAGACCCCGCGCCGTCGAGGCGATGCGCGAGCCGTCGATGCTCATGTGCCTGTGAGACTCGCGCTCGTAGACCTTCACCGTCGACATCAGGCCCTCGTCGTAGAACAGCACGCGATCCGCCGTCGTCTCCCCGCGGCCGAGCAGGTAACGCCACTGCAGTCCTGCCGAGAGCAGCAGCGTGCAGATAACGGCGCCGGCGAGCACCTCCCGATACCGCCGCGACTGCAGCAGAAATCCCCACCCAAGCACGAGGCAGATCCCGGCCATCGCCATCAGGGCGCCTCGGATACCGACCCACGGCAACAGCACGAAGCCAACGACGACAGCGCCGGCGATGCTGCCGATAGTGTTGCTGGCGAACACGGCGCTCACCGACCGTCCGGATACCTGTCGTGAGCGCTCGTGATAGAGACTGTTCAGGGTCGGGAACAGCACACCCATGGCCGTTGTCGGCGGCAGCAACACCACGGTGCAGATGAGGCCGAAGGTGAACAGCCCCAACCCCCAGTGATGATCGCTGTCGTAGACGAAGTTCATCACCGACTCCTGGAACCAGGCCGACGGCGCCAAGCCGTAGAGGAGACACATCGTCAGCAGCACCCAGGCCGCGATGGCTGTCTGCAATCTCCCGTAAAGCACCTGGTGATCGACGCGCGTCAGCCAGCGCCGGTAGACGGTCCCGCCGAGACCGAGACCGACGAGGAAGACACCGAGAATCAGCGTGTAGGAGTAAGTGCTGCTCTGGATGATGAACTTCAGCCCGCGGGTCCACAACACCTCGCAACCGATGGCGGCAAAGCCGGAAACGAAGGCGGCCCCCAGCAGGGGCCTGAGGGCCGCCTCGCTGTGGGACCCCGCGCCTGCCGGCGCCTCTGATGGCGACACCGCGAGGGTCGAGGCCAGCCACCAGGCCGACAAAGCCACGGCGAGGTTGAGCCCCGCCACCAGCAACAGGCTGTTGTCGATGCCGACGAACTCGATGAGGACGAAGCCGGCCAGCATGGCGCCGGTGGCACCGCCGGCGGCGTTGACGGCATAGAGCTGCCCGATGGCGTCACCGAAGCCGCGGCCACGGCGCGCCAGGAACTGCACCATCAACGGCAGTGTCGCTCCCATGGCCGCCGTGGGCAGCAGCATCAGCAGCATCGAAAACGTCGCCTTCGCTGCCAGCCCGATGACACCGGCTCCCCCGCCTCCGGACAGCCAGGCCCCGGACAACCAGTGGTAGATGCCGCCAACATGAGGAAAGGACCACACGAAGAGGAGTCCCCAGAAGCCGATCAGCCCTTCCAGAACCGCGTACCAGCGCAGCTCGTGGCGGCAATGGCGCAACACCCGCGTCAGCAGCACGGCGCCGAGGAACAAGCCTCCCATGAAGGCGGCGATGACGACACTCACCGACACCGTGCCTGAGCCCATCACGTGCGTGAAGCGGCGCACCCAGAGAACCTGGTAGACGAGCCCGGTGAACCCGGAGAGGAAGAACAGCAGGGCCATCGGTATTACCTATTGATCGACGTCGCCCGCCAGTCTCCAGCCCCGCAGAGTGAACTCGCGAGGACCCGACGACAGCAGTCCGGTCTCGCTGAACACCGTCATGCGCAGGCTGACGACGAAGGTCTCGGGTATGGCGTAGGCCACGCCAAAGCGAACATCGTCCGAGGAGAAGAGCAGCAAGTCGAGGACATTGCGGTCGTCATCGGTGGTCAGCAGCCAATCCTGCTCGATGCTGTACGTCTGACCCGGCCCCAGGCGAATCTGGTCGCGCACCTGCAGCGGGATGTGTGTCTCTATGTCGGGTCGGCGCTTCCACCAGATGTGCAGGTCTCCGGTGATGTCGACGACACCGTCGAAGGTCTCCTCAAAGTCGTTGCGCACGATGGTCGTCACCGTCACCTGGATACCGAAGTCCCCCGTACCCTGGGAGATGAACACATCTGAGATCACCAGCGGGCTGTCCGGCACGATCCGCGGCGGCAGCGACTCGGCGCAGGCGCTCAGAGTCAGCCACGCCGCCATCGACACCGTTGGCATGACAGCTCGCAGCAGGCGCGCCATCAGAACCGCGCTCGCAGACCCAGCAGCAGGCGCCGGAGGGCGTAATAGGCGGACGGATCCTCCAGCTCGCCGCCGACTTTCCCGGAGGAATCAGCCCAGCGCACGTTGAGCGCATCCGTGGCGTTGCGCAGGTCAACAAGAACCGTCATGTCCACGCCCCACCACATGGGCACGGGGCTGCTGATCTTGAGGTTCAGCAGGCTGTAGCTGGGCAGGCGCCGGTTGTTGGGGATGAACGGTTGGTTGGGATCGGCGGCGGTAAAACCGTCGGCGGAGGGGAAATAGGTATATGGCCGGCCGCTGTGGGACTGCCACACGAAGTCCGCCCTGGCGCCGCCGGGCAGATCCAGGGTCACATCCGCCTTCGCCGTATGTCGCTGGTCCCAGCTGAGGGGGTAGGGTGTGCTGGCCACGGGGAACCCCCACTGCGCCAGGTTGATCCCCTGATCCTCGGACTCGCTCAAGCCCTCGGTGCTCATCAGTACGTAGGACAGGTTGCCGCGCACCTTGCCCCGGGGCCGCGACAGCAGGAACTCGAACCCACTGGCGCTGGCCTCGGGGTTGTTGACGAACTCGGAGAACCCGTAGTCACCAGCGATGCGGCTGTTGGTGGGCACGAGGGTCTTGGCGTCGATCTGATCGCGTGTCTCCTTGCGGAAATACGTCACGGACCCCAACCATTCGTCCGTGAGCTCGTGGCGCACGCTGACTTCGAAAGCCCGCGTCTTTTCCGCCAGCAGGTCGGGGTTGCCGCGCAGCACGTTGATACCGCCGCTCAGGCTGACATTGTCGAGCCCCGAATACAGGTAGTCGAAGAGCGGAAACTGCACGTACTCGCCGAAGTTAACGAAGAACACGCTGCGCTCTGACAGCGGAAAAGAAGCGCCCAGACGCGGACTGATGTAGACCTTCGCTTCTGCCGGGACAAAACCCGTCACCTCTTCGCTGTATTCCTCGGGCGTCGTCGGCACCAGCTCGACGGCTGGGCGGGAGGCGCGCGGGTCGAGGAAATCCAGGCGCACGCCGAAAGACAGGGTCGACCGATTGGCGCTCTCGATGCGGTCCTGAAGGTAGGCGCTGCCGGCGCGCGGATAGTAGTGGTAGCGCGTGCTGTAGTTCAACTGTGGCGCGAACACCAGGGGCCGGCCGAAAAACGTCGTCTGCGGCTCGAGTCGCAGCAGATCGGCGTCGATGTCATACTGCTTTAATTCAACGCCGGTCTTGATGATATGCCGCTTGCGCAGTTCGTGGGTCAAATCCGTCTTGAATGTGTACGTGCGCTGTTGCTGATCCGCCCACCACGAACGGGAACCGGTAGTGACGTAGAGCAGGTAAAAGTCGTAGTCGTAGGGAGTCGGGTCGATGTTCGCCGCCGACCCTTCACCGATCTTGGAGTGCAGGGAGAAGTGGCTGAGGCTCGCCGACAGAGCCGTATGGGTCGACAGGGCTCCGGTCCACAACAGGGCGGCGCGGTACGAATCCCGCAGGCGACGTGGCAGGCCGTCAAGGTTGTAGCGCCAGCTGAACTCGTAGTCTCGCCAGCGGCGCAGGGAGTAGATCAACTCCGCCGTCAGGTGACCGCTGGCAGGGCTGTCGTAGTCCACCTTGGCCAGGCCGCTGAACTCCTTGCCGATGGGTGAGTCGAAGAAGTGCTGCGCGTCCTGCCACCAGCGGGTGTCGGTCAGCACCAGGTTGCTGGCCCAGAAGTAGGACATGTCCGTCGACCCAAGGGGGCCGCTGACGGTGACTTCCACATCGTTGCGATGATTCACTTCCTTGCCGCCGAAGAGATCGTCCTTGGCCACGCGCACCGACAATTCATGCTCGTCGCCGCCGCTGCGGGAGATGATGTTGACCACACCGGAGAGGGCGTCGCCATACTCGGCATCAAAACCGCCGGTCTGGATCGTCATCTGAGAAATCGCGCTCAGAGGCAGTTCGGCGCCGGCGCCACCCTCGATGAGGTCCTGCACCGGCAACCCGTCCACGAGGTAGATGGTCTCGCGCACTTTGCCGCCGCGGATGTGCCCCTCCACCGTGGTCGAGGGTTGCAGGCCGATGACGTCCTGGAAGCTGTCCACGGGCAGGTCGATCAGGCCATCGGCGTCGACACGGTAGGTGGTGCCGGTGATGTCGGTCTCGATCAGCGGCCGTTCGACCACCACCACCACCGCCTGCATCTCGATGGAACTCTCGGTGAGGCTCACGTTGAGTGAGGCACGACGATCAGCCAGCACGAGGACTCCCGACGAGGTCACGGGACGATACCCGATCATCGACGCCTTCACGTCGTAGACGCCGGCGCGGACGTTGTGGATGCGGAAAAAACCGAGCGTATCGGTCACCGCTCCCTGACGGGTCGCGATGACGACGACGTTGACGCCGGTCAGTGGCTCGCCCGTGGAACCATCGGTGACGACTCCCTCGAGGCTGCCGGAGACACCTCCATAAACCAGGGCGGGCCACAGAAGCAGGGCGAAGATGGTTGTGCGCAAGTGAATCAAAGTCGTCAACGGATGCAGGGGATCTCAGCTGAATATGACGCTGTACACCGGCCGCAGGTTGCGCGACAGCGTCGTCCAGCTGTCGCCCTGATCCTCGCTTACCCACAGGCTTCCCGTGGTGCTGCCGAAGGCGAGACGCTGTCCCGTCTCGTCCACGTCGAGGGCGTGGCGGAAGACGATGTCGTAAGCGTCGACCTGCGGCAGGCCCTGCGTCAGCTTGTCGAAGGTGAGGCCGCCGTCGCGCGTCCGCGTCACGACGACGCGGCCATCCGCCGGGATGCGGTGCTCGTCCTTCACCGCCGGCACGAACCACGTCGTGTCACCGTCCTCGGGATGCACCGCCACGGCAAAGCCGAAGGTCGACGGGTCGACGTCGGTACAGCGATTCCACTGCTCTCCTGCATCTCCCGTGACGAAGATCCCGTTGTGGTGCTGCGCCCACATCTTGTCCGGCTCCGCCGGGCACTGCACCATGAGGTGTGGATCCTGCACGTTCGGGTTTTCTGCCTGCTCCGGCGGCATGTACTCGGCCACCATGCTCTTGCACCGCGTCTCCCAACTGTCGCCGCCGTCCGGGCTCGTCAGGACGCCACCGCACGACACCCCAACGGTCACCCGCTGCGCGTCGCGCGGATCGATGCAGACAGAGTGGATGCCGGGTAGTCCTCGCCGCCGCCAAACCACTGGCGTCCCTCCTCGCGATCCCACAGCGGCCGGTTCAGACTCCAGCTCTCACCGCTGTCGGTACTGTGGAACAGGCCTCCCGGATTGGGAAAGACGAAGAGACGGGAGAACACGCCGTCGATGGTGGGCCGTCCGCGACCGGGATATTCCTCTATTCCCTGCTCCGCCAGCCAGGGGCGAATCTCGGCTTCGTAGAGTACTGCGAACTCAGCGTGCCGCTCCGAGGGCACCCAGAACGATATGCGCGCCAGCGCCGGTCCTTCGGTCTCTGCTGACACCGAAACCAACAGACACAGAACCGCACAAACAGCGAACGCCCTTGTGAGGCGGCGACGGGTTGAGTGGCGGGGAAGTGTCTTCATGACTTTCACCCAATAATAACGAACCG
>JAYZCA010000363.1:0-9113 GCA_036339235.1 Candidatus Latescibacterota bacterium | reverse complement strand
ATCCCGCAGGGCCTGTACGTATTCGGTGCCGCCGCCGTAGCCCATGTACGAGAAGCGTCTGGTAGCGACGCCATACTTGCCGCCATCCTCGGGTGTCTCCGGTCGGGCGATGGCGACACATTCGCGGGCGTCGGCAACGTTGCGACCGTCCGAGAACAGGACCGACTGGAAGCCGGAGCCGATGGCGCGGCCGGCGATCCAGGAGCGCGGTTCCTGCTCGACCTTGATCATCGTGCCCAGGTCGTGCAGTTCAGCGGCGCGGCAGAAGTCATCGAAAGCGTAGAGGTCGTAAGCGCCGTACTCGGCGACAAACTCCACGTAGTCGTACATGCCGGTGTGGGCGAGGGCCTCCACGATGTTCGGCCAGGTCGTGTGCACATGGGTGCCGATGGTCGGCTTCCCGTCGTTCAGTAGTTGGCGAAGCTTGTTCGGTCGGATGGTCGGATCTCCAGGTTGGGATTGGTTACAAAGGTAAAATCTTCAGGCACACGGGAGACGGTGTCTGTACCGCATCTCCCGTCGCTGTGAGCAGGCCATCGTCGCCGATGCGATACATCTGGATCTGATCGTCGTTGTGGCTGCCCGAGTACAGGCAGGCACCGTCCGGTGAGAGGACGAAATTGCGTGGATTCGCCGGTACCCGCTGATGACCGAGGGCGGCGAGCTGTCCGCTGTGGGCATCGATGGAGTACATGGCGATCGAGTCGTGTCCGCGGTTGGAACCGTAGAGGTAGCGACCGTCCGGTGTGATGTGGATATCGGCAGTGTGCGTCGTGCCGGCGAAGTCGTCCGGAACCGTCGAGATCTCCTGAAACTCGCTCAGCGTACCCGCCGATTCGTCCCAGTCGAAGGCGGTGACGGTGTTGCTGATCTCGTTGATGACGTAAGCCTTGAGTCGGTTCGGATGCACGACGAAGTGCCGTGGACCATCGCCGGCGGTGACGGATGCCGAGCCGTGATCCTTCAGCTTGCCGCCATCCAAGTCGAGATCGTAAACGACGACCTTGTCGAGGCCGAGGTCAGCGCAGAAAGCGAAGCGGTTGGAAGGATCGATGTTGATGGAATGTGCGTGGGGTTCCTGCTGGCGTTTCGGGTTGATGCTGGAACCCTCATGCTGTCGAAAATCTGATATCTCGTCGAGGGATCCGTCACCGGAGATGGGGTGCACGGCGACGCTGCCACCCCCGTAGTTGGCGCTGAGAACGTAGCGACCCGAGGCGTCAACCGTGTTGTGGCACGGCGAGCCTCCTGTGGGTTGCAGATTCAGGAAGGTGAGGTCGCCGGTGCCGGAATCGATGGCAAAGGCGCTGACGGCGCCGCCACCATCGTGGGTATTGGTCTCGGAGACGGCGTACAGGTACCTCCCCGTGGGATGCAGAGCCAGGTACGATGGCGCATCTTCGCATTTCGTCCTGCCGAGAATCCGCAGGGCGCCAGAGGCGGGGTCGATTTCGCCATGGTAGATGGCGGCGTCCTCGCCCTTCGTGTAGTTGCCGATGTAGACGAGCAGTCTGTCAGCCATGGTGCGGGAATGCTCCTGTGATTCGGGTCAGACCAACGGGGGCGCAAGGTACGCAGGGGCTCGGGCCCCTACAACTCAATCGACGTTCAGAGACCGGGCGATTCCCACCGGCCCGCCAGTGCACCGGCGACGACGCCGGCGATGCGGGTGTAGCCGATTTCGGTCGGGTGACCGTCGGCGGTGTCCGGGTAGGGCTCCTCGCCCTCCTGCAGGCTGCGCCGCAGGGCGGGCAGAGCGTCGACGAAGGACACGTCGAGATCGACGGCGGTCTCGAGAACCTGCCGTCGAAGATCCGTCTCGATCTTGATCAGTCGCCGGAAACTGGACACCGACTCTGTAGGCACCAGTGGCGCGAAGACGAGCTCCTTCGTCGGGATCCACAGAACGAGGAAACGAGCGCCGATTGCGGCGCTGCGTCGAGACATCTCGCGCAGGCCGCGCAGCGTCATACGCAGACCTTCGTCGATGCGCGGGTCTGATGTGTCCATCGGCAGCAATCGCTTGGCTATCGTCAGCGTCGTGCGCAGGCCGGCACCGCCGTCGTGGGCATGCAGATAATCCGGATGTTGCTCGGCCCGCTCCCGGGTCGCTCGCCAGGAGCCTTCCTGGCGAGCGGCAAGGGCCGTCGAGCCGCCGTCCAGCTGACGGACGAAGTGAAACAGGGCGGAGTGATTGCGCAGCAGGTCGCGCAGGGGCCACGGCGTTCTGCCCATGCGAGTGACGAGACGTGCCTGCTCAGCCAGTGGACGCGCAGCCTCGAGGGCGGCGATAGCGGTCTGTAGTGCCGATTCCGTCGACCGCAGGTGAGCCAGCTGACCGTGGCCGTAGACGAGGTTGAAAGTGTCGTAGAGATCATTGCCGGCGTAGATGGCGGCCACCACAAAACGAGGTGTCAGGGAGGCGACGTCCGTCCAGAGGGCCAGGCCATGAACCGGACTGTAGCCGGAACAGGCGATGTTGTAGGTCGACCGGCCGATCAGCGCCGACAATTGTCGGGGCCAGTTCTTTTCAGGGGCGACGCCATAACCGTAGGTCTGTGAGTCCCCGAGGATGACGATGTCGGCGTGTTCCGGGACTACGGTGTTACGGAAGCACCACTTGTCGACGTCGGTGTAGGCGGGGTTGAGACGCCACCCGAGGCGCTCGTCGGTGACCCGGTGGTGGGCGACGAAGGGCCTTGCCGAGGCCCAAAGGGCGCCAGCGGCGCGCAGGGAGAGCTCGCCGGTTAGCAGACACAGCACGACGAGGGCCAGAATCCTGGCGACGGGTTTTACGGGGCGATGCACGGCGCCCAAGATACCCCCGTGTTCAGGAAGCCGCCAATGGATTCACCGTGGAGAGCGGTCGGTCACGGCGCGGCGCGCAACACGATCAGCTCCCTCAAGCGAAGCGGTCGGGGTCGAACAATCCCAGATCGAAGTCCGGGGTCTGCCCGCCGACAATCTGCGCCACGAGGCGGCCCGTCACCGGACCCAGGGACATGCCGATCATGGCGTGACCGGCGGCAAGTACCACGTTGTCCCAATCTCGCGGGCGGCCGATGAGGGCGAGTCCGTCCGGAGTGCAGGGACGCAGTCCGCGCCACACCTCACGTACGCGGAAGTCGGCCGGATTCCAATCGGGCACGTAACGTGGAACCGCGTTGACGATGGCGTCGACGCGCCGGCGGTTGACGGACAGGTCGAGGCCAGCCAGTTCGAGGGTGCCGGCGAAGCGCAGGCGGCCCCGCCCGAGGGGCGTCACACCGACCTTGGCCTCTGTCAGCATGAAAGGCACGGCGGGCGCGTCGGCGGGAGCCTCGATCTCGACTGAATAACCTTTGGCGGGTTGAATGGGCAGGTCGAGACCGAGGCCGACGGCCAGGGGTGGACTCCAGGAGCCGGCGGCCAGGACGAGTCGCTGCGGCTGGAAGGCGCCGCGCGTCGTGTCGACGACACTCACAACACGGCGGCGGCTGTCGATACGCAGCACCTCCGCCGACTCGATGATCTCGACGCCGGCGTCACGGGCTCGCTGCGCCAGGCTACGCACGAAGAGTGCCGGGTCGAGGTGCGCGTCCTGCGGGTACGAGGTACCGCCGACGCAATTGAGGCGCAGGTCACCGAGAATGTGGGCTAGGCTCGCCGGGGTCAGTTCTTCGGCTTGCAGCCCGGCGCTGCGCATGTGGCGCGCTTCGTCGATGGCCTCGGCGAGACCCGCCTCGGTGTTGCACACCAGCACGCGGCCACGCTCGCAGTACCCGAAGTCGAGTCCGGCGGCAGCGAAGTCGGCGTAGAGCGCCCGGCTTGCCAGATGCAGGTCGCGCAGTACCGGGATGGCGCGCTCCACGCGTGCCGGTGTGGCGGCCCGGCGGAAGCGCCACAACCAGCGCAGAAGGTCGAGGTCGAGACGGGGTTTGATGTAGAAGGGGCTGTCGGGGCTCAGCAGCCAGCGCAGACCGTGGGCCAGGGCCGCCGGTTCGGCGAGAGGCACACTGTGGCTGGGCACGACAAGGCCGGCATTACCATACGACGAGCCGGAACAGACCTCGCCGCGATCGAGAAGTACGACACGGGCCCCCGTCTGGCGCAGAAACCAGGCACTGCAGACGCCGATGACGCCCGCACCGACGACGAGCACGTCCACCGCACGTGGGGGACCGAAGGCGGAGATCGGCTGCGGGTTCATTTTCGCCTCATTCCCTTCGTGAAGACCTTGCCCCCGATGATCTTGTACGCCGGTCCGCCGCCGATCGTCGCCCCGCGGGCGAACTGCTGGCCGCATCCGGGGCAAGTCAGTTTGCCGTCGGTGTGATCTTCGGCGATTCGTCCCGGCCGCACCTTCACCAGACCGCCGCTGCCGCCTTTTCGGTACCTGTAGAGCAGGGTGCGGCACTTGGCACAGAAGATCGCGATGGTGCGCGCGTCGGCGGGGATCCGATCGGCCACCACTATTCGTAAGTGGCGACGCGGCTGGCGAACCAGGCCGAAGGCAAGAACACCAGGGTGCCGGCGACGGTGAACCAGAGGGGATGCGGGACGGCGATCAGGTTCTGCATCCCCGCCAGGGTCATTACACCACCCACGAGGAAGGCGTAGAACGGCCGCCCGCCGACACGGGCGGCAAGCCAGGCGCCGGTGAAAGTGCCCAGCGCATAGGAGACGAGGACCATGACGAGAGCCATCAGCGGCATGGCAGCGACGGCGGCGGCGAAGGCCTCGCGGTCCTCCGGGTCGATGTCCGTTGGAGGCGGGTACATCTCGTGGCCGATTCCCTGCAGCACGAAGACCATGATCATGGCCAGGGCGAAGCCGCCGAAGACACCCGCTAGCGCCCGGATCACCGAACTGCGCTCACCGGCTGGGCGGAGAAAGTGATGTACGGAAAACATTCGGGTACGTGGCTGTCCCACACGCCGTGCGGACTCCAGGCCCAGCCACCGTGATCGTTGGCTGGCGGGGCCTGCTTGTACTGGTTGAAACGGGAAAAGTCCATGCGCCAGACGTCGCCGTCCTCAGGGGGCAGCGCGCGACCGTCACCATGGGCCAGCCACTTCATGCCCTGCCACGGCAAGGCCAACTCCACGCGCCAACCGCGGTCACGGTCCGAGTTGTCGTTGATCGTGCCATCGGCGAAGACGGCAGTCTTGAGTGCCGGGAAGTCCCAGTTCCAGAAACCGGTGCGACCGCCGCGCGGATGGGGTTGGAAGCCGATGCCGGGAAAGGGCCTGACCTGCGGGTGGTCCCTGGAGAACTCGGGCTGCTGGCTGTAGCCCCCGGCTTCGTAGGCGTCGTCCCAGATGAAGAAGACCTCGTAGATGGTGCCGAACGTATTGATCTCGAACTCGTAGTACGCGTCGGTGCCGGCGATGAACAACTCGACGTCGTTGTCCTGATAGATCGGCGCGTCGCGCTCCGTGAAATTCGCTTCGAGGAAGGGCTCCTCGATCCAGTAGCCGACGTAGAGGTAGTCGTCATCCCAGAGGACGGCGGCGCGGGTGTCGTGGATGCCCGCCGTGCCGTTGACGAGGTCGGAAAAACGCGGTGACCGCGGTGCCAGCGTCCACGGGGCCTCGTCGAGACGGCCGTCCACCGTGATCGGCCCCGTCGTGCGATACGCGGTGTAGCGCTCAATGCGGTCTTCGGGCCAGGGAAAAGTGTCGGCCATTCGGGGTCCTTTCTCTCTTCGGAATCGCTTCGAGCTCAGCGATCTTTGCGGCGAAGTCGTCAAAGGCATAGCGGTCGCCATTGTTCTGCCCGACGTAGCGGAAGGCTTCCCTGCCCTGCGGGTCGATGAGCACCAGGGCGGGATAGTGGACGATCTGCCCGTGGAACGAATAGCCATCGGGGATGTCGAAAAGCGTCGCCAGGGCGGCTTCGGGATCGCGGTTCATCAGCGCGCATCGTGTAGTCGTGCGTGTGACGGATGCTGTACGGGCAATTCATCTTCAGCAGAAAATGGAGAGCCACCCACTGGCCCCGGGCTTCGAGTAAGGGAAAGACGCGGTTGCCGCCCGCCTCCCGCACGGTGAAATCAGCGCGCTGAAAGGGTGGTGGGTCGTCAGCAACTGCGGCACCGGCAGTGAGCAGCAGGAGAATGGCGATCCGACGCATGGGACATACTCCTCCTGGAGGACGTTCGCTACAGACCGAGTTCGCGGATGACGGTGGGGTCCTGGCGCAGGCCTTCGGCCCAACGTTGGCGTACGTGGGCGAGGCGGCGGAAGACATCGTGCCGTTGCGAGAGCAGGTCCTGTGATTCGCCTGGGTCGGCCTGAAGATCATAGAGAGACATCTGGTCGCTGCCTTCACCCAGGAGTTTCCAGCGGCCCTCACGGACCGCCCACATCTCGTTATGGGTCCAGCACAGAGCGTCGTGGACCACGGCCGTCTCTGAGGCGATGACGTCCTGCAGAGGGTGGCCATCGAGAACAAGCATCGCAGTCGAGGCCCCTGCGTGGCTCGCCAGCGTCGGTAGCCAATCCATGCTGGATACCAGCTGCCGACGCACGACGCCGGCCGGGTAGTGCCCCGGCCAAGTGGCGATGCAGGGGACCCGGATACCGCCTTCCAGTAGAGTACCCTTGCTACCGCTGTAGGGAGCGGATCGGCCACCGGCGAGGGACGCCGCCTCGACGGAATGCCCATGATCGCTCATGAAGACGATAATCGTGTCGTGCGTCAAACCCTGGGCCTCGATGGCGGCAACGACACGGCCCACGGCGTCGTCGAGGACGTAAACGCAGGCGGCGTACTGTCGACGTCCCGGATCCTCGATGTGCGTCATCGCCTTCAAACTGGCAACGGTGGGCTGTATGGGATAGTGAGGCTGGTTGTACGGCAGGTACAGGAAAAACGGACGGTCCTGGTTGCGCTCGATGAAGTCCGTCGCCTCGCGAGTCATAAGGTCAGGGAAGTAGGTGCCGTCCTCGTGGTATTCGGCGTTGTCCCTCCACAGTCTATGGCTGATGCCAGCTCCCCAGTAATAGGTGTGCGAATAGTTGTCGATGGCGCCCACCTTAAAGCCGACGAACTCGTCGAAGCCTCTGGCCAGCGGGCTGACCTCGGGCGGCACGCCAAGATGCCACTTGCCGATGATCGCCGTGCGGTAGCCGCAACCCCGCAGAAGTTCGGCCAGGGTCGTTTCGTCCGCCTCCATTCCCACGTAGCGCTGGATGACACGCGCATGCTCTCGGCCGGTGAGCAGACTGGCGCGAGACGCCGTGCACACCGGCGCCGTCACGTAGTGGTCGGTGTAGCGTACACCGCGCGCCGCGAGCGCGTCGAGGTGAGGGGTGCGCAGGTCGCTGGCGCCATAACAGCCCAGGTCGGTGCTGCCCAAGTCGTCGGCGACGATGAGGACGATGTTCGGCGCGCCCAAGATAGACGGCTCAGCCCTTGTGCAGGAAGCGTGAGAGTGAGTAAATCACGTGCCAACCTGTGCGCTTTTCAGAGAGGAAGCCACAGACACGTGACAACGCGTGACAAGTGAGTGAGCGTCCGTGAAGGGGCATTGTGGTACAACTGTGGTACATCAGTCGGTGCCAGTTCGCTTATGCGTTCGAAGACCACGAGCCGGGATTCCGCTCACCCGGTCGTCCTCCATGTATCCGCTGTAGAAGTCAGCCGTCGTCCGCACCGACTTGTGCCCAAGCTGGACTTTCGCGACTTCCAGTCCCCTCCGTGATACAATCGCAACGCCAGCCGCATGACGAAGGCAATGGGGCGAGCGGGGCCTGTAGCCACTTCGCTTGATCTCGACGCCAGACGCCTCAAGAAACCGCTTGAAGCGGCAGTAGTCAGTGCAGTAGTTGATCGGGCTACCATCGTGGCTACAGAAAATCAAACCTGTCTGCGGTGGCTCGTCCAACCCAAGAACTTTCTGCATGCGCAGCCGGTGCTGCTCCACCATGGCGACAGTGTCACTGTTCAGCATGGAAAATCGGAAGGAATTCCACTTTGGCGGCGTGCGTGTTGAGACTCTCTGTCTTGGCCTGTCGCGTTTCGACCGCACTTCATAAGTGCCCTTGTCGGCGTCGAAGTCTTCCCAGACGGCATCGATGTACTCGCCTTGCCGAAGCCTCGCGTCCGTCGCTTCAATTCGTGTCCCCCTTTAAATGTACATTATCGGAGGGACACCCAGAGACAGGCTGAATTGACCCATTCGACAGCCGATGTCAGGGTGCGTGTTCTACAGAACACCTGATCGTCTTCAGGTTGTCGGGATGTGCGGCGTGATCGCGCCGAACTTTCGAGTCAGCAGGATCTTCTGTGGAGTTATGTCGGCTGGTTTCATGGCGGCCTCCTTTCTTAGAGTTGCCTGCTACATCCGTCTTGATCTATACTTTGGCAAACATGCCCTTGGCCTCTCGAACGGCTGGTCTGATTGTGCGACACATTGGCAAATCATCTATGCGTGCAGGGCAGTTTTGCATCGTCTGTCTCGGCGTTTTGTGGCTACATGGGTCCGCATGGGCAGCAGCGCGCGACTCCTTCATTACTTCCAGTCTTTCTGCCTCGTTCTTCGCAACTGAGGGGGATTTTGATCCCGGCAAGACATTTGGCAACGATGGCTATTTCAGAGTCTACGAGGGCTCTTCAATCGGCAATCTGTATTTGGGGTGGCACGGAGCGGTACACCACTTCAAAGGGGAGACGGCCGGGAACATGTCGGTGGCCTCCTTGGGTCCTGCAATAGGGATGGTTTTGCATGATCCGAAGCCATCCATGATTGCGCATGGACAACTCGCAGTTGGCTCCAGTGGTGCGTGATTTTCTTGTCGGTGCTATATTCGGGCAGTTATAGAGTTTGGTCGTCGGTTTCAGAGCAAGAGGCAGGGTCGTCCTGTCTCCGCACTTGGAGAGGGTCTTCGATTGTTTGTGCTCCTGAGACCACAAACCCAAGGAGATTGGAATCGTGAGAAAGTTTTCTGTTTTTCTGACCATATGTGTCTTGAGTCTGACTATGCCAACAAGGTCAGATGCCCAGAATCAAGTCAGCCTTAGGTTGGGCTTGAGCACCATTAGCGGTTTGGTTGGCGTCGAATACCAGATGGGCCAAGTTAGCTTGACGGGTGGTTGGTTTGGTAGTAATGAAGGCTATGTAGACTATG
>JAYZCA010000362.1:0-6225 GCA_036339235.1 Candidatus Latescibacterota bacterium | reverse complement strand
CACGGTTGCTTGACGACAATCGACACCTAATGCAGGGGATGGTTACATGAGCGATAGAGTCACCTTCACCAACGTCAAGTTCGGCGAGGTCACGGTGGAGGCCGCCAGTATCTTGAATTTTCCTGAGGGTGTGCCTGGATTCGAGCGTCTCAAACGGTACGGCCTGGTGCAGGTCGACGAGGAGGCGCCCTTCCTGCGGCTGCTGTCGTTGGACGAACCGGCGGTGGCGTTCGTCATCCTCAATCCGATGTTGATCTGGCCGGATTATAAACCCCAGCTGGCTCAGGAAGAACTCCAGGGGCTGGAACTGGCCAACGACGAGGATCTCGAGCTCTACTGCATCGTCACGCTGAACTCTGACGCGAAGCACGTGACAGTGAATCTCAAGGGACCCATCGCCATCAACACCGTGTCCATGACGGCGCGCCAGATCATCTTAATGGACGACAAGTATTCGACGAAGCACGCGCTGCTGGATGTTTCCAAACAGAAAGAAGGGGCGCAGGCCGAGTCCCGCTAGGGGCTCCGCTTTCGTTCGTCGACAGGGAAGATCGACAAATGCTGGTACTGACGAGAAAGGCCGGGGAGAGCATCGTCATCGGTGGCCAGATCCGGATCACCGTCCTGGAGATGCAGGGGCGGCAGATTCGCCTTGGCATCGAGGCGCCGTCCGAGATCCCCGTACATCGCGGAGAGGTCTACGAGCGCATCCGCGAAGAGAACGGGAAGGCTGCCACCGCCGGAGTCGACGAACTGAAGGCTCTCAGCCAGGCGTGGAAGCAGTCCGGACGGTAGCGTCGGCGCCCGTTCGAGGCGCCTCTTCGTCCATTTCATCCGCCCGTCGTCGCTCAGGGTGTCCCTCCCGGCGATACCATCATCAAGGGTTCCATCAGGCCGCTGGCGCCGACAGAGGAGCGTCGGCGACTGTGGGGGAGTTGTGTCTGCGATGAGGGATTGTCCATGAGCCAGGTTCCAGCCACATCGCTGGGCGAGCTGACCCGCTGTGTGGCGGCCTACGTCGATGCCGAGGCCACCATCCTGACGGTGGGAGCCGAGGCAGCGGCGCTGGCCGAAGCGCTGGGTACCGTCGGTTTGACGGCGACGGATGCCATCGACGATGAGTGTTCATTCGACACGGCGGTCATCCTCTCCGATGACGCACACTCGCCCACCCCGGCTTTCGTCTTCGACGAAATCCTGCTGCGGCTGCCTCCCGGCGGCACGGTTCTGTGGGCGACGGTGCACGCTCGTTCGCCCCTCCGCCTCCGCCGGCTGTTGCGCCTGATCGATACGCCGGGCATCTCCAGCCTGGAAGCAGACGCCATCAGGACTCATCTGGAGTCCACCGGTGCCCAGGTCGAGCGTCTCGACGACGTGCCCGCACCGATCGATCCTGCACTGCAGAAGATTCTCGATTCGGTGGCCGACGCCGGCGGCGACGCTGACGGTCTGCGTCAGGATCTGTCCGTCTCCCACCACCTCATACGGGCGCGGATGCCGCGCCGCCGAGTCCCGAGAGCCGATGTCAGCGAAGCGGCCCTGCGCAGTGCCGTGCAGGGCGCTGAGGCGGCGGGCGCCAGCATCGGATCCGCCGCCGAAGAAGGACAGGCAACACAGCTCCCGGCACGCGACGAGCCGCCACGCGTGAGCGTCATCATTCCGGTCTACAACGGCGCGGCCCTCACCGAGAAGTGCCTTTACGGTATCGCCGGCAACACGGGTACAGGTGAGGGGCCGGACGCGCCCGATTACGAGGTCGTCGTCGTCGACAACGGCTCCGACGACTGGACCATGTATCTGTTGCACGCGATGGAGGGCGATCTCCGCGTCCTGAGCAACGACCGCAACATAGGTTTTGCGCGCGCCTGCAATCAGGGCGCGGCTGCGTCGCAGGCCGAATACCTGCTGTTCCTCAACAACGACACGGTGCCGCACCCTCAGTGGCTGGCGGCGATGGTGACGGCCGCCGATCGTGATCCGCGCATAGGGATCGTCGGCGCGCGCCTGCTTTACCCGGACGGTAGCGTGCAGCATGCCGGCCTGCACTTGGTCAACGGCATACCCGACCACGAGTTCCGCGGTGTTGCCGCCGATGACCCACGGGTGCTCGAGCCTCGCGATCTCGACATGGTCACCGGGGCCTGCCTGTTGATCCGGCGTTACCTGTTCGAGGCCCTCGGCGGGTTCGATGTGGAATTCGTCAACGGCGTGGAGGACGTGGACCTGTGCCTGCGAGTCCGCGAACGGGGCTATCGCGTCCGCTATTGTCCGGAGGCCGTCGTCGACCACCATGAGGCGCAGTCAGCGGGGCGCTTCGATCACGTGCAGGAGAACGTGCAGAGATTCATCACGCGTTGGCAGGGGCGCTTCGACGACAGCGGCCGACTGCGCGTCGACGACGCCCTGCCGGCAGCGCCGACGTCGAGCGCGCCAGCAATGACTTTCCGCGTCAATTGGGAAGGCTCCTTCTTTCTGTACTCCAGCCTCGCTCACGTGAACCGTGAAATGACACTGGCGCTGATCGACACCGGTCGTTGTGATCTCGGTCTGGTGCCCTTCGAGTCGGACCAGTTTGACACGACCGAGGACCCGCGATGGGCCGCTCTCGGCGAGCGCATGAGCCCCCTCAGTGACGCAGATGTCCATGTTCGACATCGCTGGCCGCCCGATCTGTCGAGTGTGCCATCCGGTCGCCACGCACTGGTGCAACCCTGGGAGTTCGGCCGCGTTCCCCGAGCCTGGGTGGAGGCGGTGCGTGACGGCATCGTCGACCAGGTATGGGCGTACACGAAATACGTCAGAGACTGCTACGTCGACAGCGGCGTCGATCCGGCGCGCGTCGCCATCGTTCCTCTCGGCATCGACGCCGACCGCTTCCGGCCGGGGTTGACGCCCCACGACGCGGTGCACATGGCGCGCTCTTTCCGCTTCCTCTTCGTCGGCGGCACCCTCTATCGCAAGGGGATCGACGTCCTGTTGCAGGCGTGGCGTCAGGCTTTCGAAGCCGACGAAAACGTGGCCCTCGTCATCAAGGACATGGGGGTCGACACGTTCTACAGGAACCAGACGGCAGGTGCGGCGATCCGGCGACTGCAGCACGATCCCGGATGTGCCCAGATCCAATACCTGACCGACGACCTGCCGGGAGGCGACATGCCGCGGCTGTATGCCGCCTGCGATGCTCTCGTGCATCCGTACCGAGGCGAGGGCTTCGGCCTTCCAGTGGCTGAAGCCATGGCTTGCGGACTGCCGGTAATCGTTACCCGAGGCGGAGCCTGTGACGACTTCTGTCCCGAAGAGATAGGCTACGGCGTTGCCAGTCGGCGGTTGCCGGCGACGTTGGATGTCGACCAGGATCTCGTCGGTCAGGCGTGGCTTCTCGAACCTGACGTCGCCGCCCTCGCGGCGCAGATGCGAGCCGTCTTCGAAGGGCGGGAGGAGGCGCGCCGACGTGGTGCCCTCGGCAGCCAACACGTGCGTACGAATGTCACCTGGCAGCGATCGGCGATTGCCGCCCTGGAAGCGATCGAGATTCTGCACTCAGGACAGCTGGACAACTCGCGGACGACGGTGGAGGTGAGTGATCCAGTCGACGACGACGCGGGCTCCACCGTCGCAGTGGTGCTGCTGGGTCATCAGTCCCCGCCGCCGGAACTTCTGCAAGCGCTGGACAGCGGCCTGGGTAGGTTTCATCGATTCAACGTCGACATCTCATCGGGACATTCCCTGGGAGAGCAGCTCGAGGCGATTCGCGGCAGCTGCGAGCAGCAGGGAATGGAATTGCTGTTCGTCCTGGCTCCGGACATGTGGGACCTGACGTCGTCTGCCAGTGCGCGGGAGTTGCGCCTGCTGCGACGGCACTTCGATACCACGGCGGATCTGGGCATGCTCACCCCCGGTACTGCTGACACCGGGGAAGCTCTTGTCGACACGGACTATCCGGAGGCATCCTGCATCCTGTGCCGCATCTCGGCGATCGCTGCAATCGGCGGCTTCGAGATCTCTTTCAAGTCTTCGGCGGTGTTCGCCAACGCGGCACGTTCCCTGCGCCGCAAGGGCTGGCGCGTGGCCGCCGCGGGCGATGTCATCATCGAGGAGGCCGACGCCGGCGCGGGTCAAATCGTGTCCCTCGGCGATGGCAGCGTGGCGAATGTCGAAATGGCCGCCGTGGAGGCCATGGAGCGAGGGGATCGCCGCCGCGACGCGGGAGACGGGCACGCCGCCATCGATTTCTACGGCAAGGCGCTGGAGTACAAGAGTGACTTTGTCGAGACGATCCTCGTCCTGGCAGACGCTCTCATCGAGGCGCGGGATGGCGACGGTGCCATCGCGGCGGTGCGGCGCCTCGTCGAACTCGATCCCGAGTCGTCTTTTTCCAACAACTACGCAGGACTCGTGGCGGCTCGTGCGGGAAACGTCGAGGCAGCCCGTGCCAACTTCGAACGGGCCGTCACCCTCGATCCGGACTTGGTGGACGCGCGGGTCAACCTGGGTGTCCTCGAATGGGAGCAGCGAAATCTGGAAACCGCCCTCGTGCAATTTCGCGAGGCGAGCCGTCTCGATCCTTTCAACCGGGACCTGGTCTGCAACCTCGGACTCGTCTACGGCCAGATCGATGATCCGGACGCGGCGGTGACGCTGTATCGCGGACACCTGGAGCGGCATCCCGAAGACACCGAAATCGGCGCTCGCCTGGCCCGCGTCCTGTTCAGCAGCGGCGATCCGGCGGCGGCGACGGAAGTGGCCCGCACAGTACTGCAACGCGAGCCAGGGCATGCCGAGGCGCAGGCCCTGCACACGGAGATCGACCAGAACCTTGGCGAAGACGAAGCGGCGCAAGGGTAAGGGCAAGAGCGGTCGGCGACAGCCCCGCGGAGCCGCCCCACGGCGGACGCCGCGACTGTCCGTATGCCTGATCGCGCGCGACGAGGCGGTGTTCCTCGACCGCTGCCTGGCCAGTATCGGGGATCTGGCGGACGAGATCGTCGTCGTCGACACCGGATCCGCGGACGACACCTGTACCGTCGCCCGGCGGCACCACGCACGGGTGCTGTCCTTTTCCTGGACGGGTGACTTCTCCGAGGCCCGCAATCACGGGCTCGATGCCGCCCGTGGTCGCTGGATCCTCAGCCTCGACTGTGACGAGGTCATCGCCCTGCGCGATCACGACTCCATCCGGGCCGCCATGACCGATCAGGACATCGCTGGGTATCGGCTGACGACGCGCAACTACACCGACAGGGGGGATCGCTCCGAGTGGTTTGCCGCCGACGGTGCGTACCGCGAACAGAAGGACTACGCCGGGTGGTTTCCGACGACGAAGGTCCGCCTCTGGCGCCGTCGCCGGGAGCACCGCTTTCGCGGCGCCGTGCACGAACTCGTGGAGGCCTCGATCCTGGAATCCGGCGGCCGGCTGGCGGACTGCGTCGTGCCGGTCCATCACTACGGACTGGTGGAGAAAGCCCGGGCTTCCGATCGCTACGTCGAGGCGGGGGAGCGCAAGCTGCAGGAGGCACCCGACGACGAGCGCGCCCGCTACGAACTGGCAATTGCCTACCGCGATGCCGGCCGGCTGGATGAAGCTCTGGGCGGGATCGAGCAGGTTCTGACCGCCATCGAAGCGGGCGGTAGCGGTGATCATCTCTACCTGGAAGAGGAAAATGTCCGCCTCGTACACGGCGATGTCCTCGATCGAATGCAGCGTCTCGACGAGGCGCTCGCCGTCTACGGTGACGTCATCGACCGTTTCCCCGGCGCCTACCAGGCGCACAACAACACGGGCAGCCTGCTTGCCCGACTCGGTCGCTTCGAGGAGGCGCTGCAGGCCTATCGCCGTGCGGCGGCACTGGCACCTGAGAACGAGGTCGTCCAGGACAATCTGCGCAAGCTGGAGCAGCGCGTCGACGTTGTGCCGGCGGCGGCGACACCGGCCTCGGCGAGGCATAGCCTCAGTCTCTGCATCATCGTCAAGGACGGCGCCGATGATCTCGACCGTTGTCTGCAGAGTGTCAAGGCGGCGGTGGACGAGATCATCGTCGTCGACACCGGATCTACCGACGGCAGCGTCGACGTCGCCCGGCGCCACGGCGCCCGCGTGGCCGACTTCGACTGGTGCGACGACTTCGCCGCGGCACGCAACGCCTCACTGGAGTTGGCCACGGGGGAGTGGATTCTGTGGATGGACGCAGACGACTATCTGCTTCCGGAGGACCTGGAAAAGGTGCA
>JAYZCA010000361.1:0-5059 GCA_036339235.1 Candidatus Latescibacterota bacterium | reverse complement strand
GGTGATACCTCCACGCGCTGAGTAATCGCCGACGACGGTCATCCGTCGAGGCGCACAGGCGGAAACGAGGTGGTCGAGGATCACGTTTGTTGCGGCTTCGTAGAAGATGCCCCGCTGACGGTACGACTGCAGGTACAATTTGAGAGACTTGAGCTCGACACAGCGTTCGTCGGGGACATAGGTGATGTGAATGGTGCCGAAGTCGGGTTGCCCCGTCTTCGGACATACCGAGGTAAACTCGGGACAATCGATGGCGATAGTGAAATCTCGCCCCGGATTGGGGTTGGGGAAGGTCTCAAGGAGTTCTTCAGGCGTATCGCTCATATTCGGCAAGATCAACAGCAGAAATTAGGGGATTTCGGCGGCCAGGCAAGTTGTCAATCGGAGAAACGCCGCAGGACGTTGGCCGTCATGGCGGACACCACGTCGTCCACCAGGATCGAAGCAGGCCAGCTGATGGACCCCACCGAAAACACCTGACCACCGGTTTCGGTGTCGAAGTGGACGATCTCCGCCCCGCCGTCGTCGGGGTTCATGCCGCGGGCGATGAGGTGGGTATTGGCGGGTGAGCTGGGGGAGCGCTTGTCGGTCTCGTGTCCCGAGGCGCCGCCGGGAATGCGCATGTGCAGGCTCCGGCTTCCGAACACGTCTCCGGCTTTTACCCCCGTCCCCTCCAGGGACCAGTGATCCGGGTCGAGAACTTGGTACGGAGCGGCGGTCATGATGCCGGCCTCGGTATAGACGACGCCGAGGAGATTGGCCTCAGACTCGGCGTAGAGGGCGAAGCGGCTCTCGGCGCCGCGCCGCAACTGCTCTCGGGCATCGCCGTTCCACACCTTCATCGTCGTGTCGTCGACGAATTCCACCTTGCAGTTGAGGCCGTTGCCACCGAGGTAGACGAGGCGGCCGCCGCGCTCAAAGACCCACTTCTTCAGACCGAAATACATCTCTTCCGACCAATACTCCGGGTGCGTCGTGATCACCAGAACACGGTAGTCGTCGAGGTTGAGCCGACCGCTGTGCAGCTGACTTTCCGACCACAGGTCGTAGGCGAAACCCTCCCGTTCCATCCACGCTAGGAAACGCCATTCCGCCTCGGCTACGTGGCACGCGGCGCGGCCCTCGATGGGGTCGGTAGCCTGCACGCCGAGGGGGATGTGGTTGATCGGTTCGGGCCGGTCGAAGGACAGCGGCGCGTAGTCCTCGGTGTCGTAGTTGATGTATTCGGGGTTGGTGTAGCGCTTCAGCTCCAGCCGCGCGTTCACCGTCGGCGTGGGTGGGAACCGATCGGGGTGGATGTAGTTGCTGCGGCCGCCGAAGTTGTTGTAAGCGTTCCAGTTCATGTCGTTCGCCAGGACCGCGATGGCCGCCGTCGGCTGCGCTGGCGCGACGACCCAGGGGAAGGAGAAGAAGTCCCCCTCGGCAGTGCTGGCGTGGAAGTAGTAGAGCCCCGAGCGCTCCGGTGCACTCTGGTATTGCTTGTGATGGGGGCTGGTGTAGCCGAAGTGGTTCCAGCGAACTCCGGTCTGCGTATAGTCGCCATCGGGCGTGATCTGCACCGTCGCCCGGGGGCCGTGCTCGTCATACCAGCCGATGGTGCGGACAAACTCCTTGTCGATGCCGTAGCGGTAGAGTTCGAGCTTGTAGGCGCGGTGGCTGTGCACGCGGAACTCGGAACGTTCGCCGGACTGCACGCAGCGCGGCCAGGCGTAACCGAGCAGGCCGTCTGCGAGAAGGCGGAACTGGTATGGCCTGCCCTCGATGACATTCATACGCACGCGTTTGGAGCCATATCCCTGTCGCGCCAGGATGACCTCGTACGGCCCCGGGGGCACATCGGCGTAAACCGCGCCGGATGCCCGTGACCGCGTTTCCCACGAGTCCAGTTCGCCGATAAATTCCACGAGCGTGTCGGGGAGGGCGACGTAGCGCTCGTCACTGACGTATCCGATGAGCATGGGGTTAGTCTTTCGAGGCTGCTATGGGATCGGTGATGCCCACGGCGGCAAAGCCCCGGGCTCGCAGGTGACAGCTGTGGCAGCGCTGGCAGGGCCGGTCCTGCCGTTCGTAGCACGACCACGTCAGGTGCAGCGGCGCTCCGAGATCCTGGCCGCGTCGGATGATGGCAGCCTTGTCCAGCTCGAGGAGAGGCGTGCGCACCTGGATCCGCGTGGTCTTCGGTGTACCCTGCCGCACGACTTCATCAAAGGCAGCGAAGAAGGCCGGCTGAGTGTCGGGGTAGGCGGAATCGACAGCGTGTGCGCCGCAGTAGATTTCGCCCGCGCCGAGCACTTCGGCCCAGGCGACGGCGGCGGCCAGCAGGATGGCGTTGCGGAAGGGCACGTACGTGGTCGGCACGCCGTCGCCCTCGGACGTCTCAGGCACCGGCAGGGCCGTGTCCGTCAGACTCGAACCGCCCATGTCGCGCAACCAGGTCAGGTCGAGGGTACGGCGTGTCTCCAGGTCGTAGTGGTTGGCGATGGCCAGGGTGGATTCGAGCTCACGTGCCGCGGTCCGCTGGCCGTAGCCGGCGTGCAGTGCGGCCACCCGCGGGCCATGGCGGGAGACGGCTATGGCAAGGCCCACACAACTGTCCAGGCCGCCGCTCAGCAGAGCGACAGCCCGCGCCCCGGTGGAGCTCATGACGGCGCCGACGGGGAATCACGAATGTCGGTCGTCCGGCGGAATCTCGTTCTGGGTATTCGCAGAGTAGATCGCTTCATCGAGGGCTAAGTATAGGTGGATTGACACCCCCGGGGGGTTGCTTAAATTCTCGCGCCATGGCCTTCAAGCAGTTCGACCGCGTGCCGAATCACTACACCGGACCGGTGATTCAGCGTATCAAAGATTTCCGTGAGGAGGAAGGCAAGCGCTCGTTGGCGCCCACAGTGATGACCGTGGGCGGGCTTGAGATGCTGGTGCCGCGTCACTTCGGCTTCTGTTTCGGCGTGGAGCGAGCCATCCATATGGCGTTCTTGGCCCTCGAACGGCACCCGGGTCGGCAGATCAGCCTATTGAGCGAGATCATCCACAACCCCCTCGTCAACGAAGACCTGGCGCAGCGCGGGATCCACTTCATCTACGACAGCGACGGCGAGCGACGGATCGACGAGAGCGAGATCTCTTCCGAAGACGTGGTGCTGATACCGGCTTTCGGCACCACTCTCGAGATTGAACAGTCACTGAAGCGTAGCGGCATCGACACGACCACGCAGGAGTTCCGCGAGCATTTCGACACCACCTGCCCCTTCGTTTCGAAGGTTTGGGACCGCGGTGAAGAACTCGCCGAAGAGGGCTACACGATTGTCATCCACGGGAAATTTCGGCACGAAGAGACGCAGGCAACGCACTCGCACACCAAGGAACACGGCAAGACGCTCGTTGTTCTCGATCGCGACGAAGCGCAGGAGGTGGCCGATTGCATCGTCGGGCGCATGAGCAACGAGGCGTTCCGCAAACGCTTTTCCGACAAGTGTTCGTCGGGCTTCGACCCCGAGACCGACCTGCAGCGCATCGCCGTCGTTAACCAGACGACGATGCTGGCCGAGGAGACGCAGGAAGTGGCCTGGATCCTGCGTGAGGCCCTGCTCGAACGTTTCGGGGATGACGATCCTAGCCATCATTTCGCCGACACCAACGACACGCTTTGTTATGCGACGAATTGGAATCAGAACGCGACGAAGGCACTGCTCGGCGCCAGGCCCCACCTGGCAGTCGTCGTCGGGGGCTACAACAGTTCCAACACGTCGCACCTGGTGGAGATCTGCGAACAGGTCATGCCCAGCTTCCTGATTAGCTCCGCCGACGAACTACTGTCCGCAGATCGCATCCGTCACTTCGACATCCACCGCAAGGAGTGCGTCGAGACAGAGAACTGGCTGCCTCGCGAGGTCCCGACGCGCATCGTCATCACCTCCGGAGCCAGCTGTCCCGACGTGCTGATGAACGCGGTCTTCGAGCGCATCGCCGGGTACTACGGCTACGGCCCCGAGGTGATTGCCTCCAGCCTCGAATGTCTGGCGGTGTACGAACCGGCGGCAGTGTCCGAAAGCTCATGATCCTGGCGCGTGTGAAGGGACAGGCGGTGGCCACCGCCATGGTGGACAGCCTCGAAGGGCGCAAGCTGCTCCTGGTCGAGTTGCTCAGCCTCGACGAGGAAGGTGTTGTGCAAACCCGCAAACACATGGTCTGCGTCGATGCCGTGGGCGCCGGGGAGGGCGACCTGGTCCTCATCGTCCAGGGCAGTTCCGCTCGACAGGCGCCGGACATGGGCGACGTATCGGTGGATGCTCTGATCGTCGGCATCGTCGATTCGGTGTCGGCTCACGGCCAGCGGTTGACGAGGGAAGCGCTGGCGGCGTGAGAGTCTGCACAGTTGTCGGTACCGTCGTCTCCACGGAGCATCACCCCGCCCTCGGTGGCAAGAAGATCCTCGTCGTCGATGACGGAGACGGCGGCGCCAGCGGCGTACAGCTGGCCGTCGATGCCGTCGGGGCTGGCAGCGGCTGCCGCGTGCTGGTATCGGATTCCGGCGCCGCGGGCAGTGATGTGACGGGTCTCCAATACCCACCGCTGCGCAGCGTTGTTGTCGGGATCATCGATGAGAGTACGGCGGACGAAAGTACGGCGACATGAAGCTGTCGAGAGTACTCGGCCACGTAGTCCTGTCGCGTGCCATCGAGCCCTATCGCGACAAGACCTTACACATGATTCAAGACGTGGATGCCGCCCTGAAAGGGGTGGGTGAGGCGGAGGTTAGCGTCACCTGGCAAGCCATGAAGGAAGGCGACCTCGTCGTCGTCGAGGTGTCGCGTGAGGCTTGTAATGCGTTCGACACGACGATCCCGGCGGATGCGGTTATCATCGGACGCGCTGACCACGTGTGCATCGAAAATTCCACACACAGGAACGGTTGAGTATGGCAGAGGCACTGGGGATACTGGAGACGACGGGACTGACGGGGATCATCGCGGGCGGCGACGCGATGGCGAAGGCAGCGAAGGTGGACCTTTCGGGATGGGATCGCGTGGGTTCTGGGATGGCGACAATATTCTGCCGC
>JAYZCA010000360.1:0-4505 GCA_036339235.1 Candidatus Latescibacterota bacterium | reverse complement strand
CCGACGCCGGAGCAGAGGTACCTGTTCGACACCCAGGGGTGGATTCTGATACCGGGCGTGCTGCCCGCGGACGAGGTCGAGGAGATGCGCGCGTTCTGCGAGCGGCTGCACCGGAATCCCGAGTCGCTCCCCGAGGACGAGTGGTCGGTTGGGCGCTGAGTTCGTCGCTGGACCACACGCTCGTGCTGACGGCGCTGCAGCGAGCCGTGGCTCTGCGACGACCCCCAAGGGGCTTGATCATCCACTCTGATCGTGGGGTCCAGTACGCCTGCATGGGCTGGGTCATGGACGTGATCTGGTTTTCCGTGTTCCTTGCCTGGACCGCCAAGATGATTGTGCTGAGATTCGGTGGCCTTGGCCTGTACGCTCGAAGCCGTCCATTGTTTCTCGGGCTGGCGCTGGGCCAGATCGTAGCGGGCGGATTGTGGCTCGTGGTGGACTATCTCACCGGCACGGTCGGCAACCGGATCCCCCTGCTCTACTAGTCGGACCGCAGGACCTATCGCCAGAACACAGCTGCAGACGGACGCTGCTGCCTGCGCCGATCACGGACAGAGGGTAACCTTCCGCGGCCTCCTCGTGGGCGCCCTCATGTGCGCCATCATCGCCGTGGGCATTCCCTACGGCAGCATGGTCCTACAGGGGACACGGCTGGGTCTCAGTTCATGCACTCCGGCGGCGTTCTTCCTGCTCTTCGTCCTGCTCATCACCGTGCAGATCGCTCTCGGAGCCGTGCGCCGCAGCTGGGCGCTGAGCCGGGCCGAGCTGGTCACCGTGTTCGTCATGATGGCCGTGGCCACGGCGATCCCCACCCGTGGTGTCACCGGCATGCTCCTGCCCATGATCACGGGCACCTTCTATTTCAACACACCGGAGAACAACTGGGCCGACCTCATCCATCCGCTGCTGTCGGACTGGATGGTCGTGCGCGATGTGACGGCGGTGAAGCAGTTCTACGAAGGCAGCGGCGGATCCGCGGCCATTCCCTGGGATATATGGGTACCGCCCCTGTTCCGCTGGTTCTCCTTCTACGCCGGGTTCTGGCTGACCCTGGTGTGCATCATGGTCATCCTGCGCCGTCCCTGGGTCGAGCACGAGCGCTTGGTGTTTCCCCTCGCCCAGTTGCCCCTGGCCATGATCGACGACGGCGACGGCGCGCCGATCGTCAAGCCCTTCTTCAAGAACCCGGTCATGTGGTGCGGCCTGGCCATCCCCCTTTTTCTCAACAGCATCAACGCTCTCAGTTCCTACTATCAGTTCATCACGCCGATCAATCCGGTGGCCACTGTCGATCTGTTCAGGCACTCGGTGATTCTGAGCCTGCGCGTCAACTACCTGATGTTCGGCTTCGCCTACTTCATCAGCTCCAACATCTCCTTTAGCCTCTGGTTCTTCTACCTGATCCACGTGGTGCAGGTAGGGATATTCTCCGTCGTCGGCATCCACAGCTCCGAGGAGTTGGGGCCGTGGACCGGCAGCGGGCCCGTGGGCGCCATCATGGGGCATCAGATGATGGGGTCTCTCATCGTGCTCGTCCTCTTCGGCCTGTGGACCGCCCGCGGTCACCTGTGTCAAGTCGTGCTAAAAGCGATCGGGCGAGCCCCGCAGGTAGATGACAGTGACGAGATCCTCTCCTACCGGGGCGCCGTCACGGGCCTGGTGGTTGGTATCGGATTCATGGGCTTCTGGCTGTGGCAGTCCGGCATTCCGGCCCAAATCGTGCCCCTCTTCATTTTCTCCGCCCTCATCATCCTCATCGGCCTGGCCCGCATCGTCGCCGAGGCCGGGCTGCCGACGATCACGCCCGAAATGATCCCGGCGGGTTTCGTCGTCTCCGCCGTGGGCGTTCCCGCCCTGGGCATGCAGGGCATGGTAGCCACCGGCTACACCCTGGCCTGGGCCGGGGACCTTCTCGTGTTCATGACGGCGCCTCTGTCGAGCGTGCTGCGCCTCAGTTCCGAAACGAGCCGCGGCCGACGCCGGCTGGCCGCCGGCATCGGCATCGCCATGACCATCAGTCTGGTCCTGTCCGCCTGGTTTCTCCTGTACCTGGCCTATCGGGACGGGGCGATCAACCTGCATCCCCAGTACTTCAGCGGTTTCGCGCAGTATCCCTCCCAGTTCGCTGCCCAGAAGCTTGCCAACCCGTCCGGTCCCAGCCTCGCCGGCTGGCTGTGGACAGCGGCCGGTGGCGGTGTCATGACCTTGCTGATGGTGGCCCGACACCGTTTCATCTGGTGGCCCCTGCACCCCCTTGGCTTCGTCGTCAGTCCGGGCTGGGCCATGGACAACATCTGGTTTTCCGTGTTTCTGGCCTGGATCATCAAGGTGGTGGTCCTCAAGTATGGCGGGCCCGGGGTCTACGCGAAGACGCGCCCCTTCTTCTTCGGCGTCGTCCTCGGTCAGTTCGTCGTCGGCGGCATGTGGCTTGTTATCGACAGTTTCACTGGCACCGTGGGCAACTCCGTTCCGGTGTACTGACAACCCCTCTTCGGCGATTTACCAGATCGCACGCCCTTGCTCAGAGGCTCTCTCACACAGGGAGCGTAGTCTCCCGTGCGTGTTCTCATATGTGTAGAGTCCCATTTTCGAAGAAGAGATGCTATTTGACAACACTGCACCGATTCACTGAAGCGTGGGGTTGATCGCAGACTATCCGCAGACGCCCCTAAGACGGTTCGCGCCACCCCTCTCAGGGGCATATCGTTCTGGCCAACGCAATAACGTCGAGACAGCCCGTATGACCCCGCTCCGTGCCATGCCTCTACTCCCAGTCCTCCTGACCCTCACGGCCCTCCCCCTGAGCGCCCACAACGGTGTGGTGGCTATCGCTGTGACTGCTCGAGCTGTGACGGGACGAAGGGGAGGGCGCTCGGGGCGAACTGCGATCTGGCCTTTATTCCAGAGACAACCCACTGTTAGAAAAGGTGTCCAATGTCAAACCAGAGCGACAATGCCTACAAGACGGCGCCTACCCACGACGAGTTGCGGGCCATGGACCGCGACCTGTCCTTTTATCCCCGCGAGGTCGAAAACCCCGCTGCGCTGTCCCCCGCCCAAGTCGCCGCCTTCAACCGCGACGGCTACCTGAAGGGCATCCGGATTTTCGATGACGCCGAGATCGCCGAGCACCGGGTCTTCTTCGACGAGCAGCTAAGAAAGGTCATGGCCACCGGCCAGGGCAGCTTCACCCTCAGCTCGGCGCACCTCAAATTCGGCAAGGTCTACGACCTCATGCACCATCCCCGCATCATCGCCTGCGTCGAGGAGCTCATCGGCCCCGAACTCATCGGCCTGGCCTCGCATTATTTCTGCAAGATGCCGCAGGACGGCACGACGATCTCCTGGCACCAGGACGCGAGCTACTGGCCGCTGACGCCTTCGAAGACGGTGACTGTCTGGCTGGCCATCGACGACGCCGACGTCGATAACGGCTGCATGCGCTTCATCGCCGGCTCGCACCTGCACGGCCAGCTCGAATTTCGCCAGAGCGACGCCTCCGAGAACAACGTCCTCAACCAGACCGTCGACGAGGTCGAGCGCTACGGCACCACCGTCGACGTCGAGCTCAAGGCAGGGCAGATCTCGATCCACTCGGACCTTCTCCTGCACAGCTCCCACTATAACGAGTCGGACCGCCGCCGCTGCGGACTGACTCTGCGCTACTGCACCCCGGACGTGCGCGCGATCCCCGGCTACGACTGGGAAAAGGAAGGCGTGCTCATCAGCGGCGCGGACCCGGACGGCCACTGGGGCAACCCACCCCGCCCCGAGCGGGATTACGCCGTGGACCAACCCTGGACGACGCGATCAAAGAGCACATCCAGCGGGCGCTGAAGGCGTGCGGATGGGATGGTAGATTCGCGCGATGGGGCCGCGGCGCCGCTCGGCATGAACCCCGTAACGCTGAAGAGCAAGATGAAGAAGCTGGGGATTCGGTGAGCAGACCGAGGCGGCCTACCGGCTCAGCATACAACTTGGCCGGACAGCGAGTTGAGACGTTGGTCTGCGATCAGATGCCAGCAGGATCTCACAGTGTCGTGTGGTTCGCAGGAGAGCATCCCAGTGGCGTCTACATTATCCGACTGGAGGCAGGTGAACTGTCTGAGACACAGAAAGTGCCGCTTGCGAAGTAACGGCTCACATGTGGACACTTCCAAGCGCCAACTAGATTTTGGCGCAGGAGGTATTTCCATGGTACGGAAGTTCGATCGAGAGTTGAAGCTGGAGGCCATCCGCATGGCAGTGTCACTCGGAAGGAAAATCGATGGCGAGAGTTGCCATCGCGTCCAAGCGTGACTCAGTGAGCGCGGGGATGGTCTTCATTCGCCCAGACTAGGTCGGACACGTGGTGACATCAACCTGAAAACTTAGACAAACAGACGCCGTTAAGGGCATTCAGGAGAACCTCATGCAAACATTCACCAAATACGCCGACTTATTGGCATGGGTTGAACAGGAGAAGTCCCCAACGACCTTCCTTGGCTGCGCTCCCGACGGGGCCC
>JAYZCA010000359.1:0-4815 GCA_036339235.1 Candidatus Latescibacterota bacterium | reverse complement strand
CCGGAGCAGACAGGTGTCAGCCCTGCGACGGATATGCCCTCGGAGTGGAGTGCCGAGGTCGGCGTGGTCTGGAAGGTGGAGCTGCCGGCCTGGAGCGGCGGTACGCCCATCGTCTGGGGAGACCGCGTGTTCATCACCTCACCCTCGAAGGCCAAGGACGAACCGGTCGACGAACGCAGCCCTGGAGGTGACCAGCTGCTGCTGTTGTGCCTTGCCCGGGCCGACGGCAAGGAGCTGTGGCGCTCCGTCCTCGACGTGGGCAACCGTACCTGGCGCAAGCACAACAACACCTCCCCGTCGCCGGTGACCGACGGCCGGCACGTGTGGGTCGTGACCGGGACCGGTATCGTCACCGCCTTCACGATGACGGGAAAACAGATCTGGAAACGAGATCTGCAGGCGAAGTACGGACAATTCGGCCTGATGTTTGGGTATGCCTCTTCGCCGACACTGCACGACGGTAAGCTGATCGTCGAGGTCCTCCACGGCATGAATACCGACGCCCCCTCGTACGTCGTCGCTTTCGAGGCTGCCACCGGCACGGTGATGTGGCGCGTCGAGCGACCGACCGACGCGCGAAACGAATCCCCCGACGCCTACACCACACCGGCCGTGTTGCGCACGGCCGAGGGTGCCCAGATCGTCATCGCCGGCGGCGACTACGTCACCGGACACGATCCGGACACAGGTGGGGAGATCTGGCGAGTCGGCGGACTCAACCCCGGGAAGGAGGGCAACTTCCGCATCGTGGGCTCGCCCATCGCCGTAGGTGGTATGGTCTACGCCCAGACCCGGAAGAAACCCCTGCTGGCCTTCAGCGTCGGAGACGACGGTCGCGTCGACCAGGACGACCTGGCATGGCGCTGGGAAGGACCAGGTGCCCCCGACGTGCCCACCGCCGCCTGCGACGGCAAGTACTTCTTCATGGTAGACGACCGCGGCCTCGTCACCGCACTCGACGCCCGCACCGGCGAGGCTTTGTGGGGACCGGAGCGCACGGCGCAGGGCACGGTCAGCGCCTCACCGGTGGTAGCTGACGGCAAGCTCTACGTGCTCAACGAGGACGGAGTTATGACGGTGCTGTCTGCAGGTCCCGAATACCGGCACCTGGCCACCAATCAGCTCGACGGATCCTACACGCTGTCGTCGCCCGCCGTCGCCGGATCACAGCTGTTCGTCCGCACAGGCACTCATCTGTATTGCCTGGGCCGCTGAGCGCTCACTCTCGCACCTCTATGTGCCCCCAACAAGAGTAAAACCATGTACATCGGAACACAGGGCAGATTCCCCGAAGACCACGATCTGGAAATGCTGGCACAGCTCGGCGTCAACAACATCGACACGACGCCCAGTGAGCCTCTCGCTGAATGGACCGCCGATCTGCTGACCGGCTATCGCGAACGATGCGCGAAGTACGGGATTGAGCTGGAGATGATGCACCTGATCGGCTCAGGGAGCGCGCTCAAGGACGAGGTTACGGGTGCCATCTTCCTGAAGCCGAGCGATGAGCGTGAGCGCCAGCTCGACCTGGTCTGCGACGTTATCCGCATGGCGGGGAAAGCCGGGCTGCGCGGCTTCAACTACAACATCACCATCCTCGGCCATCTGCGGACGCAGTCGACGACGGGACGCGGCGGTGCCCGACTGTCGACCTTCGACTACGAGGAGCTGATCTCGAAGGGCAGCCCGCGTGAGAAAGGGGCCACGGGCTTCACTGAGTTTGAGGACGGCCCGGCCGACGCCGACGAGATGTGGGAGCGCATCGACTACTGGCTGCAGCGCGTGATCCCGGTGGCGGAGGAATGCAACGTACAGATGGCGTGCCATCCATCCGACCCGGGCATCGGTGTCGGCAACACCTACCGGGGCGTCGACCGCGTGCTGGGAATGTCGGAAGGCTTCAAGAAGCTCATCGCTCTGTACGACAGCCCCTGCAACGGTCTGAACTTCTGCGTCGGCTGCATGTCGGAGTGCCTGGAGAATCCGGCGGAAGAGATATATGACGTCATCCGCTACTTCGGCGAACGGAAGCGAATCTTCAACATCCACTACCGCAACATCAAGGGAGGTCTGCGCAAGTTCGTCGAGGTCTTCCCCGACGAAGGGGACGTGAATATGATCAGGGTGCTGCGCACACTGAAGGAGGTCGACTACCCGTACATGATCATGCCAGACCACGTGCCGGGGATCTCCGGCCCCGAGGCGGGTCGCGTCGGCTTCGCCTATGTCTTCGGCTATATCCAGGCGGCACTGCAGGCGGTCGATCAGAACTGATGGTCTGATCGCGTGAATGAGCTGAGTTTCCGCTGCGACTCACCGGTGCTCGACGCCAATGTCGGTGTAGGTCACCGACACGACCGGCCGTCGCCTGTGGAGGATGCGGCTGTCCTGCTCGCCGAGATGGATCGCCACGGTGTTGATGCAGCCCTCGTCTATCCGGTTCAGGGGGAGCAGGTAAGCGCCCTCGATGGCAACGACGGCCTGCACGAATGGGTCGACGGAGCGGATGGCCGGTTGCTGCCGTTGTGGATGGCCTCGATGGCACCGGAGTCCCTCGAGCAGCTGCAGCAGCTGCACGCGTCCGGCCTGGTCCGGGCTGTGCGACTCCACGACACGACATCGACGTCGACACCGTTGACGAGTTGGATCTATGGCGATCTGCTCGCCTGGCTCCAGCAGGAAGACCTGCCTCTGTGGATCTCGCTGGCCGACAACGACCCTGTGCAGTTGGCAGACACGTTGTCGGCCTTCCGCGAACTGCGCACGGTGCTGGTGGGTGCGCACTACACCCACGCGCCCTATGTGCTGTCGCTGCTGCGGCACCTGCCGCGTTCCTGTCTCGAGTTGAGCCGGCACGAGAGTCTGGGTGCCATCGAGGATCTCGTCACCCAGGTCGGCGCGCGGCGACTCCTCTATGGATCCTACTACCCGCGATACGCCATGGGGCCCGTGCTCTGGGGCCTGCACCGCCAGCAGATCGACAGCCGACAGCTGCAGCGCATCCTCGACGGCACGGCTCGTGAGTTGCTTTCCCGATGATCGCTGATGCTCCTGTCATCGACTTCCACGGCCACGTCGGCAACTGGGAGTCGGTGGCCATGCTCGACGAACCGTCCCCGATGCTCCACGCCATGGACGCAGCCGGCGTCGATCGCGCCTGCGTCTTCAACATCTTCCATCCGGACGGTCGACGCGCCAACGATTCTACGGCGGCCTTCGTCGCCCGTCACCCGGATCGCTTCATCGGCTTCGCCTACGTGTCACCCATGATGCCGGAGACGATCGAGGCGGAACTGACGCGGGCAATTGACGACCTCGGCCTGCAGGCGATCAAGATCTATCCGCCTTACACGGTGTTTCCCCTAGATCACGAAGCGTGGCACGCGATCTTCGCCTTTGCCCAGGAGCGTGGACTTGTCATTCTGTCGCACACCGATGATGGGGCTCTGTCCGAACCACGGAAGCTGGGCACGGCGGCAGAGCGTTTTCCCGGCGCCACTTTCGTCTCCGGTCACTCGGGGAACATCGAACCCTTCCGCACCCAGGCCATCGAGATGGCCCGGGTTCATGACAACTTCTATCTGGAGACCTGCTCGACCTACCGGCAACCCGGGGTCATCGAGAAACTCGTCGCAGGAGCCGGGTCCGACCGTGTGTTGTTCGGTTCGGATCAGCCGCTGATGGATCCGCGGACCCAGCTGGGCAAGATCATCACCGCCGATCTGACCGATGAAGAGAAGCGTCAGGTGATCGGTGGCAATGCGCGCCGGCTCCTCGGACTCGACTGAGGCCGGTCTCGTGCCGCCGGTTCGATACCGCTCCCACGACGAGGACAGCGCTCACTGGTTGGACTTTCCCTTCCGGTCAGGCGACATCGTCATCAGTACGCGATCAGAGCGGCACAACCTGGGTGCAGATGATGTGTGCCCTGCTGGTCTTTCAGACCCCACAACTCCCGAGCAAACTGTCGACCCTGTCGCCTTGGTTGGATTGGCTGGTCAACCCCAGAGACGACGTGTACGCCCATCTGTCCGCGCAGGCACATCGGCGGTTCATCAAGACCCACACGCCCCTCGACGGGTTGCCCTCGCGATGAACGGGTTACCTACATCGTCGTGGCTCGGCATCCACTGGACATGGCGGTTTCACTCTACCACCAGGGGGACAACCTCAACCGGCAGCGACTCCGGGAGCTGACCGGTCAACCCGCCGCCCCAACGACTGCTCTTCCTCGGCCGACATTGCCGCAGTGGCTGCAGGACTGGATCGCCTGGGATGGCGATCGCCACGAGCAGATGGACTCACTCCCAGGAGTGATGTGGCACTATTCCGACGCGTGGCCCCGCCGAGATGAGGACAACATCGTACTGGTGCACTACGACGACCTGGCCACCGACCTCGATGGCCAGATGCGCCGTCTCGCGAAGCTGCTCCGGATCGAGGTACCGGAAGCGAACTGGGCGGGGCTGATCCGGGCCGCCACCGTCGAGCAGATGCGTGGTCGCGCCGAAGAGCTCGCGCCAGGTTGGCCCGATGCGCTCGGCTACCAGGTCCTTTGATCCGGTTCATCGGGGTGGAGACACCCGCCGCCTCGCAGATCTGCTGCAGCACGGCTCACCCGTGCAGTTTGTGAGCAGTCTCGAAGATGACGGCGCGCATCGGCGACTCGACCGATGTGGGATTGGCCTGAAGACAATACTATAGTGATTGCCATGCGCCAGGCATCGTGACACCGCCAGTCGTAGCCGTTTATCCGGTTCAGCCGACGAACAGCGGCTGACCCCAGGCCTTCTTGCCATCGTGCCGGTGCAACTC
>JAYZCA010000358.1:0-4090 GCA_036339235.1 Candidatus Latescibacterota bacterium | reverse complement strand
GGTCAAAGCCAATATAGCGACCTCCATTGCTGACCACATAGATCGACTGCTGGTCGGGAGCGACACAGACCCCATTAGGCTTACCGCCGTCGCTAATGATCAACTCGATTGAGCCGTCGGGATCGATACGATAGACGCCCTGGACCGGTTGATAGACCGGCTCGTGGCCGAGATAGCGCGGATCGCTGAAGTAGATCCGGCCCTGCTCGTCGATCGAGATGTCGTTGGGCGAATTGAAGGGGCGGCCCCCGTAGAGCCCGGCGATGATCTCGGTCTTCCCGGTTGCGAGGTCGGTGCGCGTCAGCCGCCGCCCGCCGAAGTCGGCACCCTCTGCGGCGATCAATCGGCCCTGAGCATCGAATTTCAGCCCGTTGGACATGCCACTCGGCGAGCGGTAGATCGCAGCTTCGCCGGTCTTGGGGTCGTAGCGCCAGATGTGGCCGGCCTGCATGCCCGATGTCCCTGACATAGTAATATCGCTGAAATAGACCGAGCCGTCCGGCGCCACCGCCGGGCCCTCGGTGAAAAAGGCGTCGGCGAAGAGCACTTCCAACTCGGCGCCTTTGGCGATAATCGACGGATCGCCCGATGGGGTTTGGGCGAAGGCGGCGCCGGCCGCAAGGACCAGGGCGACTCTTATGAGATCTTTCATAGTGTCCTATCCTCCTTGGTAGAGAGCCTATGTTCTGGGGCAAGATACGCAATGGCCTGGCGCAGACCAAGTCCAAATCTGGGACCTACTCCACGGCGCGCCGCCGCATCGCGAAAAGCGTCCGCGTGTGTGCCCATCCCCCATTCGCGTCGCTTGTCGCGCATTGTTCTCGCCGAGAAGAAGCGCAAGTCTGGCTCGGCAGCTCGGGTAAAGCCCGCCGCAGGACCGCTGGGGAAAAGGGTTCGCGATAGTGCATGAAATCGTCAATGGCCCTCGTCATCCGCTGCGTGGTAGTGACGGCCTGCAACAGGTTCCCAGCACTCGAATCACTGAGAGAAAACAACACCTGGACCGATCGAGGCCCATCTTGCGGAGACAGGCCTCCGACGGGGCTGGATCGTGAACGACCGGTATTCTCATGAGGGTTCAATCGAGTTCAATTCGAAATCGGGCTGTCCATCACTCTCCTTGACCGCGGAGCCAAAACAAGCCTTTATCCCCGCGCATAGAATCCATTGACATGCGGGAAACACGGAGAAGAAAATCAGTGGCAGAATTTGACAGCAAGTCCGTCATCATCACGGGTGGCGCCAAGGGAATCGGACGGGGGATCTGTGAAGCCTTCGCCGGCGAGGGAGCGCGCGTGCTCTGCGTCGACATCGATGAGGCAGCCGGCGCCGAGCTTGCAGCGAGTTCCGAGCAGATCCAGTTCAGAAAAACCGATGTCATCGACGAAGCCGAGTGTGTCGCCTCGGTGCAGACTGCGGTCTCCGATTTCGGCGGGGTCGACATCCTCTGCAACAACGTTGGCATCCAGCCGATGGAGAGCTACATCCCGGCTCACGAGCTCACCAAGGAGGTATGGGATCGAATCATCGCCGTCAATCTCACCAGCTACTTCCTGATGACCAGATACTGTGTCCCGGAGATGAAAAAGCGCGGCGGCGGCGCCATCATCAACACCGCCAGCGTCCAGGGTTTGCAATCGATGAAAGGGGTTTCCGCCTACGCTGCCAGTAAGGGGGCCGTGATCACATTGACAAAACAACTCGCTCTCGAGTACGCCCCGGACAACATCCGCGTCCTCGCCGTCAACCCCGGGACCATCGACACGCCGATGGTTCAGGAATCGCTGAAAGGAATGAGCAGCGAGCAGCAGGCAACGACGATGCGTCTGATAGCGCAGGGTCATCCTCTCGGACGCATCGGCCAGCCATCCGAGATCGCCAATCTCGTCCTCTTTCTGGCCAGCGAAAAGGCTTCCTTCATGACCGGCGAGAACGTCTCCTGCGATGGCGGCCTCATGGCCAGGGGAGCCTGGGCTGAGGCGGATGAACAACTCTAACAGTTGGGAGTGACATGTCCTTCGACTACGATTTACTGATCAGTGCCGGCAGGCAGCACTGCGCCAATTCCGGGTTTGACGGGCCGGGTGCGGTGGCCGTAGCGGGCGACAGAATCGTCGCCTCCGGGCCCGCCGTCTCCGGGACGGCGCGTCGGCAACTGGATTACGACGACGGGATCCTGCTGCCCGGTCTGGTCGATTTTCACGCTCACCCGGGGCGCGGCGGGTCCCGTTACGGCACCGATCCCGACCTGTATTTTCTCCCCCGCGGTGTCACCACGTGCCTCTCTCAGGGTGATGCCGGCGCCGACAACTGGGACGACTACCGACGGGAACTCATCGACGCCAGCCGCACCCGGGTGCGATTGGCCCTCAACCTGTCCAGACATGGCGAGTCCCATCCGACCCGCAACATCCCGACGCTCGACGCGGCCGACGTCAATGCCTGCATCCGAACCATCGAGGAGGGGGGGGATCTTATCTGGGGGATTGCCTTCAACGCCGCCGCGGTGACGATCGGCGACATCGACCCCCGAGTTATCATGGAGCGTGGCCTCGCCGTGGCCGAGGCGACTGATCGACCGATCCTCTACGGCTCCCGAAAAAACTCAGATTGGCCACTTGCGGAGCAGCTGGCTCTGCTGCGACCTGGCGACGCCATGACGTATCTCTACAACCGCGAGGAGGACGGTCTGATGAGCGATGGGAGGGTGGAGGATGCCGTGCTCGAAGCTCGGGATCGAGGTGTCCTCTTCGACCTCGGCCACGGCATGGCTTCGTTCAGTTTTCCCCGAGCTGAGGAGGCAATTGCCCAGGGGTTCTTCCCCGACACCGTGTCGACGGACCGCTACATCCGCCATGTCGAAGAGGACCCGTCCCACGACATGCCCCGTGTGATGTCCAAGCTCATCGCTATCGGCATGCCGGAGATCGACGTCTTCACGAGGGCCACGGCAGCGCCGGCTCGTCACCTCGGACTCGCTGGAGAGGTGGGCACACTGGAGCCGGGTGCCTGTGCCGATATCACCGTGTTGCAGTGGAATCACCTAGCCGAACCACTGACGGACTGCCATGGCGAACAGCGGTCGGGTCCCTGTCTGGAGCCGCTACTCACCGTCCGCGGTGGTCACCCCGTCGAGTAAAGGTCGCTCCGACGAGCTCCAGAAAATGACTACCCAGGCGCGCCAAAGCGCCAAAGCTCCAACGTCAAACGCGCCTGTGCGTGGCCACAAGATAGCGTTTTCTGTACCGGCTCCGCAGGTAGTTTCCGGAGGCAGTCCGCTTTGTCGTGATCACCGACAGCACAGGTGGTCAAGGGTTCCGCTCCCTTCCGACCGGCCCATTCAATCGCGTCACGATACAGCGCATGTACGCAGCTTTCCGGAGCGATCGGATGCGCAAAGGCTTCCACACAGCAGCTGCCGTCGTCAAGGAGCTTCGCACTCGAAAGGCCAACGACGCGCCCATCCTGCAGGACTGCTGCCCACCACGCCGCGCCGTCGCCCAATTCGTCATATCGTTGATAAAGCCCTTCACACGAGCCCTGGGCGAAATAGCGACAGGATCGAATGTCGGTGTTGGCATCAAGGACGAGCCAGGGGTGGGGCGTCAGGATCAGCGGGATCATGGGAATACGATGATGCGGACCACCAACTTCGACCCTGACCGGCAGCTCCAACTCGTTACCAAAGTACTCTGCGAAGAATTTCTGAGGGCCCTGGCCGGCGCTCGTACGCGCCATCACATGACTGCCCGGCAGAAACCGCCACCCGAGACGTTCGTAGATCCGGGCAGCGTTGGGGTTTCCAGTTCCGAGGAACATCGCCTGTCCGCCTGCCCCATCAAATTCATCAGTAGCCTGACCGCAGACCGCCGTGCCCAGGCCCTGACCTCGATGCGCCGTCGACGTAGCAACCTCACCCAACGCGGCGATGCGTGGATCACCTTGGTTGATCGTCAGCCTGCAACTCGCCACAACCTGGCCGTGTATTCTGGCGAGAAACAGAATGTCACGGTTGGCATCTCGCTCACTGCCTGAGAGGACTGGTCGACACCACGAGAAACCGAGGCCAAATATGCGTTGCCAGAAGTCT
>JAYZCA010000357.1:0-6429 GCA_036339235.1 Candidatus Latescibacterota bacterium | reverse complement strand
GTCTTTTCCACCGCCCGGTAGCCCCAGGTCTGTTCCACCAGCGCAAAGGTTGGGGTGCCGGACTCACCGACATAGAGGTTGCCACCGAGGGCACCCTTCCACTTGAGATAGGCATGTTTCACGAAAGGTTCCATCTTGGCGTGATCTCCGAAGCCGGCGTCGTTGGCCTCGAGGCGGAAACGAAAATCGATGCGCTCGGACAAGGAGTGGCCGTAATTGAAGTAGATCCGCCGAATTTGGAAGGCGTTGCGCTTCTCCGGCAAATTTTCCGCCCCGTCGTCGGCACTGAGGATGGCGTAGTAGTCCGCGAACATGATGCCACTGATGCGGTCGGTGTCTGTCGCCTCAGTAGCTTCGGCTTGGCAGGCGATCATGGCTGTCATCAGTGGTAGAACCCATCGGTTTAGCATTTCGAATCCTAATTACAGGGTGGCAGGTCGTTCTGTGAGGGTACAAAGTCCCACACGAACGTAACCCAAAAGCGTTTTCGTGAATAGTGATATCGACGGTTTCGGTTTTGGCCCCGTCAGTCCACGATATAGATTCTCCCACGTGAGAATTCTGGTCGTAGAAGACGGCGCGGTGATTCAGGCGCTCCAGTACGAGTTGGCTTCGCTAACTCTATGGTTTATCCGGATCGCTAGGTTTTTGCTCTACCCCTTCATACCTGTCAGGGTTACGCCCTGGATGAAATGTCTCTGCGCCAAGAAGAAGAGGGCGATCACGGGTAGCGTCATGAGGGTTGAAGCGGCCATGAGCATGCCGAAGTCGGTCTTGTGTTCGCCGCGGAAATCGAACAGGCCCAGGGCGAGGGGGTAGAGGCGCTGGTCGTTGATATAGATCAGCGGCCCCATGAAGTCGTTCCACGTGCCCATGAAAGTGAAGATGCAGACCGCCGCCAGCGCCGGTTTCACCAGGGGCAGGATGATACGCCAGTAGATGCCGAAGAAGGAGCAGCCGTCGATTTTGGCGGCGTCCTCCAGATCGTCGGGGATCGACTTCATGAACTGGCGCAGAAGGAAGATGAAAAAAGCCGAACCGAAGAACGACGGGGCCCAGAGGGCGCGAAGCGTGTTGTACCAGCCGAGTTTCTCGAAGATCATGAACACGGGGATCATCGTCACCTGGGGGGGAAGCATCATCGTCGCCAGCAGAATGGCGAATAACGCCTCGCGTCCAGGCCAATTGAGCCGGGAGAAGGCGTAGGCTACAATCGAACAGCTCAGCACCTGGCCGATCATCGTCATCAGCACCAGATATACGGAGTTGGTCACGTAGCTCCACCAGTACTCCGTGGCCAGCTGCGCCTTGCGGTAGTGATATGTGTACTTGCGCCACGTTGCCACCAGCCGGGAGCTGGGCTCGACGACGAGGGTCACGCGAAAACAGTCGGGATCGGCAAACACGTCGTGCTGATTCTCGGCGGCCACGAGGGGCCAGATCCCAAGGTCGCGCTCATCGCGCTCGTCGAGTCGGGCGAGCTTGAAGCCGATCTCCTGCCAACGGTATTGATCGAGAAACAGATCATCGGTGCTCTCGTAGAGGCGACCGCCCACCTCCAGTTTGACACGCACTGCATGCCAGGAACGATCCTGGCGCAGGGGTAGGGTGAACCCGAGGAACTCGTCTTCCGGGACGGGTAGTGGAAAGGCGCCGCGCATGACGATGGCGTCTGCGGCTCCCGCGAAATCATAACTCAACAGGCGTGACGGCCGTGCCTCGTCGGTGGCCGTCGGTCCCAGAGTAGCGGCACCGATGAGGACCTGCCAGGCATCGATGTGCCGCGTGGCGCCGGTGGGCAAGGGCAGGTAGTCGCGTTGGATGTTCTGCACCGACGGTTCCCGTAGCTCGACGGCTCGGTACACGGCGTCCCAAACGGTGTGGAGCAGCTCTTCGTCGACGCGCGCATCGATCTGCCGCATGACTGCACTCGGCCCCACCGACCACGCTGTGTCCGGCAGGCTGCGCGCTGCGTACTCGATAATGCCGTGCAGGACGGCCGCACGCAGCGATTCCGGATGCACGTCGCCGGCGCCAGGCAGCTGCCGAATCCTTTCACCCTGACGGTCCCACAAATACGAGGCCATCCCCGGCCAGGCCGACGCCCAGGCCGCCTTGTCCCACGTCGCCTCTTCGGGTGGCAAGTCGCCGAGCAGTTCCGTGGTCATGTAAGGTGAGTGCTCGACATCAGCAGGTATGACGGGCACCCAGCGCGGCGGATAAATAAAGATCTCCTCGTTGTACTTGAAGGAAGTACTCACGAGCCAGACGAAGGGGAAGGCAAAGATGACACAGCCTGTCAGCAGGGCGCCATGGGTGATGGCCTGCGCCAGGGCCCCCGTCGGCAGGACTCTTGCGGCGACCACGGCGCCGAAGGCGATGGGGAGGAAGAGCGAGATGAAAAAACCGACACCGTGGTGGAAATTACCGTAGGCGACGGCCACGGCGAAGAGGGCGAAGACGCCGGCCTCGACGAACAGGGCCAGGGCTTTGAGGGGGCGGTTCGACAAGGAACTCATCCGTCGGACTCGTAGTGCACCCAGCGGGGTGCGATCTTCAGCTGGAACAGAGTGAGGGCGAGCACGATGATGAACAGGATCCACGCCAGGGCCGAGGCGTAGCCCATCTTGAAGTAGCGGAAGGCGTTGTTGAACAGGTAGTATGCATAGAACATGGTGGAGTCGTCCGGCCCACCTTCGGTCATGATGTAGGCCTGGGTGAAAACCTGCATCGTGCCGATGACACCCATGATCAGGTTGAAGAAGATGTAGGGCGAGAGCATGGGCAGGGTCACGTTCACAAAGCGGCCGAAGACGCCGGCGCCGTCGATCTCTGCCGCCTCGTAGAGGTGCTGGGGGATGCCCTTGAGGCCGGCGAGCCAGATGACCATACCCGAGCCAGCGCTCCACAGGCCCATGAGCATGATCGAGGTCTTGGAACCCACAAGCCAGGAAGAACTCTGTAGCCAGTTGGGTGGATCGCTGACGCCGGAGGTGCGCAGCAGCGAGTTGACCAGCCCCACCTCGGGATTGAGGACCCAGATCCACAGCAGCGAGGCGGCGACCATGGGGACGATTGCCGGCAGGTAGTAGACCGTTCGGTACGCCTGCATGCCCTTAACCTCGGTGTTGAGGAGCATGGCGATGGCCAGCCCAACGGCCATACCCACGGGTACGCCGATCATCATGAAGGCGGTGTTGGCTAGCGACTTCCAGAACAGCGGATCGTCGGTGAACAGGAGACGGTAGTTGTCCAAGCCGACAAACTCCGCCGGGTGCAGCACATCGTACCGGCAGAAGCTGTAGACGATGGATACCAGGATGGGTCCTGCCGTGAGCACGAGGAGGCCCACCAGCCACGGGGAGACGAAGGCGAAACCGGCGATCGACTCAGGCAGCGCCAGTTGCCGCAGGCCTTGCCGACCGCCGCGACAGAGCGCGATCCCGAGTCCCGTGATGGCGAGGATGACGATACCTGCCACCGGCCAGGCCCAGTCGACGCGGGGAAAAGCCGTGTCGGCGTGCAAGAGGTCGAGCTCGGCCTGCACGAGCGCCTGGCCTCGCTGCAGCGCCTGAGCTGGCGAGTAGGTGTGGTGCACCGCCTTCTCGTAGGCGCGCTTGTGCTCGTCCCACAACAGTTGTCCAACGGGTGTGACGGGGCGGAAACGCGACATCTCCATCAGCCCGTCGAAAAGCAGGAAGCCGTCCTTGATACGCTGGGGTAGATCGGAGTTGTCGCGCACGTGGCGCTCGAAGGCGGCGGCATTAACATGCGGCATGGGAGACATGACGGGTACGAAACTGCGTCCACGGCTGGCGGCGTAGCGTGCCTCCACCCGGTAGCGCAGATCCCAGATGCGATCCGTGTTGAGGAAACGGATCAGCTCGAAGGCCATGTCCGGCTGCCCCGCGCCGGCGGGGATTGCCCACGAATGGCCGCCGGACCAGGTGATAGACTCGCGACCCGCCGGTGCCGGCGCTGGCGCGACGCCAAAGCGCAGGCCCGGGGCGAAATCGGCGATGTTATTCAACGTCCAGTTGCCGTCGATCTTCATCGCCACCTTCCCCGTGAGGAAGGGATCGAATTCGTCCGCCTGGAATCCCGACTGGAAAGACTCCACGTCCTCGATGCCGCCGAGGGAGTCGTAGACGCGGACCATGTACTGTAGGGCCTCGACGATGCGCGGGTCGGCCAGCGAGCAGGTGCGCCCGTCGGCGCTCATGAAACGGCCGCCGTTGAGCCAGCCGTAGATGTAGAGCCAGGAGTTGCCGAAATTCGGGGCGAAGCCGAGGCGGGTCATTTTGCCTTCGGCGTTGCGTTCGGTGAGGCGCCCGGCGAAGTCGTGCAATTCCTGCCAGTCGCGCGGCGGCCGGGCACGACCGTCGCCATCGACGAGGCCGGCGCGTTCGAGAAGGTCCTCGTTGTAATAGAGGGCGCGGTCGTCGGTGCTGTTGGGAATACCGTACACCGCGCGGTCCTGGTTCTCGCCGAAGCAGGCCTCCTCCCAGCAGGCAGTGAAGAACCTCTGTTCGTGTATGCCGCCCAGGAGGCTGACGAGCTCGTCGGCCAGAGCCTGCGTCCCATCGGCAAGTGGTTGTCCTGACGCCGATGCGCGCAGCGAGCGTAGCAGGTCGGCCTGACGCGTGTCACCGAGGGGGCGCAGGTGAATGTCCAGCTCACCCAGTACGGCCAGGGTTGCTACCGGGTCTTTCTCTGCCAGTGTCGCGCGCACCCGCACAGCCAGCTCCTCTCCGCGCAGGCTCAAGGCCACGTACCTGTCGAGACGCATGAAGGCGTCACGTACGGCCCACTCGCCGACGGAGAAGCGGTCCTGCTTGACGAGGTCGGGGGGCGCGCCGCCGGTGATGCCGCACATCAGCTTCTGCGGGTTCATGCCGCCGCTGGAGCCGGATGTGGTGATGACTTTCCACCCGGGGTGTTCGACCTCGAACTGGCGCAGCGCCGCGTCGAGGCCACGGTCCTTGCCCTGGCCCCAGACGATCAGCTCTCGGTCTGCGTGAGCGGCTGCGGACCACAGCAGGCCGAGGACGACGACGGCTGGCCGCAAGATCATCGGGGCCCCACGTTGGCCGACGAGTCCGGGGTGGCCACGTTCAGCGGACTCTGCGCCCGGTGGTCGGGCTCCATCTGATTCCACAGGTCGAGAGCGTGCTGGTTCCAGTCGTGGAAGTGGTCCTCGCCGATTTCGGCTTCCAGGCTCGTCGCTGCTAGCAGCTGATAGACGCGGTGTTTCACGCGTGTAAGGTACACGTCGACGCTGGCATCACGAAGGTCCCGCACGACGCGCCAGGGTCTGCACGCCGGTGGCGTCGATCTGGTTGATGCCTCCGGCGTGGAGGATCAGGTAGCGCAGTTCGGGCAGGCGCACCAGCGCTTCCAGGACCCTGTCCTCAAAGAAGCCGGCGGCGCCGAAATAGAGTCGGTCGTCGAAACGGATGATGGCGATGAACGGGTCGAGGGTCAGATCGTGGGCATCCGCGTCGACGAGGCGCCGTTCGGATGTCGCGACAAGTAGGCGAAGTGGGGGCGCATGGTGCGCTGCATGTATCCCGCCAGCGACAGGCCGACGCCGACGAGGATGCCCCAATGCAGCTGCGGCGCCAGTGCCAGAGTGATAAGGAAAGTCAGCACGGCTAACACGCCGTCGCGACGCGACACGCGCCAGGCTTCAGGAATCGGCTCGATGCGGATCAGGCTGAGCACGGCGAGGATGATGATCATCGCCAGAGTCGCCTGGTGAAGCGTATTCTGCAGCAGGAGGGCAAGCGGAATGTAGAACGCGTCGAAACTGATGCCCGAACACCCACTGTTCCACACTTTCTTCGACATCGATGCCGCCACTTTCGAGGGTATGATCGGTGTACCGCGGCCGTTTCTCGGTCTGGAAATCGATGGGCGAATCGTCTCGATTAGCGGCCTCAGCTATCGCATCGACAGGACCCCGGCGTATAACGCTGGTGGATCCGTAGGCAGAGCCCCCTGAAGCCACATCTGTGCCCGGTCGCGTGCACCTGATTTCCGGGACTGTATTCGGTGCCATATGCCAGGGATCTTCATGACGGTCCGTTTCGCGTGGGAGACGCAAGCCCTCTACCAAACAACGACGGTCGGCAACACCAAGTGTACAGCAAGAAGAAATGGACCTGGCGGGGTGGCGGCGTGCCACGGGAGGCGGCTGTGGTTACAATAGTCGGCGCCGAACCATAACCTGCATCCAACCCGAGAGCACCATCCATGAGCGCCGAGCGCCGGACCGCCGCCATCGTTGGCTGCGGAGACATCGCCCATCATCATGTGACGGGCTACCAGCTGGAGGGCGTCGACATCGTCGCCTTCGTCGATCCCCTGCCCGTGGCGCGCGATCAGTTCGTCGCCGAGTACGGCACGGGCAAGGGCTACGCCTCCCTG
>JAYZCA010000356.1:0-16485 GCA_036339235.1 Candidatus Latescibacterota bacterium | reverse complement strand
GCCACGGTCGTCGTCGACGAGGCGGCTCCAGCGGGCGTCCGGGTCATGGTCCCAGGCGACGATCCAGCGGTTGTCGCAGGCCCGTCGTGCCAGTTCCTGCTTCCGCAGGAACGTGTCGTAGGGAAACATGTCGTAGGCCATGATCCAGTATGGACGCAGGTGCGCACGTGTAGGGATCAGATCGCCAGGGAACAGGAGGGTGTCGCTGTCGCCACGGACGACGACCGACTGGTGGTGCTCGGTATGTCCGCCCGTCACCTCTACTCGGACGCCGGGAACGATTTCGACGTCGCCCGCCGTCCACTCCCAGTTGACGGAGCGGGCCAGCGCCTCGAGGTCGGCCGACAGGAAACTGGAGCGCATGATGGAGCGGCCGGCTCGGGCATCGTCGAACTCACCCAGTTGCACGATGTGTACCGCGTCGGGAAAGGCGGGGACCAGATCACCGTCGGAATCCCGCAGGGCGCCGGCGCAGTGATCGAAGTGCAGGTGGGTGAAGAGCACGTGGGTGATGTCGACGGGGCTCACGCCGGCTGCGGCGAGACTGTTGGCGAGGGTGACTGTCGGGTCGACGGCGAATATGTCGCGCCCCTTGGCGTCGAAGCGATCCCCGCAACCGGTATCGACGAGCACCAGCGCGTCCGCTGTGTGGATCAACAAGCAGCGGCAGGCCGAGGCAACCCTGTTGCGGGCGTCGGGCCCACAGGCGGGCTCCCATAGAGCCCGGGGGACGACACCGAACATGGCGCCGCCGTCGAGTCGCAGGTGTCCGCCGAGGATCGAGGTGACCTGGATGCCGGATCCCAGATCGAGAGACGCGGCCGCCGCAGCGCTGGTGGCCTTGGCCGCGTCTGTCACCCGACGTCGCCGCGCTGCCTGGCTTCGTCCCAGGCGCTCTTGAACTCCTGGATCGTCTCGATGGTGCGCGGATGGTGGACCATGGCGGGCAGGAGCTTGTAGGGCGTCGTGACGATGTGGGCGCCGGCGAGGAAGGAGCGCTGGATGTCGCCAACGCCGCGCATGCTGCCGGCGATAATTCGAGCCTTGAAGGCGCCGCGCTCGATGAACTGTGCCGTCTCGGCGATGGTGGCGTCGGCGTCGTAGCCCATGTCCGTGATGCGGCCGACGAAGAGGCTGACGTAGGTGGCCCCGGCCATCATCGCCATGGCCGCCTGGTTTGAGTTCATCATGCACGTCACGTTGACGCGCACGTCGCGCTCGTTCTCAAGCTTGTGGATCACCTCGAGCCCTGCGAGACACATGGGGATCTTGACGACGACGCGCGGGTCCCAAGAGGCATACTCGGCGGACTCGGAAAGCATGCCGGCGACGGTTTCGTCGACGACCTCGACGCTTACGGGTCCGTCGACGACGGTGAGGATCTCTTCCACCCGTTTGCGGAAATCGCCCGGCTCGGCGCTGGCGGCGAGCTTGGGATTCGTCGTACAGCCGGTGATGACGCCCAGGCTGGCCGCCTTGCGTACTTCGTCGATGTCAGCACTGTCGATGAACAGTTCCATGGCAAATCCGTCCTTTAAGCGTCGGCGATTTTCTGCCGGAGGCAGTCGCACATGAGGTGTTCAAGGGCCAGATGGAAGGACTCCACCTGCGGTGTCGAGTCGACGGGGACGGTGATACACACATCGGCCATCTCGCGCAGAGCGCCGCCGTCAAAGCCGCTCAGACCGAGGACTCTGGCTCCCTTGTCCTTTGCCACCTGCAACGCACGCAACAGGTTCTGCGACCAGGAGCCCGCGTTTCCGGCGCCCGATCCGCCATGTACGCTGATAAGAATCAGGACGTCACCGGCACCTATGAAAGGCTCGATCTGTTCCGCATAAACCGATGCCGTACCCTCGTCATTCATCAGGGCACTAAAGAGCGGCATGTTGTCCGTCAGAGCCATCACCCGGAAGCGAGACTTGCCTTCGCTCAGCGTCCATTTCGCCAGGTCGCAGGCGAAATGACTCGCAGTCGAAGAGGATCCACCGTTGCCGGCGATGAACACGGTGCCGCCCCTTTTCCAGGTGTCGAACAACAGCTCGATGGCGGCGTCGATATCCTTGATGGGGAGTTGCCTGAGGACGTCGGACATCTGTCCGAGGAATCCGTCGATGTATGTCTGGTTGCTCATAGATTCATCAATACCTTCGCGCCTTCGAGGTCAAACTGAAAGCTCATCTCCCGCAGTCCCTCGGCAGCCATCCGCTCGCGCAGGGCGCCGCGTTTTTCGGCGGGGCAATAGAACATGAAAAAACCACCACCGCCGGCACCCATCAGTTTTCCGCCCAAGGCACCGGCGCAGCGAGCCTCTTCGTACCAGCGGTCGATGTCGGGATTCGACATCTTCGCGGAGCGCTTCTTCTTCGTCTCCCAATGAGTATGCAGCAACTCGCCGAATCGGTCGAGAGCACCGGCCTCGAGGGCTTTCTTGATGTCGTGTCCGATCGCCTTGATTTCGTGCAGGCTGTCGATGACTCGCCCGTCGCCCTCTTTCGTGTCCCGCTCCTGCTGTGACAGGATGTCGAAGCTCTCCCGCTGGATGCCGGTGAAGAACACGACCATGCTGTTGCGCAGCTCCTCCGACGTGTGCACGGTGATCGACAAGGGCGACACGGAGACGCGGCCGTCGGTGCTGATGTCGAGGCACGTGAGTCCTCCAAAGGCCGCTAGATAGTGGTCGTGCTTGCCCGTAGGTTGGGCACAACGCACAGCCTCGACATGATTGGCCGCCTCCGCCAGCTGTTGCCGGGGAAGGGGTTGTCTCTTGTATTCGTGCAGCGCCGCCAGCAATGCGACCGTGAAGGCCCCGGATGAGCCCATGCCCGTGCGCCCCGGCACGTCGGCCATGGCACCGATCTCGAGACCCGTACCGACGTCGCTGTGGAGCAGACTCTCACGCAACAGGGGATGGCGGATGTCGACGACCGAATCGACGACTTCGGTCTCCGAGTACTTGACGCGGACAAAGTCCTCGACCTGCAGCGTGTTGAGCTGGATGAAGACGTACTTGTCGATGGCGGCGGAAAGAATGAAGCCGCCGTGCTGTTCATAGTATGAAGGCAAGTCCGTGCCGCCGCCGCCGAGAGGAATTCTCAGAGGGGCTCGAGTCGTGATCAACGCAATGCTCCGAGGCTGGGTAGTGACCGGCTGCCGTAGAGGTCCATCAGGTTCTGGTCACGGAATCAGATGTGCTGTGGTGTGCGTATCTGAACTGACGCATCAGGGGAGAGAAAAGGCGCCAGATTCTACCGCGCGGAGGGTGGCTTGATACCGTTCAGGGGTGTCGGTCGAAAGTAGCTGGCCCTGCAGACGATGTCCATAGAGCCGATGGCCTTCAGCCAGCAGCCGTGGCAGCACGTCGTGAGCGAAGTCCGGGGCTCCCGACGACGGGATCGCGTCGAGCACCTCCGGCCGCATCGCGTAGATGCCACCGTTGATGAGGTAGTCGTCAAAGATCTGGTGTGGCGCAGGTTTTTCTAGCCAGCGATCGATCCGCCCCTGGGTGTCGATGCCGACGATACCACGACCCGCCGGATCCGCCATCCATAGCAGGCCCACAGTGACCGAGGCGTCAGCCGCCTCATGGTCCCGCCACAGGCAACCGAGGTCGGCGTTGGTCAGGTTGTCCGCGTAGTAGACGAGGAAGTCCTCGCCACGGAAGTGATCGGCCACCGGGCGCAGGGCGCCGGCCGTGCCGAGCATCTGCGGTTCGAAGGAATAGCAGATCGATACGCCGAAGGCGTGACCGTCGCCGAAATGATTTCGGATCACGTCCGGCAAGTGACTCAGGTTGATCACCAGGTCGTCAAAGCCGTGGCCGCGCAGCAGCCGGACCACGTGTTCGAGGAGGGGGCGGTCGCCGATGGGGATCATCGGCTTCGGCACCCGGTCGGTGAGCGGGAGCAGCCGCGAACCCCGGCCGGCGGCGAGGACCATGGCCTTCACGGCGACAACCCCTCAGGTTGCCTTAGGGTCAGCCACGCCGACCGAGCGGATGACTCCGGCGGAGCGCATCGCCTGCTTGCTGCGCGCGTAGAAGTCATCCAGGTTGGGTTGCTGGCGCACCCACTCGACGTATTCGGCGAGGAAGTCCTCCATGGCGCGTTCCGGGCGCCAGCCCAGCGCCCCGATGGCCTCCCATGAGGACACGGTGTGTCGAGTGTCGCCGAAGCGGTACTCGCCACTCACCTGCGGCTCGATCCCTTCCCTGCCGCACAACGATGACAGCAGTCTGGCAACTTCGAGGACGGTTGTCATCTTCTGTCCGGCGGCGTTGAAGTTGCGGAAGTCGGCACGTTCGTCTTCGAGGGCCATCACGTTGGCGCGCGCAACATCGTGAACGGATACGTAGTCACGCTGCTGCAGGCCATCCTCGTAGACGACAGGCGGCTGGTCGTGCAGCAGTCGCAGCACGAAGATGCGGGCGACGCCGCTGTAAGCATTGAAGAACGAGTTGCGTGTCCCCTGAACGATGGAGTAGCGCAAGTTGGCCACCGGGATTCCGTATTTACGTCCCAGGTTCAGGGTCGTCATCTCGAGGGCGTACTTGGAGATGCCGTATGCGGTGTGCGGTTGAACGGGTGCACTTTCAACCAGCGGCAACGGCGTCGCGACGGCGCCGCACGACGGGCAGCGGACCTCCCAGTCGCCGCGTGCCAGCTGTTCCTCCGGCCGTGCCGGCGGGTGGATCTGGCCGCAGGCGGCACACTCGTACCGTCCCTCGCCGTAGACGGACTGGGAGGAGGCGGAGACGATCTTCTGCACCGGCAAAGCGCGGGCTACGATGAGCTCGAAGAGCAGAGCTGTACTCACCGTGTTCACCGAATAGAAGGTGCTGAAGTCGGGCATGTAGTCCTGGTACGCCGCCAGATGGATGACGCCGTCGACACCGTCGAGAGCCCGACCCATCGCGTCGGCATCACGCACGTCCCCGACGACTTTTTCCATGTCCCCCGGCAGGTAGGCAGGCCAGCCGTGGGGATGGACTCGCTCCTGGAGCGAGTCGAAGATGCGGACCTCGTAGCCGCGCTGCAGCAGGATATCGGCCGTATGGGAGCCGATGAAGCCGGCGCCGCCGGTGACCAAAATGCGCTTCAGAGGGGAGTTCTCCAGCGTGAATTCGAAGTCAAAAAGAACTGGCAAATATATGCCCCAGCTAGGGTTACGGCAACTTGAGATTCGTTGACGAAAACACCCGGGACCGCTAGTTTGCCTCCCGCTGAGGTCCCCCAGAGAATTGTCGGAGATGAGAGATTGACGCGTTGAGAGGTCGCATCCTGCTGGCCGTCGGCAGCATCGTCGTGTGTCTGCTGGGCGCTGAGGTTCTGCTGGCCGTCGTCGTGCCGCAGGTACACCGCCTGCCCGACATCTGGATGCATGATGCCCGTCTGGGCTGGACGCACCGACCCGGCACCATGGGACGGATGGTCACTCCGGAGTTCGACGTGGCCTACAGCATCGACGCCGCCGGTCGGCGCCGGCACGAGTCGCAGGCTGGCCCCGACGCGGTGCGCTTGCAGCTGTTCGGCGATTCCTTTGCCGAGGGCTGGGGGGTCGATGTGGCCGATGGGCTGGCAGCACGTCTCGAGACCCATCTGGTCTCCTCCCGTGGTGTAGGCGTGACCAACTACGGTACCGCCGGCTACGGCACCGATCAGGAAATGCTGCTGTTCGCCGACGCGGGCGCACCGCAGTCGCCGGATGTCGTCCTGCTTCTGTTTTACGCCAACGATGTCTGGAACAACGTCAGCCGGCGTGGCATCGGCGCGCGGCGCGGAGCCAAACCGTTCTTCCGTCCGGGTCAAGATGGTGCGCTGCACCTGATGGGTACGCCGATCCCGGAGCCGGAGCCCCCCTCGCCGTCGTTGGCACGTACCCTCAAAGAGCGCTTTCACCTGTGGGCGTTGGGTCGCAAAGCTTGGACGCGGAAAGTACCGGTGCCGCCGCAGCAGATGATGCAGTTCTACGGTGGCCTCTACGGTACTGACTCGGCTCGTTATCGTCCGGTTTGGGACCTGACGGAGAAGCTGCTGGCGGAGTTCGCCCTTCTGTGCCGGCAGGCGGGCGCCACCTTCGTCCTCATCTACGCGCCCGCCATCGTGCAGATCGAGGCCGACGACTGGCGCACGAAAAGAGAGCTGCACGACCTGACGGGTGACTACGACCTGAGCCATCCCAATCGGCATTTAGGAGACATCGCCGGTCGCCATGGAATTTCCTTCATCGACCTGACACCAGCCTTCCAGACAGCCGCACGGGAGCAGATCCTCTACTTCCGTGATTCGCACTGGAACGAGGCCGGCCACCGACTGGCTGCCAACGTGATCGCCGCAGCACTGGTGGACGAGGGGATCGCCGGGTTGTTGGAGTCCGATGACTGACGTCGCACGAGCCTGGAAGGCGGACGTCGCCTGCGTCGCGGGTCTCGCCCTGGCGGTGGCCGGCTTCTTTCCCCACGTCGTCATCGACTGGGGTGTGTTCTTCGTGCAGGACATGATGGTGCAGAACGTGCCTTTCCGACACTTCCTGCACGAAGCGCTGGCCGCAGGCCGACTGCCACTGTGGGAACCGCGCATCAACGCCGGATTTCCCCTGTTCGCCGAAGGCCAGGTCGGCGCCCTGTATCCGCCGAACTGGATCGGCGCGGCGCTGTTGTCCCCGGCGCAGGCGGTGACGTGGTCCGTCCTCGTTCACCTGTGGGCGGCGGCGGCGGGAACCTTCCTCTATCTGCGTCGCGGTCTGGGAGCGGGGCGGGCGGCGGCGTTGACGTCGGGGTTGTGCTTCGGTTTGAGCGGTTACCTGGTGGTGCGCGCCATGTCTCCCAACTTCGTCGCCGCTGCCGCCGGGGTCCCCTTTCTCTTCCTCCTCATCGAATCCGGCATACGTGGCATGCGTCCAGTCAGGATCGGCGCCGCCGGCGCTGTCGCCGCTCTGCAACTGCTGGCCGGACACCCGCAGGCCGCCGCCTACTCGGCCTTGGCGGCGACGGCCTATGGCGCGGTGCGCGCCGGTCAACTGGGTCGCTGGCACACGGCCGTCATCGGGCTTGCCATCGCCGTTCCCGGTGTCGCCATCGCCGCCGTCCAGGTGCTGCCCACGATGGAACTGGCGAGCCTGTCGCCGCGTGCCGGCGGCATCGACTACGAGCAGTTCGTCAGCATGTCGCTGCCGCCGGAACGTCTGCTCACCCTGTTGCTGCCCGATCTGTTCGGCAACTCCGCACACGGCTCGTACTGGGGTGGCGCCGGGGGAGACGGGTTCTTCATCCAGCTGTGTCCCTATGTCGGTGTCCTGACGCTGCTGCTGGCTCTGGTCGGTGCCCGCGAAGGCGCGTCGAGTGCACGTGGCTTCTTCGCCCTCCTCGCAGTTATGGGGCTGGCATTGTCGCTGGGAAAGTACACGGGACTCTTCGACCTGCTGCATCAGGTCCCGCTGCTGCGTCAGTTTCGTATCCCGACACGCTTCCTTCTCTGGTGGGCCTTCGCTGCCGCCGTGCTCTGCGGCCTCGGTGTCGATCGCCTGACAAGCGATCGCCGCCCGTTGCTCACATCGTGGCGATTCCTCTGGGTCACCCTCGTCCTGCTTGTCATCGCCGCTACCGCGTCGGTGGGCGCCGATGCGGCTGGTTCTCTGGCTGACCTGCCAGCAGGCCCTCGGCAGATGCTCCTTCGACTGCGACCGGACCTGATTGCCGACTTCTGGCGGGCCTTGGCGGTACTGGGTGTGGCGGCCGTGCTGTTCTCCGATCGGTTCCGGAGGCACAGGACGGCGCCCACGCTCTCGGCAATCGCCGTCGTCGTCGTCACCTGGGCCGACCTGCGCAGTTTCGGCGCCGACTTCAACGGCACCCTCCCGGAGTCCGTGTACACGACCTGCCCCGCTTCGGCGGCTGCGATTCATGCGGATGATGCCAAGGATGGTACCGCAGCCTTGCCGGGGGATGTGACGCCGGGTGTGCCGCCCTGGGGACGCTTCCGGGTGGCCGGTCTGATATCGGAACGCAACGCTCCCTACGACTGGCATAGTGGCTGGGCGGTGGACGACTCGTCCTATCGACAGTACCCGGCGACGCTGCGCATGTACAGCGCCGGTCTCTACGGCCTGGCCAACACAATGCCCGGTTGGAGCCCGCTGCACCTGTCCGCCCACTGGGAGTTCTCCCGCGGTTACCCCGCCTGGCTCGGCATGGCGAATGCCAGATACCTGGTCACGCACCGGCCGCTGTCCAAAGGGTTGGCTGAACCCGTCCACGCCGGCAAGGTCACCGTGTCGCGCCTGCGTCAGGCGCTGCCACGGGCCTGGGTGGCACCAGGGGCCGTCATTCTCGCCGACGGGGAGGCGCGCCTGCGACACATGCGATCAGCCACCTTCGATCCGCGTCGACAGGTCGTCATCGACCGGGCGCCGACGGCGCCCTCGCCAACTGGAACCGGGTTCGCCCCGGCTCGAATCGTTCAATACGAAACGGAGCGGGTCGTCGTCGACCTCCCCGGACGGGATGGGTATCTGGTTCTGGCAGACACACAGGCGCCCGGGTGGCAGGCTCGCGTCGACGGCGTGGCCCGCGAGATCCTGCTGGCCAACCACGTGTTCCGTGCCGTTGCCGTCACCGCCGGCGAGACAAGCGTCGAGTTCGACTACCGGCCGCGAACCGTCGTGGTCGGCGCCTGGGTCAGCGGAGTCGCCGTCCTGCTGTGGCTCGGTCTATGTCTGATGAGTCCACGTGCCGCCAGCGAAGGCGCCGGCTCAAAGGTCAGGGAGGCGGGTTTCCTGGTGCCGCTCGCCTTGCAGTTGAGCCTGGTAGTCGTGCTTTACGGGATCGCCAGCGAGACCGCCCTGTGGAGGGCAGTGGACGACCGCTTGCGGCCTGGTCAGGTCCTTCGCGGGGCGGTTCGTTGAGTCGCGACAGGGCAATCGCCGCCGCTCTCTTCATCATCGCCACAGGCGTCTACGTGTGGACCCTTTGCCCATCGGTTTATGTCGAGGGTTCAGGGGAACTGATCGGCGCCACGTGGTGGCTGGGCACGCCCCATCCGACAGGGTATCCGCTCTATACGCTGCTCGCCCGGTTGCTGGCGGCGTCGATGCCGATGTCGTCACCGGCGGCGGCGGTGAATGCCGCCACGGCCCTGTTGTCGGCGGCGGTAGCGCCCGCCCTCTACCTGCTGCTGCGCGAGCGGCGGCTGACACGAGCTTCGGCAGCGGTGGCTGCCGCGGCGCTCGTCTTCGGGAGGACGTTCTGGAGCCAGGCCGTCATCGCCGAGGTCTACGGGTTGTTCGTTCTGTGTAGCGTTCTCGTCCTGGCGGCGAGCCTGCGGGTGGGCGCCGCCGGCCCGATGCGATCACGCTGGCTGCTGCTGAGTGGTTACATCGGCGGCGTCGCGGCGACCTCCCACCTGCAGGTGGTGCTGCTGCTGCCGTCGGCGCTGGGTGTTGCCCTCTGGCAGGGAAGGAAAAAACCATCGTGCCTGCCGGCGGATCTTCTGCGCGTCGTCGCCGGCGGCCTCGGTGGCGCCAGTGTTTTTCTGTATGTGGTGGTGCGCAATGGGGTGGGACCCGGATTTCACTGGGGGACACTGGATTCGTTGGGGGCGATGTGGGATCATGCCACCGGCGCTCTGTACCGAACGTCCTTCGTTCTGTTATCCCCGGCCGCGGCAGGTCTGGCCCTGGCCCGTCTGGGGGGGCAACTGGTCAGTGAATGGCCCGTCCTCCTGCTGCCCGCCGTCGTCTGGGGGATCCTTGTCGCGTGGCGCCGGGATCGAGCCCTCGCCGTGGCGGTTGTAGGGGCGGCGGCGCTCAACCTGGTCGCCGGACTGGGCTATCACCGGGATCCGGCGGGTGTCCACGTGTTCTTCCTTCTTCTGCTGACTTGTGCCTGCGTTTTGCTGGGGGCAGGCCTCGATGACGTGGACCGACGCTTGCGTCGATACCTCCCGGCGGCTGCCACCGCCCCGATCATCCTGGTCTGCGGGGTCGCCATACTGGCCGCCAATCTCGGATTTGCCGATCGATCCGGGGCCAACCTGCCGGACGCGTACGGCCGCCGGCTGCTAGAGGAGCTGCCGGAGGATGCGATTCTGCTCACCGACGGAGACGACGCCAGCTACATCGTCGATTACCTGCACCGTGTCGAAGGTGTGCGGCCCGACGTGACGATCTTCAACCGGATGGGAAGAGGTACGGACTTGGGATCCGGGGCAGAGCTGGCTTCGCAGAAGGCACGACTTCGCTGGAAGAACGAGGCGTCGCTGCTCGTGTCGGGAAAGCTCGTCTACTTCCTCGTGCCCAGGAAGATGCCGGCAGCGGGATTCCGCTTTCTGCCGCAAGGCCTGTCGTATCGCGCCGTGCGCGACGGTATCGGCGAGGCAGCTGGCGAGCTGCCTCCACATTCGGGTCTGACGCCCACAGGGCTGCTTGCCGACGCCGGCCAGGTTCGTGATCCGTGGGTGGACAAGCTGGCTGCCAACTGCTGGTACATGGAGGCAGAGCTACTGCGGGAGCTGGGTCGTCACCGAGATGCGATCGACGCCTATGAACGTGCGGCGACAACCGCTCCTAGATCTCAGTCGATGAATTATAACGTAAGCCTTAAATTATTGCAGGTGAATGAATTAAGAAGATCCATAATTTTCGCTGAGAGAGCGATAGAGATCGATCCGGTGCGTCGAGGACCCTATGAGCTGGCGGCGTCGGTTCTGGCACGTCTCGGCCAAAGGGAGGCAGCACAGAAGGTGCACAAACGAGCATTAAAATGGGGCCGAATTCCTTGACTTTCGTAGAGGGGCAGTTTAATTTGCGCCCGCCTTACATGGAGCCGTCCTTCCTCCTCTGGCCATCTTTTCCCGGAACCTCATCTGATCTGATGGATAAGTGGGATCGAATCCTGCGCCCTGACAATGTCGTCGTCGGGCTGCGCTCGCGCCGGAAATTCGACGCCTTGCGCGAATTGACGGCCGTGTTCGAGAATGACGACGCGGTCACCGACCCCAAGTCCTTCCTGTCGAAACTGATCCTGAGAGAGAAGCAGAGTTCGACAGGAATCGGCAAGGGCGTCGCCGTGCCGCATGCCCACGAGGACTCGATTCGCCGCCAGATCCTGGCCATCGGTATCTCTCGCGATGGAATCGAGTTCGACTCCGTAGACGGCGAACCGGTACATGTCGTCGCCGTCCTGGGAACCCCGAAGAAGCATCAGAAGCAACACATGGAGTTGCTCGCAGCCCTGTCCCGTATCCTACAACACGAGCAGACGCGCGAGACGTTGCTCGCCGCGGGGAGCGCCGTCGAGATCATCGACATCTTCAAGTCATCGAGCAGTTGATGGTTTGATGGAGCCCAAACCAGGGCCCGGATGGACGCCGGAGGTCATCGCCGCCATCGGTTCGGTGCCTACAGGGTCCAGCTGGATTGATCTGCCCCAGGGACGAGGCGCCACCCAAGTAACTCTGGCGCGGCTCCGGGCTCTGCTCGAACAAGGAGTGCGCGGTGACCGGATCCTCGTTCTGCTGCCCCAGCGGGATCGCCGCAATCTCTACGAATCGCCCCCCACTGACAGGCCGCTGGCCGGAGCCCGTCCGCAAGTCCACACCTACTACAGCCTGACAACCCGCCTGGTGCGTCTGTTCTGGCCTGTAGCGGCTGCCGACGCCGGCTTCGGTCGTCCTCGACAGGGGCCGGTGCAACTGACCTACGAAACGGCTCAGTATGTGATGGGTCAGGTCGCCGAGCCGCTTCTTCGCGAGGGATACTTCGAGGGACTCTCCCTGCGCCCTCAGCGAATCCTGTCGCAACTGCTCGACAACCTCAACAAGGCCGCCGTCAACGGCTACGAGATCGCCGAAGTCGCCGACCGTCTGCGCGCCGCCTGGACCGGAGATCGGGACCGTCTCGTCTACTTTGAGCAGGCACAGACGTGCGTCGAGCGCTTTCGCGCTCACTGTCTGCAGCACAATCTGCTCGATGTCTCCCTCGCCCTCGAAGTCTTTCGCAAGCATCTCGAGCCGCGAGACGTGGTGGCTGACTATCTCGACGAGCACTACCGGCACCTGCTCGTTGAGGGGGTCGAGGAGACGGTCCCCGTCGCCCAGGATTTCATCGGCCGGCGCCTCGAACGCACCGACTCGGCTTTTCTCGTGCACCGCCGGGACGGGGGCTTTCGCGTTTTTCTCGGCGTCGATCCGGAGGGCGCCGCCGACCTGCGCGCCAGATGTAAGACAGCCCTGTCACTCGACGACGGCGCTCCACGGCCCGCCACGACGCTTGGCCGGGAACTGGCGCAACGGATCGACATCAGAGCCTCCTCTCCCACCGCCGAGGACGAGGCCCAGGAGACGGCGGCGCGCCGGCTGACGGCCCGCCACCGGGGGGGCATGGTGGACGCCGTCGCTCGTGAGGTCGTCCGTCTCGTCGCCGACGGCGACGCCGATCCGGGGGACATCGCCATCATCGCACCCCATGCCGACGGCGTGCTGCGATTCCTGATCGGTGAGGCGCTGCGCTCGGCGCAGATTCCCTGCGCCATCATCCGACGTTTCGAGAGCCTACGCGAAGAACCGGAGGTCCGCGTCGCCCTCGCCCTGGCGGCGTTGGCTCACCCAGACTGGCAGCGGTGTCCTCATCTCAGCGACGTGACCGAGGCATTGGGCACCGCTCTGGGTGTCGATCCGGCACGCGCCCGGCTGCTGGCGCGCGCCGGATACGACTCCGGTGGCGGTCGGTTGCGACCCCTGGGAGACGATACCACCCTCGCCGAGAGGGCCACACCGGCAGCCCTGCACAGCTACGAGTCGTTGCGTATGTGGCTGGAGGCGCGGCGCGCCGGCGAGATCCTGCCTCTGGATCTGTTCTTCCGGCGCCTCTTCGGAGAGGTGCTGTCGCGCCCCGATCTGGACCCGAGCGCCGCGGCAACATATGCGCGCCTCATCGCCTCTGCCGCCTGGTTCCGCCGCTCGGCGCCGGCCATGGGGGACAGCCTCGGAGCCCAGGGCCTGTCTGCCGCCGAAGGGTACGCTGCCATGGTCGAGGAAGGCGTGGTCTCGGCGGCGCACGCCACGCCGTTGTCGGCAGCCGACGACGAGTCCGTTCTCGTGGTGGCTCCGGTGCATACCTACCTGCTGGAGGAGCGTACGGCGCGTTATCAGTTCTGGCTCGACGTCGGCTCCATCAGCTGGTGGGAACCGCCGCACCAGCCGCTGACCAATCCCCACGTCCTGGCTCGGCGCTGGCCGCAGGGAGCGCGCTGGACGGATGCCGTCGACTTCGACACCCGCAACCGTGTGCTGGCGCGTCTCGTGCGTGGTCTGTGCAGTCGCGCCACGGGCGTCATCTACCTGTGCTGGAGCGAGACGGACGGGGGCGTTGGCGGAGCACCGGCAGGGGATACCCCGCTGCTGCGTGCGGCATCCCGTCTTCTCGGTCCGCTGCACGAGTCCGGGCAAAGCTGATGACCGATCCGACCTTTGTGCCGCGTCCCGGTCAGCGTGAGATCCTCGCGTATTCGGGGGGGCGTATGGGCGTCGCCGCCGTACCTGGCAGCGGCAAGACGACGACGATCGCGTCTCTGGCTGCCCGCCTCCTCGATCACCGGTTCCGGGGGGAAGGCCCGCTTGGCGACAGCGGCGAAGTCCTCGTCGTCACGTATCAGAACGCGGCGGCTGAGTCACTGCGCAGTCGCATCGGGCGCCAGCTGTCGAGTCAGGGGTTGCCGCCCAGCGGTTATGCGGTGCGCACGCTGCACGGACTGGCCTATGGCATCGTGCAGATGTGGCCGGGTCATGCCGGCACGACGGCCGATTTCCGCGTCCTCGACGAGCGCTTGCAGCGTGATCTCATCGACAGGGCCGTAGCCGAATGGAACGCCGAAAATACGCCCACCTGGGGTCGATTGGCGCCGGGGGACGGCCAGACCTATGACGCAGCCTGGGAAGAGAGCTGGCCTCGAATCGCCGCCGGCCTGGCGCGTACCTGCATCGCCGCCGCCAAGAACCTCCGCCTCGATGCCGATAGTCTGCTCGTCGACCTCGCGGCAGGGAGACATGCCGAAGGTGCCCCGCCACAAGAGTTGTCCGGAATGCTCTATCTACGGATCGGCACCGAGATTTTTGCGCGCTATCAGCTGCTCGTTGAGACGTCGGGAGGGATCGACTTCAACGACATGGTGCGCCTCGCCGTCGACTTGCTCGAGACCCACCCCGACATGGCGAGTCGGCTCAACGAGCGCTGGCCGGTCGTTTTGGAGGACGAGGCGCAAGACAGCGTCCCCCTGCAGGAGGAGCTGCTCGCCCGACTCACCGCGGACCGCGACCACTGGATTCGTGTGGGCGACCCGAACCAGTCGATCACCAGCACCTTCACCTCCGCGGACCCGCGCTTTCTGCGACGCTTCCTCGACCGGGGCGATGTAGCCGCGCTGGAGATGCAGGTTTCGGGGCGCTGCGCCCCGCCGGTCATGAACCTGGCCAACGACCTGGTGGACTGGGTCTGTGACGCGTATCCCGTCATCGAGGTGCGCAGCAGCGCTTTTCGCCGGCAGCATATGATCCGCACCGAGGCGGAGGATCCGCAGCAGAACCCTCCTGCGGAGGACAGCGGCATCGCGCTGCGCGGGTACGAGCACCGCGACGAGGAACTCAACGCGGTAGCACGCCGCGCCGGCCGGTTCGCGCAGAGCCGGCCGGAGTGTACACTGGCGATCCTGGTGCCGACGAACCGTCTGGGCTACGACCTGGCCGACATCCTGCGGGCGCAGGAGGTTCCTTTCGACGAGCGCCTGCAGAGTTCGCGTTCGTCGCGCACGGTAGTCGATGTGCTCGTGGCCATCCTCGCCTTCGTCGCTGATCCGCTCAGTTCGCGGGCGCTGGATGGCGCCCTCCGGGCGACACAGACCGTGTCGGCCCTGGCCGATCACCCAGTCGGAAAGTCGTCGTCTCCGGCAGAGGATCTCGGCCTCCTGGCGCGCAGCTGTTACCGGCCAGAGAGCCTGCTGTATCCGGAACCCGGGGTCGCACTGGCGGACGCCTTCCCACCCGTACAGGCACTGCGGAAGATGGACATGACACCTATCGCCGAGCTGGCGACGCGGGCGCGGCGCTGGCTGGCGGCGGCTGGTTTCCCGGTGGATCAGCTGGTTCTGGTAATCGCCGCCGATCTTTTCGATGGCGACGATCTGGCACGGGCTCACCGGGTCGCCCAATTCCTGCGTCGGCGAGCCGACCAGAATCCCGCCTGGCGCCTGCCGGAGCTGGCAGCCGACCTGAAGCGGGCCGATGCGGCTCGCGAGGTGCTCGGCGGTGAAGAGGATGCGGCCTACGAACCACGGCCGGGGCAACTGACGGTGACGACGATGCACAAGGCGAAGGGGTTGGAGTGGGATCTCGTCTACCTGGTCAGCATCGATGGGCTCGAGTTTCCCGGCACGACGGAGGACTATTTCAGGGGGTACCAGGAGCACTTGGGTGGCGATCCCGCGGAACTGGCACGAGCCCAGCTGAGCGCCCTGATGGAGGGGGGATCGACGACGGCGGGTGTGACGGCTCGGGCGGGGCAGGTGGAGTATATCAGCGAACGGTTGCGGTTGCTCTATGTGGCCATCACGCGGGCGCGCCGGTTCCTCTCAGTCAGCTTCAGTCAGCACGTGCCCGCCGGCCAGCGCACCCGTCGCGTACCCGACGCGATGGTTTTCCACCGCCTGCGTACGCTGCGCGAGGCCCGTCAGGACAGCACATGACGGCGCCGCTGCAGCTGAGCCAGAGTGCGCTGTCCTCTTTCGCCCGTTGTCCGCGGCGCTTCTACCTGCGGTTCGTACGACGTCTCGAATGGCCGGCACCGCTCACCGGGTCCGAACAGGATTGGGAGCGCTCACTGCGTCGCGGCGAGGAGCTTCACCTGTTCATCCAACAGGCGGCTCTCGGCATGGACGTAGACGCACTGGTGCGCGCCGCAGGAGACGAGCAACTGGCGCGCTGGTGGGACAGCGTTGTCGAGTCTCCGCCGCCCCAGCCCGAAGGTGTGACGTACACCGAGATCGAGCTGATGGCGCCACTTGGAATCACTGTTGGGGCGCACCGCCTCGTGGCCCGCTTCGACAGGCTCATCGTCGTCGACGCAGAGGCGGGACCCCGCATCCACATCGTCGACTGGAAGACAGGAAAACCACAGCAGGCCTCACGGCTGGAGCGCAGCTGGCAGACCACCGTCTATCGATTCGTCGCCGTCGAGGCGTCGGCACAGTTGACGACAAGCGGTAGCCAGGTGCCGCCTGCGGACATCGTTTTCACGTATTGGCAGGCCGACGCACCGGAGACCCCGCTGACCTTCGCATACGATGATGCGGCGCACGATGCGGGACGGGAGCGGATCACGACGGCGGTGGGTGACATAGAGCGACGGCTTGCGGCTGGAGAGGATGGCTTCGAGCGCACCACGGACCTCGAAGCCTGCCGGCACTGCCCGTACCGATCCTACTGCGAGCGGGGTCGGGAG
>JAYZCA010000355.1:0-13019 GCA_036339235.1 Candidatus Latescibacterota bacterium | reverse complement strand
ACTTCGCCGATTTTCGGCGTCAATACGGAGTCGATCCCATGAGTAACGATGCGCATTCACGACCTGCAGGAGAAGCCGAGGAGCTGCTCTACGACCCCAACGTTGCCACGCCGACGCATGGGGAACGGGCACGGACGCTGGTGGCGGCGATCCGAACGGGCACACTGTGCACCATCGCGAAAGAGCCAGCCGGGTTTCCCTACGGCTCCTTCGTCACGTTTGCCATGGACGGCCCTCATCCGGTGTTCTTCATCAGCCAGCTGGCCGAGCACACGAAGAACTTGCGGCAAGACGCCCGAGCCTCGCTGCTGGTTGCCGAGGGCGGTGAAGAAGACCCGCTGGCCAACGGTCGCGTGACGATGCTCGGCAGCTGCCGTCTTCTCGACGCTGGCGCGGAGCGCGAGTCAGCCGAGTCTGCTAAGAGGGCGTATCTCGAGGCTCACCCCAACGCCGAATACTATATCGACTACAAAGACTTCGGGTTCTGGCGGCTCGATGTCGAGGCCGTGCGGTACATCGGCGGCTACGGGCGCATGTCGTGGGTGTCGCAGGTGGACTGGGCCGACGGCACACCCGACCAGGTGGCGCCCCACGCTCGGGCGATCATCGACCACATGAACGCCGACCACGCGGACGCTCTGCTAGCCTACTGCCGGGCCTTTTCGAAGGCCAAGAATGCGACGGCGGCCTCGATGACCGGTGTCGATCGCTACGGCTTCGAGATGTCGGCCACCACGGACGTCGGATCACGTCCGATTCGGCTCGCATTCTCTCAACCGATCTCGTCGCCCGAAGAAGCGCGTCGGGAGATGGTAGCGCTGGTGAAACAAGCGCAGGCGGAGCTCGGATAGACTTGGACTAACCCCCTGGGAAGATCTTAACTCGCCGGGGCCGAGGTCGATGCTGGCGTATCGGCAATTTGGCGGCGCAGTGGGTCGGAACGCCCCCCACCGAAACCGCCTTCAGCCATAGAGACTTCCAGTTCCATTTTCTACCGGGAGGTGTTCGAAGATCGAGTCCCAACGAGACTTCAGGAATATACGGCGGAAGAGAAAATGAATGCGGTGATGGAGATCGTCCATCTCTCCCTCGACCTGGCTGACGAGGCGCGAATCCTGTTGGGTTAGTGGGGTTCTGGGGGACGCCCCTTGAACTGCATCCGGCGTAGATCAATCCTCGAGTCAGTCTCGAATGTCACACCCACGAATCGTGCAGCACCATCGCCTTGGCGACAATCTCTTCCTGCTGTCTCAGAAACCCCTCCCTGATAGATCCCCTGCGTCACTGACACTTCTGGCGGAATCAAGTGTCCCAGATCCTGCTGTGAATGGCGGCCTCAGCTCGGTCGCAATCCTCCACGGCCACAGAATGGGCCACAGAAAATCTCCCTGGAACACCCGTGTATTCCGACATCTCCGCAGCGCGGACCTCAGGAGTCCGACGGGTCATACCCACGTTCAATAGACCTGGCATCATAGGGTTCTGAAGGACGTAAATGTACCCCGCGCTCGGGACACTCGATCGTGGCAAATCCGCTACCTCCCACAGTTTCCGTCAGACATGATCACGCCTGTTCGCGATTCACCCCCTTTTCTTTGTTGCCACTCACGTCTTGGCAGAGAGGGATGACGCCATGCGGGGCTTCCAGGCGATGACGACAGGTGTTCGGGACGCCAGAACGATAGTGCCTATGCGCGGTGCCGCGCGAACCGAAGGCGTCCAGGAGGTCCGCGATCTGCCCCACGCCACAGCGATGCTACCTTTCACCTCCACGAGAATAGCCGTGGACATGTCCGGCTTTTTTCGTATGGTCAGCCCAAGCATCCAGGCCACTTGCCCAACAACCAACACTCAAGGAGGACACCCATGAAACGCTCCAGACTGGCCCTGGCAGCAGCAACTGTGCTGCTACTGGCTCTGTCGCTATCCTGGGCACAAGGTGGGCGCCGGGGCGGTGGAGGGGGCGGAGGAGGCCTGTCCCCCGAACAGCTCCTCGGATACCTCGCCCTGAGCCCGGACATCATGCTGACCGACGAGCAGCTCCTCAATGCTCGCAACGTTTTGCGGGCCAGCTATGCCGAGCATCTCAGCATACGCAACTCCATGGGCGGCGGTAACATCGACGTTCGCGAGGCGCAGAGAGTGATGGCCGAGCTGCAGAAGACGATGACCGACGCCGTCAGTGTCTTGCTCAGCAAGGACCAGCGCGCCAGGATGAAGACAGGAATCGAACAGACGAGCAGCCGTGGAAGAGGCCGTGGACGGCGGTAGCCCGTCGAAGAGGTCCCGATAATCCTTCCTGATTGCCATGGGCTCTCCCTCCTCCTCCGTCTACGGACGCTGTTGTTATGTTCAGCGGCATCCTCAATTGAGAGATGGAACTCCACGCGACCGTGATGATCGGTTTGGCGGACTCAACCGCCCGCTCTGCCGCTGGCTGATCAGACGACAAGTTCAGCTGTCTCCCCTCAGGCCGACGCGCAACCCAGTGAAGTAGTAGAGCGTCACCGTCTCGCGCTGCGTCGGGCTCAGTGCGGCTGCCGCTAGCTGCACCTGGCGACGGGTTTGGGCACGCTCCAGGGCTGCATCCGGCTCTGTCGCCGTCGTCTGCGCCAGGCCTGCCGCCGCCGGGGCGTCAGGATTTCCGCTAGCCCCCGCCTGTGCATGCTCGGCGAGGCGTCCATTGCGCCGCACCAGCTCGATGCATCGGTGCACGGCGATCGACCGCAGCCACGGTCCCAAACGAGCCGGGTCCCGCAGGTCGCCAAGGCGCTCCCAGCCCTCTACGAGCACACTCTGGGTTATATCCTCGGCATCGTAAAAATGGCCGAGGCGACCCATGGCGACACCGAAAAGCGTGTCCTTGTAGCGCTCGATGATCGGCGCGTAGGCCTCGGGGCCGCCTTCGAGTGCGGCGGCCACCAGAAGCCTGTCCTCCGTCATTTTCCTCTCCCTCATCAGGCGCATAGTATAGTCGCCGCATTGTGCCGCGAGGTTGGGTCCGGCACCAAGAAAAACGGAGACACGGACTTTATGGAACTGCTGAAGGAGTTGTGTGAGAGCACCGGAATTCCCGGTCAGGAGAGTCGACTGCGCCAGATCGCCCGGCGCGAGCTGGAACCCCTGGCCGATGACCTGACCGTCGACGCTCTGGGCAACCTGATCGCCCGCAAGGCGGCTTCCAAGGGCAAGGGGAAGAAGGGGACGCGTCCCACGAAGAAGCTGATGATCGCCGCCCACATGGATGAGATCGGCTTTGTCGTGTCCCACATCGATGACATGGGCTGGATACGCCTAGTGCCGGTGGGCGGGCACAACCCGCGCAACATGGTGGCGCAGCGGGTGGTGGTGTGCGGGAACAAGGGGGACCTGCCCGGCCTGCTCTACCCCGGCGTACGGCCGCCGCACATCGCCACACCCGAGGATCTGCGCAAGCAACTGAAAGTCAGTGACTTCTTCGTCGACCTGTGCCTGCCGCCGGAGCGGGTGAAGAAGGAAGTCGAGCCTGGGACGATGGTTGTCATCCAGCGTGAGTTCGGTGAGATCGGCAATGGCGTCAGCTGCAAGGCGATGGACAATCGTGTCGCCATGTATGTGATGATCAAGGCCATGCAGGCGGCAAAGTCTTTCGGCTTCGAGACCTACGCCGTGGCCACGACGCAGGAGGAGGTTGGTCTGCGTGGGGCCGGAACCAGTGCAGCAGGCGTGGCCCCCGACGTGGGAGTGGCCCTGGACACGACGCTGGCCGTCGACATCCCCGGTGTGCCGGATCACGAGAAGGTCACCGAACTGGGCGGCGGTGCGGCGATCAAGATCATGGACAGCTCCTTCATCTCGCATCCCGGACTGGTGGCCTGCTTCAAGGGACTGGCGAAAAAACGCAGGATCAAACATCAGATGGAGATCCTACCGCGGGGCGGCACCGACGCCGGCGCCATACAGAAGGCGCAAGTCGGCGTGCCCGTGATCACGCTGTCCATCCCGACGCGCTACATCCATACCTCCGTCGAGCTGGTGCACCGCAAGGACGTGGAGGCGGTGATAAAGCTGCTGACGGCCTTCATCGAGGACGGCGCCAGCGTTGACCTGGCCCTCGTTTGAGCGCCCTGCGGATCGGATTGCTCGGTGCCGGTGAGCACTCGGCAGGAAACCACGGGCCGGCGTGGCGAGACTACGCGAAGCGGCATCCCGGTGCTGTCGACCTGGTGGCGGTCTGCGATCTCGATGCCCACCGGGGCCAGGCCTATGCGGACCGATTCGGTTTTGCCGGTGTACATACGGATCTGGAGCAGCTGCTCGCGGAGGGCCTCGACGGCTTGGTTGCGATCACTCCGATAGAGGCGACCGAGGCGGTAGCGGTTCGGATCCTGCAGGCGGGGGTGCCGGTGGTCATCGAAAAGCCACCCGGAGTCGGTGTCGAGGGCGCACGGCGGCTGCGGGAGGTGACTCAACGCACCGGCACGCCGCACATGATCTCCTTCAACCGACGGTTCACGCCGGCCATGAAACGGGCGCGAGTCTGGCTGGCAGAAGGGGACCACGGCCCGCGGCATGTGATCTCCCGAATGCTGCGCCGGGATCGGCTGGAGCCCGACTTCGCCCGGGACACGGGGTTGCACCAGGTGGACGCGGTGCTCTCCGTCATCGGACGCCCGGTGCGGGTGGAGGGCCACCGGGAGTTTCCACACGGCACTCGGGCGGCGAACTATACGGCGCGCATCGAGACGGCTCGCGGTGTCACTGCGAGTGTCGTGCAGACACCGGATGTGGGTGTCGACGAAGAGTCGATGGAGATTCTCGGCGACGGGTTTCGCGTGTGGATCGATTTCATGACCGGCGTAGTGCGCATTGACGCCGACGGCGAATGCGTGCTGAAATGGTCGGCGGCGGAAGAGGGCATGGAGCATCACGAGGCGAACGGCGCCTATGGTGAAACGGCGGCCTTCGTCGAGGGGTTACGATCTGGCACGTTGGCGCCAACGATGGAGGACGGCCTGATGACGATGCAGGCCATCGTCGCCCTGCAGGAGGGCCTGACCTGGGAGGCGGGCGCATGAGCCTCGCCACCGCTGTGGATCAGGGGCTGACGGCGGGCTTGCTCTTGTGGTAGAGCAGGGGGTTCTGCTCGTCGTTGTCGAGCACGTCCCCCTCCGACAGCGTGGCCACGTACTCCGGCGGCAGCACATTGGCTTGCCCGTTGAAGATCTCACCGTCGGGCATGTAGGCGCAGGTCATGGCGCGTCGACGGCCGGGTGTCATGTTGGCACCGGCGCCGTGGGCGAGCAGGCCGTTATGGAACGAGCACGAGCCGGCTCGCATCGGCCCGGCGACGGCGTCGAGGGTCGCCCACTGCGGGTACAGCTGGAAGAGACCGCCCATGTTCTGGTCGATGCCGGCATTTTGCCAGGTGGCACTCTTGTGCGTACCGGGAATGAAGTAGAGGCAGCCGTTGTCACGCGTGACGTCGTCGAGGGCGACCCAGATGCTGATCGCCTGGCGCGAGGAAAACGACCAGTACGGGTTGTCGATATGCCAGCCGGTGGGGTTTGCCCATGGCTCTTTGATGAGAGCCTGGTCGTGCCAGATGCGGATGCCGTCAACGCCGGCCAGTTCGGCCGCCATTCTTCCGAGGCGATCGTCGAGCATGAGCCCGCGGACTCCGTCGTGGTCCATCCACAGGTTCAGCCGCTGGGTGAAGACCTTGTCGTAGTAGGAATCTCCGGAGCGGTCGTCACGGTTGGCGATCTTGCGATCCTGGCGGGCGTCGACGGCCTCGTCGACGTTGCGGCGCCAGTGGGACAGCTCGTCGGCGTCGAGGAAATCGTCGATGACGACGAAGCCCTGTTCACCGTAGAGTTCGATCTGCTGGGTGCTGATTTCAGTTTTCATGGGGGACTAATACAGCCACGCGATACGTTGCCGTCAAAGGGGTGAAGAGTTGAAACGACTGACCAAGCCGGAAGGCAAATACAACCTCGTTATCGAGGAGGCGCCGATGCCGCAGCCGGCGCCCGGCGAAGTGCGCATCAAGGCGGTGCGTTCGCTCATCAGCCGTGGCTCCGAGATGGGGGCACGCTACACACGGGAACACGCCGTCAGCCCCGACATCATGGGCTATTCCATGGCGGGTACGATCGACGCCGTCGGCGAGGGGGTTTCGCACTTCGCGCCGGGAGATCGAGTCGTGGCCCTGGCACCGCACGCCGAGTACACCGTACGTCCTGCCACCGTGGCCGGTCCCGACGCGCAGCCCCGCGTCGTGGCGTTGCCCGACGACGTCAGCTGGGATCGCGCGCCCTACCACCCGCTCACAGCCGGGTCGGTGACCTGGGTTGATGCCGAGCAAATCGGGCCTTCGGACACGGTCGTCATTCTCGGGCAGGGGCTGGTGGGCAGCCTGATGCTACAGGTGATGAAGGAGAATGGGAACGGATTCGTTATCGCCGTCGATGCTCTCGACAACCGCTGCGCCCTGGCCGAGGAACTGGGCGCCGACCGCGTGATCAATGCCGGTCAGCATGACCCGGTGGCGGCGGTACGAAAGTTGACGAACGGTGCGGGCGCGCACCTGGTGGTGTACGCAGTAGGCGGTCCGGCAGGTCCGAAGGCCTTCGAGCAGGGCCTCGACATGCTGGGCGTCGACGGCACCCTGCACCTGATCGGTCTCTATGAAGACCAGGATCTGTCACTGCCATCAAGCAAGATTCAGCGGCGACGGATCCTCGGCGGCTACTACGGTCGCACCATCGGTCTGGCATCGTACCGCAAGGGCATGTCTCTGCTGGCGTCGGGCGCCGTGCAGGCAGAGCGCATGACGACCCACCGTTTCGCTTTTGCCGATGCCGTTGAGGCCTTCGACCTGCTGTGGAACCGGCCCGGTGAAGCGCTGGGCGTGTTGCTTGATTGGGAACAGTAAAGCGCTAAATCTCCCCCTGACGGATGTCGACCATTCGCCGGGTCAGTTCATACTGGAGGGGTTTGCCGGTGAAGTGGCGCTCGAACTCGGACGCCATGGTCGAGAAGTACCGGTGCAGGACGTTGGGGGCGTACCACGCGATGTGCGGCGTGATGAAAACATTGGCGAGCGAGCGCAGCGGGCTGTCCGCTTCCATGGGTTCCGGATCAAACACGTCCAGTCCGGCGATCAGTTGGCCCGACTGCAAACACTGAATGAGGGCGTCCTGGTCGATGACCTTGCCGCGGGAACAGTTGATGAGGATCCTGCCCTTGCCCAGCAGCTCGAGCTCCCGAGAGCCGATCATCTTCTCGGTCTTTGGCGTGTGTGGCACCTGCACGACGAGGATGTCGGCATGGCGCAGGACGTCGTCGAGCTCGCCGCGCACGATGTCCTCAGCCAGCTCACCGGGCAGATAGGGATCGCAGACCATCAGGTCCACTCTGAAGGGTTCGAGCAACTCGATCAGGCGCCGACCGACGTGGCCGCAACCGATGAGGCCGACCTTGCGCTCGGTGAGCTCACCGCTGACGAAGTCGGCGTTGCCGGCGTTGGCCCAGGTCTCGGTGGAGGCCATCATCTGGCGATACACGGCGCCGGCGTTGCGCAGGCAAATGAGCATCATGGCCAGGTCCCACTCGGCGACGGGGTGGGCGGAAGCGATGTTGTCCGTGTCGATGATCCTGACGTCGAACTCAGCCGCTGCGTCCAGGTCGACGTCGGTGCCGAAGCGGTCGCCGCGAACGCCTGCGATCTGCAACTCGGGAAGCGCAGTGAATACCTGGCGTGTCAGCGCCGGGATGAGGCCCCCCAGCCGGATCAGGCCGCTGTAGCCGTCGAGCGCGGCGATCAACTCGTCTTCGCTGTAGGGTTCGTCACGTTCGACGCGTACCAGCTCGACGAACTGCAACAGTCGCTGCCAATCTTCGTCGCGTAAGAGCACTCCCGCATCGATCAGCACCTTTGGCAGCATTATTCCTCCGTGTCGATGCCGAAGCCGCGCATGTAGAGACGCGTAACCTCGTTGAGATTGCCGTAGAATGCGCGTGTCTCGGGGTCGGGATCGTACTGCGAGAATCGGGGCGGAATGATCGAGTCGTTGGCCAGGTAGGGGCGCTGACGGTGACCATAATAGGTCTGCACCGTCTTGCGATCTGCCTGCGTCGGCCGTGTGGTGGCCGTGTGCAGCACGGAGACATTAAAGAGACAGACCGTGCCTGCGGGTCCGTGGATGTCGACCACGCCACCGCGCTCGAGCTGTGCCTCCCTGTCTTCCATAACCGGTTCGTCGATGGACTCGGGAGACAGCGAGAAGCAGTGGGTCGTCGCGTCGACATCGGTCAGGTAGACCATGGACTGCAGGTAGTCCATGCGCAGGGCGTGCCGCGGCCAGTGCGCCTTGTCGCGGTGCCAGTTGTGGTGCAGTTCGCCGTCGTATGATCCCATGAAGCGCGCGCCGATCTCACCGAAGCAGGTCGGACCCCCCATGAGCTCGTCGATGGCCCGCATAATGAGCGGATGGCGGACGAGATCGTCGAACCCGGGACTGGTAACCAGCGCGTCGTAGTTGGCAGTCTGATGGTGTCCGTAGGCATGCCAGCGGTAACCATGGGTGGCTCGATCGTCATCGAAGAGTTCGCCAAAGGCACGGGTCTCGTCGGCGCTCAGCAGATCGCTCCGTACGATGTAGCCGTTCTGTCGGAAGAAATCCAGGTCGGACTGCGTCAGGATGGACATGTGGTGACAATCACTCCGTGTGGAGACAGCGCTCTACAATTCGGACATCGAGAGCGTCGGGTGAGCGGGTGACGAGGGCGCGCCCGCGAAGGTCGCCCAGAGGCATCCAGTCCTCCGGGCCTGCGAACTGTACGTCGCAGTCATGCAGATGGCGAGCGGCGGTGTCGAGGTCAAGTGTCCAGAACGAGAGTTGCCGCATGACGCCCTCGCTCAGGGGCTCGTCGAGGGGTGCCGTGGCCAGCTCGATATCGGTGCCGCCCACGGCGAACGCCGCCTGGGCGAAACCGGCCTGTACACGCTCACCTGCTTCGCGCGCCGTGCTGTGGAAGAACTCTTCCAGTCCGAGCTGTTTTGCGAAGAAGGCGCGCGCCGGCGCGAAGTCAAGGCAATAGGTGGAGATGTGGTCAAAGCCACAAAAGAGTCCGGCCGCTCCTGCCTCAGCCATGCGGCGTTTGGCCGTCTTGCGGCCCTCGATGTGAGGCCGTGGGTCGATGGTCTCGGAGATCTGCACGTGCAGGCCGTCGGGATCCTCGAAAGCCAGAAGGGCTCGCTGCATGTTGCGGTGACCGATGGCGGTTGCCGAGGGTGGGCCGAGGAAGGGGATGTTTCTGGCGTTCAGCGTGTCGTACGTCGCCTGCAGGTCTTGGACGAGCAGGGCGAAGTGATCGACTACCGGCGGTTGAGTTGACTTCTCTACGCCACCGGAGGTCGAGGCGGGGGCCTGGCGCAGTTCGAGGATCGATGGGCCGACGGCGAACAGAAAGCTATCAAAGCCATCTGGTGTCGTTCCACTGGCCACTTCTTCAAGTCCGAGCTGTTCGCCATACAGAGTCCTGCTGGCTTCTATATCGCGGACTGCCAGCTCCAGGTGTGCGACGTCGTCGAGCATATCTCGAAACAGTCAGGACCAGACGAAGATCTCGTCGTCGTCCGGTGACATGGCAAAGAAGATGGCGAGCACGGCGCGCGGCGTGTCGCCGACGATTCGAGGCACCTCGTGGATATTCTCCGAAAAGAAGAAGTAGAGATCACCAGGTTCGAGGTTCACCTGGACGCGTTCAATTCGATGACGTGCGGCGTACTCCGGAAATGATTTGTCCGTCAGCACGGGCTGCAGGTCGGGCGTCCAGGGACAGTTGCTGATGAAAGCTTCGCCGCTCTCGCCGTCATCGGCCGAATTCTGGAAGCAGAGGATACCAGCGAACTGGTGCTCGAAACGGCTGACTGCGTACTCGTGCGCCTTGCTGCGCTTGGCGACGGAGTCGAAATGGGGGCCATGGCCGAGCTCGGAGTGGTAGACGCGGAAAATGGCCGGTCCGTACAAACTCCCATCCGGTTCGCGGGCGGTCTTCACCTGCTTGTCGGGGGCCAGCTCTGAAAGGGCATGGTACATGGTCTTCACCGGATCAGCGCACCCATCGAAGAGCGTATGGAAGAGCTCGTGGGTGGTCGCTGAATGTTCGAAGAAAGACTGCCGATCGGCGCGGTGCCTGCCGAAGCTGGTGCCGATGTCGACGCGGTGGGGTGTGCCGTCTCCCGTCTTGTGGGGGTCGTAGAGGAGACCCCGCTGGCGGAAGCGCTCCAGCAGTGCGGCACAGTGAGCGGGATCGAAGATCTGCCGCAGCACGAGGGCCGGGACCTCGCCGCGGGCCAGGGCCATCAGCGGCTGTCCGTCGAAACGCTCGACGAGTTCTCCGGCGCTTCCCTCAGCCGGTGACCAGGTGGTCGTCGTCATCGGGCTCGAATCATTCCTGGCGCAGGGTGAGAACCCACGAAACCGGACCGCAGTCGTAGTAGATGGGGGTCAGAAGTTCACCCGACCGCGGATCGATTCGCCAGGCGATGATACGGCCGCCTTCGCTGCTGCCGGCGGCGAACAACGTGCCGCCATCTGGGCTGATCGCCATCGGTCGCGGATTGGGGTCGGCAGGGAAGCGGCCCACTTCGCTGAGGCTGCCATCGGCGGCGATGCGGAAACCGGCGATGCTGTGGTGGCCGCGGTTGCCGGCATAGATGAGGCTGCCGTCCGGGGTGATGTAGATCTGCGAGCAGGTGTTGGTGTCGGCGAAGCCCTCCGGCGGCAGGGTCGACAACGTCTGCCTGGGCGACAGCGTGCCGGCGTCGGTGTCGACATCCCACAATGTGACGCTGGAGCCCTGCTCGCCATCGGTAAAGGCGTAGCGGCCTGTCGGGTGGAAGCACAGGTGACGCGGGCCCTGTCCGGGTTCGGGGGATACCTGCGGCGGGTCGTTCGGTGTCAGCTGCCCCGTGTCGGGATCGAAGCGGAACTGGTAGATGCAGTTGGCATCGCCAACATGGGGGACGAAGGCGAAGCGGTTGCCGGCGTCGGTCTGGATGTAGTGCGCCCTGAGCTCGGTTTCCATCTTCTGGATGCGGTCGCCTCCGAGGGCGCCATCGGCATCGATGGGGTCGACGGTGACCATGCCGTCCGAGTAGTAGGCGGCCAGCAGGAATCGACCGGTGCGATCGGTGGACAAGTGGCAGGCATTGGCGCCCATGTCTGTCTGGCCTGTCGGAGCGAGCGCGCCGTCGACGCCGACAGCGTAGCTGCGCACAAGGTGCCGGCCATCGACAGTCACACATGCATACAGCTGGCTTCTGTCGGGGGACACGGCGAGCGGCCCGGGGGGACCATCGAGGTCGCAACGAGCCAGCGGCTGCAGGTTGCCGTCAGCGGCGATGGTGTCGACTGTGAGCTTGGGCCTGTCGCCGGCAAGGCTGCTGATGAGGAGGTCGGGCATCTTCGAGGTGCTCCTATGATGACTGTTCGTCGGCGCGCAGGCCTGACAGCGAGTGTACGGTGAGGACCAGCAGGACGATCCCACCGCCTACCAGAGCGGCGGTACCCGGATGTTCACCGACGACGAGCCACACCAGGTACGGACCAAGAACGGCTTCGAGGAGGCAGATGCGGGCGACTTGTTGGGCAGTATGGTACCGCGGGCCGTGGGTGAGCAGGGAAAACGACAAGGGGATGACGACAACACACAGAAGCACCAGATAGGGGATCTGCGTGGCGATGAGATCGCCGGAGCGGGCGAAAGGTAGGGCCAGCAAGGCGGCGACGAAACCGCTGATGACGATACACGGCGTCATGTCGACATCACCGGCAGACCGTACGACGGTGAAGTAGCCAGCCATACACAACACCACGCCGCAGGCAAACAGATCTCCAGGCTGCGGGCCGGCGACAGCACCGCCGACGGTGATGGCGATCCCAGCGAGGGCGCCACCGATGGCGACCCACGTGCGCGCGGGTACCGACTCTCCCAAGAAGGCACGTCCCATCAGCGCTGTCACCAGCGGCGTGGCCCCAAGGAGGATGAGCACGTTGGCCACCGTGGTGTAGGTGATGGCGGAGACGAAACAGATCGTACCGATTCCGGACAACACTCCCGCCAATAGACCGCGGCGGCCCATGCCGACATAACAGGCGACGATCCCGGCGCGGTGACGCAGCAGCTGCACGACCGTCAGGGTCAGCGCCAGCAGCAGACCCCGCCACAACGACAGGGTCCACACGTCGGCGCCGATGAGCCGGATCAGCAGGCTGTCGGGGCTGATGGCGATGACCCCGGCGGTGCTGACGGCGATTCCCTTCAGATGGGTGCTGCGTTGCAATTGCAACAGCGCGGGATCTAGTGCTCGTCGGTGCAAATTCGTTTCTGGTCCAAATGGTCAACGGTCAGCATGGAAACGTATACCCGCTAGACTAGTAGTCGGCGACGGAACCGTCGATGAGACGGTTGTCCGGCCAGTGGAACTGCATGTCATCTTGCCTGCCCACCTCGCGGGCAAGGGTCTCGTCCATCTCCACGCCCAACCCCGGGCCCTCAGGCAGGTTGACGTAACCATCGTCATCCATCGTCCAGGTCTTACGGGCGACGCCTTCGGCCATCTGGTGCGTGTACCCTTCGTGGATGAGGAAGAAGGGTACGGAGGCGGCGACGTGGAGGCTCGCCGTGAGGCCTAGGTAGGACATAGTGCAGTGCGGGGCGATGGGCACGTGGTGCACTTCGGCCAGGGCGGCGACCTTCTTCATCTGGGTAATGCCGCCGCCGTGACCGCAGTCGGGCTGTAGGATATCGATGACCTGGGCCTCGAGGATTTCGCGGACCTCCCAGATCGTTCGGTCCCGCTCGCCGGTCGCCAGCGGTGTGGGCACGGCCTCACGTACGCGGCGCATGACGTCGATGTTGCCCGGTACCCAACCCTCCTCGAAGAACAGCAGGTCGTCAGATTTTAAGTAGCTGCCCAACTGGCGCACTAGTGGTGGCGGCAGCATCGAGTGCGCGTCGAACATCAC
>JAYZCA010000354.1:0-3945 GCA_036339235.1 Candidatus Latescibacterota bacterium | reverse complement strand
AACAAGGTCATCTCCCGCGAGACCGTGAAGCCCTTCCGCAAGAACGTGATCGCCAAATGTTACGGCGGGGACGTGTCGCGCAAGCGCAAGCTGCTGGAGAGGCAGAAGGAGGGGAAGAAGCGGATGAAGCAGGTGGGCAGTGTCGAGATTCCGCAGGAAGCCTTTCTGGCTGCCCTGAAGCTCGAGGACTAGGATCGGTTCACAGATTATTGGGCAGGCAGGCGGTGGCAAAACGAAAGACGGCACGGCGGACAACTCGTCATACCTCGCGAACGAGTACGAGGGGTGCAGCAGGATGGCGCCGACGGTTGTTCATTCTGGCAGTTGTCGTCGTCGCCTCCGCCGTCGTGCGCTCGTGGTTCCTCCAGGGATATACGATTCCCTCCCGCTCGATGGAGGATACGCTGCTACTCGGCGACTGTGTCCTGGTGGAGAAGGTGAGCGCCGCCCCTCCTCAGCCCGGCGACGTGATCGTCTTCGAGTCTCCGGAGGATCCAGATCGCGCCTTCATCAAGCGCTGTGTCGCCATCGCCGGTCAGCGTGTGGAGGTGCGTGACAAGGTGATCTATGTCGACGGCGAACGCCATCCGGATCCCCGCTTCTCGAAGTATCTCGATGCCCGCATCCTGCCGGCGACTCGCGGCGAACGCGACAACCTGTCGGCCCGTACCGTACCAGCAGGGCACCTGTTCGTCATGGGGGACAACCGTGACAACAGCCGCGACAGCCGTCACTGGGGGTTCCTGTCAACCGACGCCATCATCGGCCGTCCGCTCGTCATCTACTTCAGCGCCGAGCCGTCGTCCGATTCCAGCGGCCTCAGCTCACTTTTCGGTCGCATTCGCTGGGAGCGGATCGGCTCCGGCGTCCATTGACCGACGCCCCTACAGCCCCCCGTCTCGGGCTCTATGTCCACATCCCGTTCTGCCCGCAGCGGTGTCCTTACTGCGCCTTCACAGTGTTCACCGGGCGCGAGGAGGTGGTGGAGGAATATGTGGAGGCCGTGTGTGCTGAGATCGACACCTGGGCCCACCTGCAAGACAGGGGTGGACTCGACACGGTGTTCTTCGGCGGCGGGACCCCGAGCCGGATTGAGCCCTCCCACCTGGGCCGGATTCTCGATACGGCGGCGCGCGTGCTGGTCCTGAGTTCCGCAGCAGAAATCACCGTAGAGGCGAACCCATCCACGGCGGAGGCCGCGCGATTCGCCGAACTGCGCCGCGCCGGCTGCAATCGGCTGTCTCTGGGGGCGCAGTCCTTCGTCGATGACAGTCTGCGCCGGCTGGGTCGTATGCACTCGGCGGCGGATGCGGAGCTAGCCTACCACGTGGCTCGCGGCGCCGGTTTCGACAGCGTCAGCTTCGACCTGATTTTCAGCATACCCGGAGCCTCACCGCAGGACTGGAGCACCACCCTGGCACGAGCCGTCGAATTGGCACCCGACCACCTGTCGGCCTACACCCTTTCCGTCGAGCCGGGCACATCCTTCGAGCGCCGGCGCCTGGCCGGAGACCTGCCCCTGGTCGACGAGGAAGTGGACGCCGACGCCTACGAGAGACTGGTTCAGGGGCTTGGTGAGGCCGGGTACGAACACTACGAGATCTCCAACTTCGCCCGTGAAGGCCATCGGAGCCGTCACAACTGGGACTGCTGGACGGGGGGAGAGTACATCGGCGTCGGCGTGTCCGCACACAGCTACCTGGACGGACGCCGGTTCTGGAACGGCACCGGCCTGGACGACTATATCAAGCGCGTCCACGAAGGCGACAGCCCGCAGGTCGGCGAGGAACGCCTTTCTCCGACAGCGGCCCGCGGCGAAGCGCTATGGCTCGGGCTGCGCACCTGCGAGGGTATATGCCTTTCCGTCAGGGAGCGAGAGTGTCTCGTCGAGTCCGATCTGTGGAGGAGACTGCAGGCCGTCGGCCACGCCCGCCTCGAGGGGAAGCGCCTGTGGTTGACGGAGGCAGGATTCGCCGTCGCCGACGCCGTGTCCATGTCCGTCGTCGATGTCGTCGTCGAAGATGCTGACGTCATCGACACTGATGTCGTGCCGGCTGGCGCGCAGAAAGCGTGAGTGCACCTCTTCTTATGGAAACACTGGAGTTAAACCGATGAATGGCTTCGATAGGGCCACCCAGGGGGCGCGCCTCCTTCTATTCATGTCCCTCGCACCGATGACGCTGGGGTCCGAGGCGCGGGCCCAGGCGACGGGGATCATCTCGACCATCGTCGAGGTCGAGGAGGAGGAGCAGCCGAGCACCGCGGTCCTGCCGGCGGTGATGATCGGCATGGAGGCGTATCATGAGCTTCTGCGCACAGGGCGGTACCTGGTTGGTCCCGGCGATCGCTTTCTGGTGCAGATTTCGGATGCAGAGGATCCGGTGGACGCCCGTGTCCTGGCTGAAGGCGGGGTCTTTCTGCCCCGCATCGGCCGCGTGCAGGTGGGCGGGCGCCCCCTGAGCGAGGCCCGCGCGGCGATCGACAGTGCCTTCCACGCCAACGTCCGGGTCGGTGAGATCGCCGTGGAGTTGAGCGAGCTGCGCCAGTTTCCTCTGTCGGTGACGGGCCTCGTCGTCGAACCTGGCGTCACCGTGGCCAACGCCGTGCAGCGCGTCAGCGAGGTGATCCGCAAGGTGGGCGGCGTCCTCCCGCACGGCTCGACGCGGAACATCCGTCTGATTCGCACCGGAGAGTTGGCTCCCGATGTTCGCGACCGACTGCAGGCCCGGGCGCGGGTAGGTGACCTGTCCATGGTCAACCAGGTGGCCTCGCGCCGTGTCGATCTCGTCCTCTATCGACGGACGGGACGGACGGAACACAACCCCTTCGTCGTCGATGGCGACATCATCGTCGTGCCCAATCGCCAGCAAGTGGTGCGTGCCTGGGAGGCGTGGCAGCAAGCCGGCACCTACGAGCATGTCGACGGCGACCGGGTGTCCGACCTGGTGACCCTGGCCATGGGTCCGGCACCCAACATGGACCCGGACAACGTGTTCCTCTTCCGCTACGCGGACGAGGGTCGGCGCCAGGTGTCGAGCCCCCTCGATATCGTCGCCGCCCTCGCCGGCGACGAGACGGCCGATATCCTCCTGGAGCCCGGAGACTGGATCGTGGCTCGCTCGCGGCAGGGGTACCACGAGGCAGCCACGGTGCGGGTGTCGGGAGAGGTGGTCCGTCCGGGCTTCTACATCGTCGATCAGGAAGGCTCCCGTCTGACGGAGCTCATCGCCCGTGCCGGCGGCTTCACGGAAAAGGCGTCCCTGACCAAGTCACGGGTCATTCGCGCGCTGAAGGCGGAGGAGGAGCGCAACCCCGAGTACGATCGGATCAAGGCGATCCCGCCCATCGCCCGGACCAAGGACGAGAAGCTGTATCATAACATGAAAAGCCGTGAGAAGAGGGGACAGATGGTCGTCGATTTCGTCGCCCTCTTCACCTACGACGATTGGGTGCAGGACATCCTGGTGCGCCCCGGGGACGCGATCATAATTTCGACCTCACAGCGTACCGTCCTGGTGAGCGGTCAGGCCGCCTCCCCGGGAGCCGTACCCTTCGTCGAATCGAATGAGGTTGCCGACTACATCACGCGCGCGGGTGGCTACGGTTGGCGAGCCACCAGGGACGTGGAGGTGATCAAGGCGAGCACAGGTGAGCGGGTCAGCGCCGACGACGTGGAGCGCATCGAACCAGGAGATCGTATCTGGATCAAGGAAAAGCCGACACGCGACTACGGGGTGATGCTGATGCAGACGATGCAGGTCGTCGGCCAGGTGGCGACGGTTCTGCTGCTTGTCGTCACGGTCATGAAGTGATGGAGACGACGGGAACCATGGCGACGAATCGAAATGAGCGCGATCTGCTCGACTACATCTTGGTCCTGGTGAAGTGGCGGCGCATGCTCATCATCGGCACGCTCGTAACGGCGGTGGTGGTGGCGGCGGTCAG
>JAYZCA010000353.1:0-2761 GCA_036339235.1 Candidatus Latescibacterota bacterium | reverse complement strand
CGATGCCGATCCCGGTCACCAGGGACAGATACATCTGTCCGGGGGTCATGATGAAGGCGATGAAGAGGACGCCGACGATCGTCTTGGCCGTGAACCCGGACTCGAAGCGGTCTGGCGCTTGAAGGAGATCGCGGTACTCGTTGATCTCCTAATACTGGCGCTTGCGTTTGTCGCTGGTATCCCGGGGCATCGGCTAACTAGACGACCATCCATCCGATGAGTGTGCGTCGACCGACGCGCGCTGGCTCGAACAACTCGAAGGGTGCTACCTTCTGGGCACACGGTGCCAATGTCAAATCAGAAAGGGTGGAACGCCATGCGACTGCGCCGCACAATCTACTTCAACGACGCCCGCCACTACTACCGGAACACCCTGATCGTCGTAGCCTTGCTAGCGACCCGCGCCGTGGTCTGTGCCACAGCACCAACCGCGGACCTGCCCGAGCACACCATCATGCGCGCCACCGGGCCGATCGCGATCGATGGCCGGATCGACGAACCCTCCTGGGGTGCAGCAGCTGCGGTGGGTGATTTCGTATTTCCCTGGTGGGTCGCGGGGGACAAGGAGCAGACCGAAGCGCGGCTGCTGTGGGACGACGTCAATCTCTACATCTCCTTCGTGGCCGAGGACAGGCACATCTCGGCCATCCACACGGAACGCGATGCGCCGGTATCCCAGGACGATTGCGTCGAAGTCTTCATCATGCCCGACACAACCCACATCCGTCACTACTACAACTTCGAGGTCAACGTCCTCGGCACCATCCTCGACCGCTTCCAACTCTCGGAGCCAACCGGGGCCTATACGTCGCAGCTGGCGACGGCCACGCAGATCGACGGCACCCTCAATGACGAGAGCGATGAGGACACCGGATTTGTCACCGAGATCGCCATTCCCTTCGGTTCTTTCGTCGACACCGCCCCGAACGTGCCTCCCAAGCCGGGAGACACCTGGCGCCTCAACTTGTACCGCATCGGCGGCAAGGTGAATGCCCAGTACAGCCAGTGGTCGAACACGGGCACACCGCAGCCCAAGTACCACGTCCCCGAGCGCTTCGGCGTCGTGCACTTCTCTGCTGATTCGGTCGCTACGAAGACGGTGGCGACGCCAACGGCAGATTAGCCGAAGCGTTGGAAGCGTTCGAAGGGTGCCTCGACACCGAACTCCTTGGCCGCGTCTTCCAGCACCTCTCTGTGTCTGTCGCTGACGGGGATGCCGCCCCTCTGGTTCTCCTGTTGCCAGCGGTACTCGAGCCCGCCAGGCAGCACCGCCTGATCGGTCCCGGGGAGGGGTGTCGTCTTGCCGACGTCACTGATGTAGCGATCCATCTCCGCCTTGAACTCATCGACAGGCATGAAATGGGAAACGTCGAAGACGGCCACGAAGGCTCCCTGGTTGGACTCCCAGCCATCGCGTGACTCCATCAGTTCCCGTCGGTAGACGCCGGCGAGAAGACCGCCGAGGATGGCCACAGCCACATTGACTCCGAGCCCTTTGAGGAAGGCGCCGGGAGCTTCCAGGAAGCGCTCCTCCGAGTATGGCAGGTCAAAGCCGCCACCGTCGAAGACGAAGGGCGGCTGCTCTCCGGCGGGGACGGCGATGCTCAATGGCCCCCAGGTGACCGCGTCGAGGACGGACCTTTGGGGATTGGGAACGAATCGATTCGACGAGACCGCCAGGCCGATGCAGTCGCTTTCGAGTGCACAGCGGGACCAGGTTCCCGCTGCGCCAAAGTGATGGTGATTGGTCGTCGTCGCGGCAGCGGTCCCGGTCGTCAGGGCCTTCCGAATGCTGATCCGCATCGCCTCGTGGCAGGCGAAGTAGCCGAGGCCGCCATCACCGTCGACGACGGTGGCCGCGGGAGAGTCCTCGACGACGCGGATGTCCGGAGCCGCGTTGATCCTGCCCTCTCGCATAGCACGGGCGTAGCCGGGAGCCTGACTGGTGCCATGACTGAAGACGCATCTCAGGTCGCTGCGCACGAGATAGTCGGCCATCTCTGCACAGCGATCCGGTGGCATGTCGACCTGCGCAAACAGCCCGGCCACGAAGGCGCGCATCTCCGGCGCGGGGACACGGATGCCGGCGACTGGAGGTCTGTTACGGCTCGCCATGTCAGAAGCGACTCGGCTCGCCCATCTCTTGCCTCGCCTTTGTCACCAGGCCGGGCAGGTGATCGGCGTGGGCCAGGCGCTGCTCCAGGTGGCGCATGCGGCCCGGACCGGCGCTTTGCACCATGAGAGGGGAATACACTCCCTCGTACCAGAAACCTGCCAGGCCGGCTATGCACTCTCGCAGCAACTCCTCGTCCTCCTCGAGAAAACGCTGCTGCAGGTTGATGGTGAACATGCGCCGGCTTGTGCCGCCCCCGAAGGAGGCGTGCTTGATGCGGTGGTTGAAGACCACGAGATCGCCCGGCTCCGCCTCGAGGGCAAGGGCGGGGACATCGGTGCCGGGGATGCCCCAGTCCTGCTCGGTGCGATTGGAGCCAGACGTAGCGATCGTCTCGTGCACCCCTTCGGCGTAGCTGTCACCCACTTGCTGACTTCCAGGGACGACGTGGAGGCAGCCGCTGTCGTGCCCCACCGCGTCGAGGTAGAAGGCCAGCTTGATGGAACGGTAGCCTGGAGCACGCTGATAGCCGTCCGAGTGCCAGACCGTGTCGCCGACGAAGTAGTTGCCGTCGCTCGACATGTAGTTGAAGTCCTCACCAAGCAGGCCAGCGCCAATGCTCTCAACACGCTCGTCGTCGAGCAGGGA
>JAYZCA010000352.1:0-5427 GCA_036339235.1 Candidatus Latescibacterota bacterium | reverse complement strand
TTACCCGGCTGGTATGGATCCAGTCCGGCGAAGGCCTCTTCGTTGAACTCGACACCCAGGCCGGGGCCGTCGGGTATCAGGAGGTGTCCATCCGCGAAGGGAACCTGCTTCGGGAAGACGTCCGTCATCGTCGTACCCGGCACGCTTGGAAGTTCCTGGACGCCAACGAGGGGTGACGCCAGACACAGGTGAAGACACGCCGCTGTCGATACCGGTCCAAGTGGGTTGTGCGGGGCTATGTGGATATAGTGCGTCTCGCACCAGCCAGTGATCTTCTTTCCCTCCGTCAGTCCACCGGCAATACAGAGATCGATGCGGCAGTAATCCATCAGGTCTTCTTCGATTACCTGGCGGAAAGACCATTTGCTGTCGAAGTGCTCGCCAACGGCGATCGGTACCGACGTCTGCTGGCGAACCATACGCAGGCTCTGCGGATTTTCACTTCGTAGAGGATCCTCGACAAAGAACGGACGATACGGTTCTACCCCCCGGCAGAACTCTATTGCCGCCGGGGGATCGAGACGCGTGTGCAGGTCGACACAGATGCCGAAGTCGTCACCACAGGCTTCCCGCACTGCCTTCACCTGTTCGATTCCATGCCGGACGGCGCGCGCCGGCTCGAACACCGCGCCCTCACCCGTCGGATCGCTCAACCCCCAACGCGCAAACCGCCAGCCTTCGGACTGACGCTGCCTGCAGTTGGCGACAAGACGTTCGATCGCGTCCCGTTCGCCGATATGAGGATAGCAGGCGACACTTTCGCGTGTCAGTCCGCCAAGCAGTTCATACACAGGGACGCCGAGGACCTTCCCCTTCAGATCCCAGAGCGCGATGTCCACGGCGCTGACGGCGGAGGACTGGACTACACCGCCGGGGAAGAATCCGCCGCGAAACATCGTCTGCCAGAGATGTTCGATTCTCGAGGGATCGGCGCCGATCAAATCTGACTCAAAACCCTTCACGACCTCGGCGATGGCGTGGCCCCGTCGTTTCAGTCCGGCCTCTCCGAGACCGTACAATCCTGCGTCGGTCTCGACCTTGACGAAATAGTTCCCTGCCGTGTGGACGAATGACTTCAGCGCAGTAATCTTCATGGCTACACGCAGCCTTCGTACTCGCGACCGTGCAGCAGGTGATAGGCGGGCTGCGCTGCCTCGCCCGTCCAGCGCGAACTCGCCGTCATGTAGTGAGTCGCCATGCCGCGGCGGAAGCGGTCGCTGCGGTTGGGTCCGGAACGGTGCTGCAGCAGCCCGTGGTGGAAGGAGCAGCCGCCGGCGCGCAGTGTGATCGGTCGCTCACGATCCCGATCGATCACTTCGTCGGGGATGCGCATGTCGCGCCGTTCGCCCACCATCCACGGCTCGCTGTGATCGACGGCGCCATGCAAGTGGCTGCCCGGGATCACATACATGCAGCCGTTGTCTTCGTCGACATCGTCGAGGGCGACCCAGGCGGTGATCATGGCCATGGGCTCGATGGAGAAGTAGGGACTGTCCTGGTGGTAGGTCTTCTCGATGCCGCCGGGAGGTTTCATGAAGAGCTGATCGCCGAAGAGTTTGACGTCCGCACCGATGAGGTCGACGATGGCGTCGAGCAACACCGGACTGCGGGCGTGATCGACGAAGAACGCGTCGTAACGGCTGGGGAAGTTGATCTTGCGCAGACTCTCCATGCGTCGCCCGGTGGCACCGGGTTCGTACTCGATGGAGCCGTCGGGAAGGTCGATCTCGCCCTCGGCGATCTGCCGTACCCGTTCCGTCAAAGCCTCAACCTGGCCCGCCTCGAGACACGGGTCGAGGACCAGGTGCCCTTGCATGCGGAAGTGTTCGATCTGTTCAGGGGACAACATCAGGGGGTCTCCTCGCCTGCAGTGATTTCGATCAGAGATTGAAGTTGAAGTCCTCGACGAGGGCTCCAGGGAAGCACGATGAGACTGAGCCGCGACCACCATAAGTACCGGAATCGAGGATCATCTCGCGTTCGCGTGTCAGTCCCATGAGGTTGTCGCCGAGAACGCGATAGAGGGTTTCATCGAAGCGCATGACGTTGATGGGGGCCACGATCTGTCCCGCTTCCACCCAGAAACAGGCGAAGCGGGTCATGCCGGTGATACGACAGGCAGGTCGATCGGAGTAGTTGAGATAGTGGACATTGTTGATCAAGACCCCGGTGTCGAGACGCGTCAGTACATCGGCGGCGTCGAGGTCTCCGGCGGCCAAGTCGAGGGAAGCTGCACCCTCGCCGGCACTGGCACCGTTGGTGTCCACGCCGTACTCGCGGGCGCTGCGCGGCGTCACGAGGCAGTCAGCATGGGCACCGGCATCGATAAGCGTGACGCTGTCAGGCTTGAGGAAGCCGTCGGCCTGGAAGTTCGGGGCGACGCCATCGCGAGTATTGTCCATGAGGGTGACCGCGTCGTGGAGACAGACCCCGTCGGTAGCCATACGCAGCAGGCTCGACTGCCTGGTGCGGTGGGCCTTGAGGCCGAAACCTCCGCGGTTGAGCATGCCGACGTAGTCGGCCAGCGCTACCGGCGCCAGGTAGACACGATAGCGGCCGGCGGGGATCGTCTTCGGATCGCGATCGAGCAAAGCCAGCTGCTCGACGGCGGTGTCGACGCGGGAGCGGAAGTCGTCGCCATCCCATTCGACCCCGGCGTAACCGCATTTGACGGCCTTGTCCTCCCGAAGATAGAAGCTCCAGTCGAGGTTGAAACTGTGGGTGGTGGACCAGTTGCGCTGGCCGAAGGAGTTGGCGAAGCCACGGTACATGCCACCCTGGGCGAGCAGGCCGACTAGGTCCCGCCCGGCGCCGGCGGCCAAGACCTCGTCGACAACCTGGCTCGTGGCAGGCAGGTGGCTTGCGGCTTCCTGCTGGCTCGATGTGGGCTCGGTGGCATAGAAGATGTGTGGGTCTTTGGGCAGCTGCGGTAGTCGCTGTCGCAGGTCGTCGACCACCTTCACGGTGCGTCGAGTGTCCTCGTCGAGGTCTCCTGTGAGAGTGACCTGCGTGGTGGCTTGGCGCTGACCCTGACCATCGACCAGCTGGATGGCCAGATAGCGCTGCTGTACGTGTCCGGGCTGGCGCACACGTGATTGATTGAAGCGGATGAAGTCGGTGGTCTCGCCGGCGAAGTTGAGCAGCAGGACTTCGTCTCCACTGACCCGGGCGGTGAGATCGTCGGCGAGGCGATGGAAGTCGTTCTTCATTTCATCCCCCCTTCACTCGCCACCGAAGACGGCGACATCGCCGAACAGCGCCGGCGGCGTGGCGTGACCGACGCGGATCACCTGGTTGGGCTCGCCCTTGCCGCAGAAGGGGGTGCCGAGCACCTCGAACAGATCGGCGTTGCCTACACCTTTCAGCGAGCGCCAGAAGGTGCCGGAGATGCCCTTGTAATTCGGCTTCTTCACGACCTCGGCGAGTTCGCCGTCGCGGATCATCCGACCGTACTCGCAGCCGAACTGGAACTTGTTGCGGCTGTCGTCGATGGACCAGGAGAGGTTGCGCTTCATGTAGATGCCGTGTTCGACGGCGCCGATCATGTCCTCGCGGCTCGCGGCGCCGGGCTCGAGGTTGAGGTTGGCCATACGGTCGATGGGCGGCCGGTTCCAGGAACAGGCGCGCGAGTTGGAGACGCCCGGCAGGTGGGCGCGCATCTGCGAGGTGATTCCACCCAGGCCCCGTTCGAGGATGCCGTCGCGGATGATGTACTGCTTGTCGGCCACCACGCCGTCATCGTCCCACCGATAGGTTGCGAACTCGTCGGCGACGGTGGGATCGAAGGTGATGTTGAGCAGGTCGGAGCCATACCGATAGCTGCCGATCATGTCGAGGGTGACGAAGCTGGTGCCGGCGTAGTTGCGCTCGTCGCCGAGGATACGATCGAGCTCCAACGGATGACCGATCGATTCGTGGATCTGCAGGTACATCTGATCCGGATCCAGCAGCAGGTCCATGGTGCCGGTGGGGCAGTTGGGGGCAACCAGTAGCTGCAGCACTTCGTCGGCGATGGCGGGAGCCTGGTCGAAGAAGTGCACGTCATCGAGGATCTCGAGGCCGCCCTGGCGCCCCAGATCGAAGCCCCCGAAACGCCGGTTGATGGTCTCGCTGCCTTCATTGGCGGTGACGCTGAGGCCGGGGATCAGATACTCGAAGCGCTGCATGGTGCGACCACCGTCTGCCGTCAGGTAGAGCTGCTGTTCGGCGATCCACCACAGGGAAGCCGACCAGTCGACGATACGGTCGTCGGTCCTGAGGCGGCCACATTCGGTGCGCGCCAGGTCGATGCGTTCCACCAGAGGCGTCGCGGACCATGGACGCTCGACGGCACAGCTGTAGTCGCCCACAGGGGCGGGGTGGCCGACCTTGCCGTGGTCGACGACGGCGGTGGCGGCCGTCTGCCGCGCCCAGCGGGTGGCACGTTCGAGTGCGTGGCGCAGGCCGCTCGCCGTGAGGTCGCTGGTGGCAGCGTACCCAAGGCCGCCTGCGTCGACGACGGTGATCATGGCGCCGACGTCGTCGTCGAATGTCACCGGCTGCAGGATGTCCTGGCGCACCTCGATGACCTCGTCCTGCCGCGACACCAGGCGCAGAGAACAGAAATCGACGGCGGGGCTCAGATCACGGAAGTGCTTTTCAACCGTTTCAATCATCAGTCTTCTCAACATGAGGTGACACCGCCGGCGGCTTGCCGAAGAGCAGACAGGCCAGGGCCAGTACCAGAGGCACGATGGCGGAGCCGGTCAGGACGGTCTGGTAACCGCCCATCAGGTCGCGGGCAATGCCCATCGGCATCGGGCCCAGCGCCGAGGCGGCAATCAGCAGCGTCGACGCGAATCCGGCGATGGCACCCAGGTGCAGACGGCCGAAGTAGTTGGCGAAGATCACCCCCATCACCAGGATTTCTATGCCACCCTGGATCCCCCAGCCGACGCCGAAAGCGTAAGCGAGGGGCACCGAGGTGAGCCTGGTGGCGGCGACGAGGATCGCCGCCTCCAGAATCAGCGCAACGGCCAGCAGTACGCGCAAGTGTACGCGCCCCACCAGCAGCCCGGCGATGAGCTGAACGACGGCGCCGGTGGTGGCGATGGGGACGAAGACGGAGGCGGCCACCGTCGACGACAGGCCACCGTCTTCGAAGACGCTGAAGATGTGGAAGAACAGGCCGGTGTTGAGCATGCTCATCGACGACATGCCGGCGGTGGTGACCCAGAAGGCGCGGCAGCGCAGGACCTGTGCCAGGGACCAGTTGGTCTCCAGCGGTCCGTCTGCCTCCTGCCCTCCTTCCCGCACGCCGGCGCCGTCTGGCAACAGCCCGTGATCTTCGGGACGATCGCGGGTGAAGATCCAACCTAACGGGATCATGACGCCCAGCACCATGGCGCCGAGGATGACGTAGGTCCAGCGCCAGCCGTAGAGTGGGAT
>JAYZCA010000351.1:0-10804 GCA_036339235.1 Candidatus Latescibacterota bacterium | reverse complement strand
CCTCCGGGACGCAACACACGTATGACCTCCCGGATGGCCACATCGAGGTCGAGGTGGTGGAGGATGCCGCTGCCGCAGACGAGGTCGAAACTGCCGTCATCGAAGTCGAGAGCCTCGGCGTTCATGTTGCGGAAGTGGAGGCGCTCCTCCAGGCCCAGGTCACGGCCCTGTTGCAGAGCCTCGCGGATGCCAACCTCGGAGATGTCGATGCCCGTGACCTGCGCGCCGCGGGAGGCCAGTTCGAAGGCGGCACTGCCCCGCCCACAGCCGTATTCGAGAACGTCGCGGTCGCCGTCGTTGAGGATCCGTTCGTGGTAGTGGGCTTTTGCGGCCCGTGCGGTGGCGTAATACTTGCCCGCCGCCCGGCGGGCGTGGCTTGAAAACGCCTCGTCGTGGAATTCGGCCTCGCGTTGAAGCCTGCCATCGACGGCCGGTGGTCGGCGAGCGTTCACCGGTGTCGGGTCACGCTTCCTCCCGCATGTCCACGGAGAAGTCAGCGAACTCGCCGTGCAGACGCTCGGCCCCGACCGGATCATCGAGTACGAGAAAGCGATAGTGAAGCCGGAGCGTCTCGCCTTCAGCCAGAATCTGATCTCCATCCATCAGCGGTGCCGTACCGAACTGGTTTTCGCGCGTGTGCCAGCGATTGGGATGACGCGGATTCTGCGGGTGATCGAACAGAGCGATCATGCCGCCACCGACGCCGGCGGCACTCACCCAGACAGCCTGCTTCTTGCGAATCTCCTCATGGCCGGTGCGGCCCTCGCTGCAGTGGAAAATCGCGGGCGCCTCGACGGTTCCAAAGGGCGGTCCCAGACGAAGCTGGAGCCCGCTGTAGCGCGCCTCCGCGCGTGTCGCCCCGAGAGTCAGTGGTCCCCCTGTTGCCTTGATGGCGGTCTCGATGCGCCACCGGTAGCCCCCGTCGCAAGGCTCAAAATCCCAGGCACGCCGCTCCGTGGCGATTACCTTGTCGGCGCCGTCGAGCCAACTGACGCGCTCGCGCACACGGGCAACGCCGTCCCGCGAATCCACCTCGTCAAAACCATCATGGCGCTGCACGCCGTGAGTCCCCCGCACATCCTCGTATCTGCCCTTCTCAGGCAGATACCAGCCCCCGCCCCACAGGTTGGCATCGTTGGCGTGGACCCAACCGTAAAACATTCCCGTGTGCCACGTGTGATCTGCGGGCCGATACTCGGTAACCAAATGCCCTGACGCCGTGTAGATCGGCGCGAAACAGGGTTTTGGCGAGTCGGTACGTGGCAGGTGTTCACGCGCCCGGTAGACGGCCAGTGGCGTGGAGCCGTCGACCAGATCGAATCCGAGCATCGTCTCGCGCAGGACCAGGTTCACGTTGGCTCAGGCTCCCGAGCTGTCGGGGTCGTTGCTGAACCAATCGATCGTCCGCCGGAGCCCTTCGTCGGGAGTTATCGTTGGCTCCCAACCCAGCAGGGTGCGCGCTTTGGTGATGTCGGGAAGTCGGATCTTCGGGTCATCTTCGGGCAGCGGCTTCGACACGATACGACTCGAACTGTTGGTGAAGTCGATGATCTTCTCCGCCAGGGCCCGCATGGTCAGTTCGGCGGGATTGCCGATGTTGACGGGGGTATTCACGTCGGTCGCCATCAGCCGGCAGATACCCTCCACCAGGTCGGTGACGTAACCGATGCTGCGCGTCTGGCTGCCGTCGCCGTACACGGTGACATCCTCCCCGGCCAGGGCCTGAGTGATGAAGTTGGGGATGGCGCGGCCGTCGTTGCGGCGCATGCGTGGCCCATAGGTGTTGAAGATGCGTACGATGCGCGTGTCGATACCGTGCAAGCGGTGGTAGGCCATCGTCATCGACTCGGCGAAACGCTTGGCCTCGTCGTAGACGCCGCGGATACCGATGGGGTTGACGTTGCCCCAGTACTCCTCGTTCTGCGGGTGTACCTGAGGGTCCCCGTAGGTCTCCGACGTCGACGCCAGCAGAAACTTCGCCCCCTTGGCGCGGGCAAGCCCCAGGGTCTTGTGCGTCCCCAGGGAACCCACCTTCAGGATGCGGATTCCCAGTCGCTCGAAGTCGGCGGGGCTCGCGGGGCTGGCGAAGTGCAGGATGAAGTCGAGGTCTCCGTCCACGTGCATGTACTCGGTGACATCGTAGTGGACGAAGCGGAACTTCGGGTTGCCCAGATGGGCGGCGATGTTGTCGATCCGCCCGGTGAGCAGGTTGTCCATGACGACGACATCGTGGCCGTCGGCGAGAAACCGCTCGCACAGGTGGGATCCGATGAACCCGGCTCCGCCAGTGATCAAGATTCGCAAGTGTTCGCTCTTTCTATCTGAGTTGGTAGCCCTTTGCCAGGGCCGTCACAATCCGTTCGGCGCTGCGACCGTCCCACAGGTCCGGAACGCGACCCTTGGGACCGCCATCTTGCAGCACACGCTGCGTTTCGGTGACGATACGCTCGGGGTCGGTGCCTACAAGCATGTTCGTGCCTTCGCTGATGGTGACCGGTCGCTCCGTGTTGTGACGCATCGTCAGACACGGCACGCCGAGCACGGTGGTCTCCTCCTGGATACCACCGGAGTCGACGAGGGCCAGGCTAGCGTTGTCCATGAGACAAAGCATGTCGACGTAACCCACTGGCTCGACCATGTGCATGTTCGGCGCCGACTGCAGACGGGCACCAAGCCCTGTCTCTTTAAAACGCTTCCGCGTATGCGGGTGTACTGGAAACAGCACGGGTGACATCCCGGCAACCCTCACCAGGGCATCGACGAGGCCTTCAAGAACCGCCGTGTCCTCGAGGTTGGACTGCCGGTGCAAAGTTACCAGGACGTATTGTTTTGGAACCAGGCCATGGCGCTTCAGGGCGTCGGAGGCCCGCGCTCGGTCGCGGAAGCGCAGCAACGTGTCGATCATGACATTGCCGACACGGTGGATGCAGTGTTCGGGTACGTTCTCGGCTCGAAGATTCTCGTCGGCGCCGACATCGGTGGTGAACAGCAGGTCGGCGATGGCATCGGTGGCGACGCGGGCGATCTCCTCCGGCATGGTTCGGTCGTTGGCGCGTAGGCCAGCCTCGACGTGGGCGACGGGAATGTCGCGAATCTTGGCACCGAGACTGCAGAATACGGTCGAGATGACGTCACCGACGACGACGACCAGATCGGGCCGATCGGCGGCCAGCACGGCGTCGAACTTGACCATGACATCGGCCATCTGTGCGGACCGGCCGCCATCATTGCGAGCGTCGAGAAAGTGATCGGGCGGGCCGAGTTCGAGTTCCTCAAAGAAGATGCCGGAGAGCTGGTAATCGTAGTGCTGGCCCGTGTGCACGACGAGCGTTTCAAAACGGTCCGGATGCCGGCGGAGTTCGGCGGCGATGGGCGCGATCTTCGGGAAGTTCGGTCGCGCTCCGGCGACGAGAAGGATCTTCAAACTATGGGTCCACTCAGGGTTAGAGGGAGAGTGGAAAAAAATAGCGGAACCCGCGATCGCCGGCAAAGCGGACTTGCCCGGGGACACCCCGGCTTACAAGATTTGCCGCAGCCTTCTGTTCAGACCCAGACCGCTGCGAGGTCAGCCAATGAAAATCCTGCTGCGAACCATCTCGTTGGTGGCCATCCCGCTGTGTTCGTCCGCCCAGGTCACGGTTTCGGAGGCGGATATTGCGCCGCGAATCGGGGATCGACTCGAGTACGTGCTTCAGTCCTTTGAAGGCCCCCTCTCCGAGTCGGTGGGCGACATCGGCATGATGGGAGGGCCTCTGGTGGTCGATGTGCGGGACGGCATGGGTGATCCGCTGTTTTCCTTTGCCAGCACCACCCAGATTCTGCTGCCGCAAGACGCACCCGGCTCGGAGAAGTACCCGGAAGCCGAATACGTCGTGCGCGCAACCGACACCGGCCAGGATCATGAGCCGACGTACGCCTTCTTCGTCGGTCTCGGCGGCGAGGCGCGTCTGCTGGGGATCGAAGGGTTGAGCGACGAGATCGTCGATGTCCAGGCCGCCAGCGATCAGGGCGGCTTCCCCGATCAGTATCCGCTGGAATTCGACAAACAGTTCACTCCCATCGAAGTGCCATTGAATAACCTAAGTACCCGGGCTGGAAGTGACCGGGTCCCTGACCATGACGGGTTCCGTCGACGCCTGGGGCACAGTGCAGGTGCCGGCAGGCAGCTTTGAAGCCCTGCGCATGCACGTTCGCGGGGAAGGGGAGTTTGGTATCTCGGTGGCGGGCGAAACCATCATCCTGCGCCAGGTCATCGACCAGTACACCTGGATCGCGCCGCGGGTGGGCACCGTCGCCAACATCCAAATGATCTCCGTCCTCCCAGTGGGCGACACGGCGCTGCCGGAGACCGTGGTTTCTAGCGTGATGTTCCTGCAGAGCTTTTCCGGGACCGGGACGGCCGTCGCCTCGGTGAGCTGGGGCCAGCTCAAGGACATGTCTCGCTTGCCACATTTTGCTCGATTGACGACCCTCTGGGCCCCCAGTATTTTTCGCCCTCGAAGCTCCCCGAAGTAAACCGACCTCCGTGCCCGCGGCTCCCCTCCCGGGCTGACCCACCGCCTCATCGCCCACGCCCCGTGGGCAGGAGCTTCCTCATGCCCACCGCCGAGTTCGTCCACCTTCACGGCCACAGCGAATACAGCCTGCTCGACGGTGGCTGCCACATCGGCCAGATGGCCGGCGCCGCCGCTGAGTACGGCATGCCGGCGCTGGCAGTCACCGACCATGGCAATCTTTTCGGCGCCATCTCCCACTACCGAAACTGTGAGGAGGCGGGCATCAAGCCGATCATCGGCTGCGAGGTCTACGTCGCCATCGGCAGTCGCCACGACCGCACCGCCGACCGCGGTCTGCAGCATGCATCCAATCACCTGATCCTGCTGGCCAAGAACGACGTGGGCTGGCGCAACCTCACCAAACTCGTGTCGAAGGGATATACAGAGGGCTTCTACTACAACCCGCGCATCGACAAGGAGCTGTTGCGGGAGTTTGGCGAAGGCCTCGTCTGCATGTCGGCCTGCGTCTCCGGCGAGGTCGCCCATCTCATACAGGTGGATGGCCTCGGCACCGCCGAAGAAGCCGCCCGAGAGTACATGGACATCTTCGGGGACGACTACTACCTCGAGATCCAGCGCCACGGCATCGACATCGAGGCCAAGGTCAACGACGGGCTGCTGAAACTGCACAAGAAACTCGGCATACCCCTGGTGGCGACGAACGACTTTCATTTTTTGCACGCCGACGACCACGCCGCCCACGACGCGTTGATCTGCATTCAGACGGGCAAGATGCTGTCAGATCCCCCGACGCAGCGTATGTGTTACCCCACCGGTCTCTATATGAAGTCGCCACAGCAGATGCAGGAGTTGTTCGCCGATCTGCCGCAGGCGATCGAAAACACCGTGGCCATCGCCGAGAAGTGCAACGTCAAGCTCGAGTTCGGCGCCCAGCACATGCCCGACTTTCCCATACCTCCAGATTTCACCTCGAGTGAGCAATACCTGAGGCACCTGGCCCAGGAAGGGCTCAAGACGCGCTACGATGAGATCACCGAGACGCTGCAGCAGCGCCTCGACTACGAGTTGGACGTCATCACATCGGAAGACTACTCGGGTTATTTCCTGATCGTGCGCGATTTCGTGCAGTTCGCCCGCGACTCCGGCGTCAGCGTCGGTCCCGGACGCGGCTCGGCCGCCGGCTGCCTGGTCTCCTACTGTCTGAGGATCACCAACACCGACCCCATCCGACACAACCTGCTGTTCGAGCGCTTCCTCATCCCCGAGCGCCTCACCCCACCCGACATCGACATCGACTTCGCCGACACGGGCCGCGATCTCGTCGTGCGCTACATGATCGACACCTACGGCGAGGCCAACGTCTCCCAGGTTATCACCTTTGGCACCATGGGCGCCAAGGCAGTCGTGCGCGACGTGGGACGCGTCCTGGGGCTCTCCTTCGGAGATGTGGACCGAATCGCCAAGCTGGTGCCGAACGAACTGAAGATCACCCTGCAGGAAGCCATCGAACGCGTCCCCGAACTGCAGCAGATGGCCGGCAGAGATGATGCCGAAGGCCAGCTGCTGAAACACGCTCTCAAGCTCGAGGGCCTTGCACGGCACGCCTCGGTCCACGCCTGCGCCGTCATCATCGCGCCGTCGGACCTGACCGACTACGTGCCCCTCTACCGGGCGCCGAAGGACGGTACGATCACCACCCAGTTCGACGGTGAGACATGCATGGATGTGGGCCTTCTGAAGATGGACATTCTCGGGCTCAAGGAGCTGTCGATGACGGATGAGGCGGTGCGCCTGATCCGTCTGCAGGAACCGGACTTCGATCTCGAGGCCATCCCCTGGGATGATCAGCCGACATTCGACTTGTTCAGCCGCGGTGAGACGGTGGGTGTGTTCCAGTTCGAGAGCGCCGGCATGCGCGAATACCTCAGCCAGCTGAAACCGAACAAGATCGAAGACATCATCGCCATGAACGCCCTCTATCGTCCGGGGCCGATGGCGCGTATCCCGACCTTCATCGCCCGCAAGAACGGGTTGGAACCGGTCGAGTACGATCACCCTGTCCTCGAACCGATCCTCGAGGAGACGTACGGCGTCATCACCTACCAGGAACAGGTGCAGCGTATCGCCCGTGACCTGTCGGGTTTTACCCTCGGCGAGGCCGACGGCATCCGCAAGGCGATGGGCAAGAAGCTTGCCGACGTCATGGAGAAATACAAGAAGGACTTCATCGACGGTGCCGTCGCCAATGACGTCGATCGCAACGTCGCCCAGAAGATCTGGGCGGACATCGAGGCCTTCTCGGGTTACGGTTTCAACAAGTGTCACTCCGCCCCCTACTCGGAGTCGGCTTATCGGAACGCCTACCTCAAGGCCAACTATCCCTATCAGTACCTGGCGGCGAGCCTGACGACGGACCGCAACAACACCGATCGCCTGACGATCATGCTCGACGAGTGCCGGCGCATGGAGATCCCCGTGTTGCCCCCCAATGTCAACGAGAGCGCCGTCAACTTTGTCCCCGGCGACGAGGGGATCCGCTTCGGCCTGGCGGCGATCAAGAACGTCGGCGTCGGCGCGGCGCAGTCTGTCGTGGAAGGCCGTGTTGCCGATGGCCCCTATGAGGACCTGTACAAATTCTGTGAGCGCCTCGACCTGTGCGCCGTCAACCGCCGCGTCGTCGAAGCCCTCGTCGCCACCGGCGCCTGCGACCCCCTCGGCGGTCATCGGGCGCAGCTGCAGGAGGCTCTCGATGTGGCGCTGCGCAACGCCCAGATCGTGCAGGAGGAACGCGGCCGCGGCCAGTTCAGCCTCTTTGGTGGTGACTCATCTGCGCCCCTGCTCGAACAGCAACTCGCCCTTCCCGACGTCGAACCGTGGACGGAGACGGAGATGCTGGCGCGCGAGAAGGAGTTGCTCGGTTTCTACGTCTCCAGCCATCCCCTGAGCCGCTACGAACGTGACTTGCGCAACTTCGCTTCCCCTCTGGCCGACATCCCCCAGCAGGAGAACGGTGCCCCCGTGCGCGTGGGTGGCCTGATCAGTCGTATCTCCACCTCCAGCGACCGCAAAGGCAACACCATCGCCTTCGTCACCCTCGAAGACCTGACGGACAAGGCGGACATCGTGTTCTTCTCCGACGCCTATGCCAGCAACAAACACCTCATCGTTCAGGAAGAGGTGGTCATGGTCGAGGGCCGCCTGAACGAACGTAACGGCACCATGAGTATCCTCGCCGACTCGGTGCTGCCCATGGAGCACACGCGCCAGCGACTGACACGGTCCGTCAATATCACCGTGCCATCGGAGGCGGTGACCGAGGAGCTCCTCGGTCAGCTGCGTCAGGCCTTCCGGGAGTTCGCCGGACAGTGCGACGTGATTATCCGTGTCGAGAACGGCGGCGGCCACGACGCCGTGGTGCGCTCGCGCAGTATCCAAGTGGACCCCTGCGACGAGCTGCTGCGTCGTGTCGGCGCTCTGACGGGCGTGCGGGAGACGCACCTGACGACCCTGCCCGCAAACGCTCGGCTCAGAGCCTGACGTCGGCGTCTTTCAGAGGTGCTGCACCGCCCGTATATTCTGTGTCATGAACCGACGACACTCCCCGATTGTAATTCTCTGCGCACTTCTGCTCGGCGCCAACGCCTGCGACTCAAGTCGGGCGGCTCAGGATCCGGCTCCCGGTTACCGGGGCTCTATCGACGGCTTCGACCTCTCCGCCTACCAGGGCCGCGTGATGGTACTCAACTTCTGGGCTACATGGTGCGGCCCCTGCCATGACGAGATTCCCCACCTCGTGCGGCTCCGCGAGGATTTCCCGGAGGAAGATCTCGCCATCATCGGCATCTCCGTCGACAGGGGCCGATCCAGTCAGATCGACGCGATGCTCGAACTATTCATCGAACATTTTGGGATCAACTACCCCATATATCTCGACGGTGAGCAGAAATTCTCCGCCGCTTATGACCCCGCTGCAGGGTACATGCGTTTCGTGCCGACGACGGTCATCATCGATCAGCAGGGGCAGATCTACGACACCCACTTTGGCTTGTCGCGCAACGCCGCGGGCAAGGTCGATCCCTACGGTGTACTCGGCGCGCAGGTGCAAAAACTGCTCGACGGTGCCTGAGAGACTCTGACCTGATGCAAAGAAAAAGGGGGCGCTCCACCCGGAGCGCCCCCTGCTTTTCTTCGCGGTCCGTTCCGCGTCAGCTGCGGTAGTCCGCCATCGCCTTCTTGCCGTGGCGCTTGACGAGGACCTGCTTGAAGGTCGTCGTCGTCGTACCCTTGCGCAGTCGTTCGACGGCGACGCTCTTGGACATGACCATCATCGTGCCCCGGCGGTAGTCGGGAAAGCGGCAGAAACTTGCCGGTACTTCCTCGCCGGTGACACAGCAGGTGTCTTCGACTTCGAGTTCCCGCTGTGAACCGGGATCGAAGCCGAAGTCGGTCGACTCTGACTCGGTGTTCGTTTCCTTGGCCATCGCCGCTGGCTCCTCTGGGTGGGGATGGGTAGCCCACAGAAACTACGGCCTCTCCCTCAGGGCGCAACGATCGCCTGCACGCCTGGCGGCGGATGGGGCTTCCTCAGAAGGGCAGGTCGTCGAAACGGGAGAGGATGTCTGGACCGTCTTCGGTGACGGCCACAGTGTGTTCAAACTGGGTAGACAGCGAACCATCGGCGGTGACAGCCGTCCACTGATCATCGAGAACACGCACCTCGATGCCACCCTCGTTGACCATGGGCTCGACGGTGAACACCGTACCCGGCTCGAGCCTGCGGCCGGTGCCGGCGGTTCCGAAGTGCAGCAGCTGCGGCTCCTCGTGGAAGGCACGGCCGATACCATGGCCGCAGTAGTCACGCACGACGGAGAAACCCTCCACCTCGACGCGGCGCTGGATGACGTGCCCTACATCGCCGAGGCGGGCACCGGCGACGCTCGCCTGCAGGCCGATGTTCATTGCCTCCCGCGTCGTCTCCATCAGTCGCGTTGCTTCCTCGCTGACGGGCCCTGCGGCAAAGGAGACGTTCATGTCGCCATGGTAGCCTTTTTTCTTCACCGCGATGTCCACCGACAAAATATCTCCGGCGCGCAACTGCCGCGGCCCGGGGATGCCATGCACGACTTCCTCGTTGATCGAGATACAGATGCTGCCGGGGTAGCCACGGTAACCCTTGGCTGAGGCCACTGCCCCCTGACTGCGGATGTAGTCGGCGGCGATCTCGTCGAGGACCGCCGTCGTCACACCGGGGGCAAGGGCGTCCCGCACGCAGGCCATGGCGTCGGCGGCGATCCGGCAGCTGTCGCGGATTAGCTCGATTTCGGATTTGGATTTGAGATGAACCATCAGACTGTCATGGAGTATGGCGGGCTAGCGCCCGTGGGCGCAAGTTAGGACACTCTATGGCTCCTCTCGTCTCCATATTGCTGCCGGTTTACAACGGCGCCTCGACCCTCGACGAAGCTCTCGACAGTGTCGAGGCCCAGACCATGGGGGACTTCGAGATCGTCGTCGTCGATGACGGTTCCACCGACGCCACGCCAGCGCTGCTGCAGCGACGCGCCAACCCGCGTACACGGGTCATCTCGTCAACCCACGTGGGTCTCCTGGAGGCTCTGAACCTCGGCTTGGAGGCCTGTCGCGCACCCTATGTGGCTCGCCTGGACGCCGACGATATCTGTCTTCCGCAGCGCCTGGAACGGCAGCTTTCCATCATGGAGGGGGATGACAGCATCGCCGTCTGCGGCACGCAGGTGGAGGCCTTCCCTGCAGATGACGTAGCCGAGGGCTTTCGCATCTACGTGCAATGGCAGAATGACCTGGTGACCCACGACGACATCTGCCGCGAGATCTTCATCGAGAGCCCCATCGCCCACCCCTCGTCGATGATGCGGCGCCTCGAACTCGTCGAGATGGGCGCCTACCAGGAGCGGGGCTGGGCGGAGGACTACGACCTGTGGCTGCGCTACCATGCCGCCGGTCGCCGTTTCGCGAAAGTTGCTGAACCGCTGGTGCGGTGGCGGGAGCACGAGGCGCGGGCGACGCGCACCGACAGCCGCTACTCCATCGAGAACTTCCTGCGGGCCAAATCTCATTACCTGTGCAGCGGTCCGCTGGCAACGCGGGACGGCCTGATCCTCTGGGGTGCGGGACGCACGGGGAGAAGGTTGAGCAAACACCTGATCCGCGCCGGCCACCGTCCAGACGCATTCGTCGACATCGCCCCCAACCGCATCGGCAGCACCATGCGCGGCGTGCCCATCATCGGTCCCGACGACGTCGCCGAA
>JAYZCA010000350.1:0-24826 GCA_036339235.1 Candidatus Latescibacterota bacterium | reverse complement strand
TCGAACGCCGCCATTCGTGGGTACAACCACGAAGACGGGACGCGCGACGAGATCCTGTCTGCCGCAGGCATCAGCGATGACGGTTCCATTCTGGACGCCGTCAACCTGAACAATCTGGATGACTGGACGACGCTGCACGGTGCGCTGTAGCAGTCATTCACAAACACGGGCAGAGAATCCCTGCCGGGTCACAACGCCTGATGGAGATTTCCTGTAACCGCTGAATTGGCTCCTGGCTACACAGAGGTCGGCGTCTCCTGGCACGGCGCTTGCCTACGCACAAAATAAGGGGAGTGCGGCCATCGCAACCAAAGAGGCGCCATGACTCGATTCGAGCCTGGGATCGGGTCCGGTTCACGTGCAGCCGTGATCTGATCGATGGGGAGGTGTAGGAAGTACGTCGGGGGCACGAAGGCAACCATGTGCTCGTCGTCCGCCAGAGAGACGCCTGGTCTGGTGAGCGTTTCTTCGTCCTGTCGAGTTACGCCGAATTGGTGGCCCAAGGGATAGCCTGAGGCTCTTCCGGATAGAACCACGAACTTGCAGGAATCACGGGTCGGTCCCCACGGGGATTGGCCCGTTTCCAATTGGACCACGTCGAGTCGGCACCTACCATTACCCCCATGATGACGACAAGATTGGGTTCTGGCGCCCTCGTTCTGATCGTGGCCCTGAGCGCGCCGACGCTGGCTCAGCAAATGATGCGCGTGCACGTGGACGCCACCGACCTACCGCGCAAGCTGCTGCGCAGCACCCTCGAGTTCGATGCCATGGGTGACACCGTGGCCATGCTCTACCCCGAGTGGATTCCGGGCATTCACGCGCCCAGGGGACCGCTGCAAAACCTGGCCGGCTTCGTGCCCCGCGATGCCGATGGCTCGGTGCTGCGCTGGGAGCGGGACTGGTCGAACATGTATCGGCTGCTGGTACTGCGCGACGAGGGCCAGCGGTCGAAGCTGACCCTGGACCTCACCTACATTACCAACCAGCCGTCGACGAACTCGAAAGGCGTCGACGCCTTCGGCACCCGCACGTTGGGCATCATCAACTGGAACACGGTGCTGGTGGCGCCGGAAGACATCCCCCCGGCCTCGCTGCAGGTCGAGCTGGAATTGACGTTGCCCCAGGGTTGGCAGGCGGGCTCGGCGTTGGCGGTCGCGTCCCGCGAGGGCGACCGCATCCGCTTCGAGCCGGTTACCTACGAACAGCTGATCGACCGGCCGCTGATCTGCGGTCTGCACTACCGTGAGGTCGAGCTGGCACGCACGGACGGGGCCGCGTACTTCCTCGACATCGTCGCCGACGAGGCGCGCGATCTGCCACAGGCAGACAGCATTCTTGCACCTCTGGGGGCCCTGGCCCTCGAGAGTGAGGCCCTCTTCGGCCCGGTGCCGCATTTCGGCAGCTACCGGTTTCTCCTCGTCATCAGTGACGAGGCGCCCCGCCTTGGTCTCGAACATCGCGAGAGCAGTCTCAATTCAGCGAAGGCCGACGCCTTTCGCGACATCGACTGGGTGGACAACGGACTCGGATACCTGCTGCCGCACGAGTTCGTCCACGCCTGGGTCGGCAAATTCCGGCGGCCAGTCGGTATGGTGAGCGGTGACTTTCACACTACCTTGAACACCGAGGGCCTGTGGGTCTATGAGGGCCTGGCGCAGTACCTGGGCAATGTGCTGGCCGCGCGCAGTGGTCTGGTGTCGAAAGATGATTTCCGCGAGAAGATGGCGATTTACACGGCAGTGCGCCTGCGCGAACAAGGTCGTCAGTGGCGACCCCTGCGAGACACCGCCGTGTCGAGCTACATCCTGCGCGGCGGGTCGGACAGCTGGGGGTTGATGCGCCGCGGGCAGTCTTACTACGTGGAAGGCGCGCTTATGTGGCTCGACTTCGACGCCCGCCTGCGGGAGGCGTCGGCGGGACAGCGCAGTCTCGACGATTTCTGCCGCGCGTTCTTCGGTGGCGGCGATCGCCAGCGCACGACGGTGTCCTTTACCACCGAAGATATCCTGGCGGGCCTGAGTGCCCTCGACGGCGACACGGGCTGGGGCGGCCTTGTGGAGGCGAGTATCGAACGCACCCAGGAGGTCTTCACCGCCCACTGGCTCGCCAGTACGGGCTATCGCCTCGAGTACGTCGACGAGATTCCGGCGTCGCTGAAGAAGGCCGAGGCGAAAGGCAAATACGTGTACCTGGGGGAGTCACTGGGGCTGACGGTGAAGAATACCGGCGAGGTGTCCAGCGTAACACCAGGCGGCGTGGCCGATGGGACGGGTGTTCATCCCGGCATCGAGATCATCGGCGTCGACGGCTTCCAATTTTCGCCCGAACGGCTGCGCACCGCGGTGGAGGACAGCCCCGAGACGGGACACATCGAGCTGCTCACCCTCGACGGCGACGCCTACGTCACTTTCGATCTGCAGTACGACTCGGGTCCCCGGTACTGGGACGCCGTGCTGCAGGAGGGAAGGATCGACCGACTGACCGAGATTTCCACCGCGCGCCGCCCGGGGGCGCCAGTACAGGACGAAGATTGACTCACCCATATCCAAAGGGAGCATCAACAACTGTGCTGAGAGACGAACAGATCGCCGCCTTCGACCGTGACGGTTTCCTCAACAGCGGGCCCATTCTCGACAACGCCGAGATCGAGGACATCGCCAGCGGCCTGGCCCGAGTACTCGACGTCGGACCAGATGGCTTCGTCGAGGGACAGCCGCAACCCGTCAGCTTCCGCGACCTGCGCGGCGGCGCTGAAGGGGCGAGCGACCATCCCGTGTGGCAGATCGTCAACATCTGGGAGGCGTCGCCGGCCTTTGAGCGGCTCATCCACCACCCCTACATCGTCAAGGCGATCAGCCAGCTGACGGGCATGGGCAACCTGCAGGTGTGGCATGACCAGATACAGTACAAACCGGCCGAGCAGGGGGGAGCAACCAACTGGCATCAGGACGCGCCCCTGTGGCCGATCATCAAACCCATGACGCCGGTATCGGCGTGGATCCCGATGGACGACGCGGACGAGGAAAACGGTTGCATGTGGATGGTCCCAGGAAGTCACAAGTGGGGAAACCGGATCGAATTCCTGCGCACTCAGGGACATCTGCAGACGCTGGACGAGTTCAATAACCTGGCTGGTTTCGAGCCACCGGACGGCGCCAAGCCGACGCCGGTACCATGGCCAGTGAAGCGAGGTGAAATCTCGTTCCACCACTCGCTGACATGGCACGGATCGCCGTTCAATACTTCGAGCCGACCGCGCCGAGCCATCGCCATTCACTACATGACGGGTGAGGCAAAATTCGACGCCAGCGGCAACCACATCATGAAGAAGTTCGTCGACCTGCCAGACGGAGCACCGATGGCAGAGGCGGGCTCGCATTTTCCGGCGGTCTGTCGCGACGGAGTACCCGTTGGAATACCGGAATTGTCGGAACACAATCAGGGAGACATCAGGAATGGATGAAGTCCGGATCGGCGTCGCTGGCATCGGCGGCATGGGGTCGAATCACACCGGCTACCTGACCAAGGGCGATGGCGTGCCCGGCGCCCGTTTGACGGCGGTGGCTGATGTCACCCCGGCACGTATCGAGTGGGCCAAGGCGAGTCTGGGCGATGGTGTAGCCCGCTTCGACACGCCGGAGGCAATGATCGAATCTGGCGAGATCGACGCCGTAATCATCGCCACGCCGCACTACTTCCATCCACCGGTCGCCATCGCCGCTTTCGAAGCGGGCCTGCACGTGATGTCGGAGAAACCCGCCGGCGTCTACACGAACCAGGTGAAACAGATGAACGCGGCGGCAGAGAAGGCGGGCACCGTCTTCAGCCTGATGCTGAATCAGCGGGCCCGCGGTCACACGCGGAAGCTGAAGGAACTGGTCGCTTCGGGCGAGTTGGGCGAGATCCAGCGCACCAACTACATCATCACCTCGTGGTTCCGGGCGCAGAGCTACTATGATTCGGGCGGCTGGCGCGCCACGTGGGGCGGCGAAGGTGGCGGCGTGCTGGCCAACCAGTGTCCGCACAACCTCGATCTGTGGCAGTGGATCTGCGGCATGCCGTCCCGCATGCGCTCGTTCTGCTACTTTGGCAAACACCACAACATCGAAGTCGAAGACGATGTCACCGCTTTCGTCGAGTACCCCAACGGGGCGACGGGTGTGTTCGTCACGACCACGGGTGACGCGCCCGGGACAGACCGGCTGGAGATCACGGGGGACCGCGGCAAGGTCGTCGCCGAGAACGGCAAGATCACCTTCCATCGCACCGAGGAGTCGGCGAGCAAGTTTCTGAAGGAGTGGCCCAACGGGTTCGGCAGCCCCGGCGTCTGGACCTGCGATGTACCGCCGGCTCGAGGTGATGGTGGCCATATCACGATCACGAAGAACTGGGTACAGTCGATCCGTGACGGCGGCAAGACGGAGTTGATGGCGCCCGGCCTCGACGGCATCAACAGCGTCGAGCTGTTCAATGCCATGCTGCTGTCCACGTGGACGGACAGCTGGATCGACATCCCCGTCGATGGTGACCTCTACCTCGAGGAGTTGCAGAAGCGGGCGAAGGCGTCGAAGGCCAAGGACACGGGAGAGGCGAAAACGATGGACGTGTCCGGCACGTTTCAATAGCCGGTGACACTGACCGCCACGCACACCGCAGGACGGATCGAAGTCTTTCGCGGCGAGCGGCTTGTCGTAGCTCAGAATGCGGCGCCGGACAGCCGGTCATTCCTGCATCCTATCGCGGCGCCAGGCGGCTGCGTTCTTACCGAAGATGCACCGCCCCATCATCCGTGGCAGCACGGGCTCTACGTGGGCTTGAACGACGTCAACGGCGTTGGCTTCTGGGAGGAGGGAATCCGCCAGAAACCTCAGGACGGGTCCTTCCACCCGGAGCCCCTGGCCGCACCGACGACGTCGAGCGGGACCTTCTCGTGGGTGGTCAATTCAGCGTGGCGCGATCCCCGGGGCCAGGATCTGCTGTGCGAGACGCAGGCGTGGGCGGTGGGCGACACGGGTGATGGTCTTGTCCTCGATGTGGCCTGGACTCTTCAGGCTTCAACCGATCTCACCTTCGGCGAGTACGCGTACGGCGGCCTGTTTCTGCGCATGCCCTATCGTGCCGAGCGTGGTGGCACGGCGCGCAGCAGCGAAGGGCTGGAGGGGAAAATGGCCGAAGGGCAGAGGGCGCGCTGGGTCGCTGTGTCGATGCTGGTCGACGATCGCAAAACCCCGGCGGGGATCGCCATCCTCGATCATCCAGGCAACGATGAGCATCCCGTGCCCTGGCGCGTGGACGGTCAGTTGGGCATCAGTCCCAGTCGCTGCATCGCGGGGGCCTGGTCGCTGCCGTCCGGGGTGTCGACTACGGCGCGCTACCGCGTACTGACCTTCGACGGCGACATAGACGTGGACAGGGTAGAGGACTCCTGGAAAGAGTTCAGCGTGTCATGACAGATGTTCGCGGAATCAATACGATGGACGCCTGCATGGTGTCTTTCACTTCTGCCGCTTCCAGATCTGTTCCCATGTCCAGGCCGAGCGGATGCCGGGTTTGGTGACGACGGCGCCAAACGTGACGCATGGCAACCAGCAAGCCAGCGCAATCAGGGTTGCGCCTGGCAGGTTCCCGGGCCCCGCACCCCCTCGAAGGGTCTGCCATGTTTTTTGTTTCAGGTTGGTTTCCCGCTCCTGTCCCTCTATCTTGAGGAACCCGACCATGGCTGATTCGCAGACTTCCTCGACCCCATCCTCTCCGGACGACATGCACTGAGGACTCTCCTTCCTTCCCTTCGCGAAGACCTGCAGGACGTCAAGCAGGAAATGCGGGACTTTCGCCAGGACATGACTGATCGAATGGGCGGTGCCCGCAAGGAGGCGGCCGAACAAACCAGTAGTATCCGCAAGGACATGGCCGACCAGTTCAAGGACGTGAGAAGCGAGATCCGGCACTCCATGATCATTTCGATGGGCTACACGACGATCCTGCTGGGTCTGCTGTCGGTTCCTGCAGTACCGGTTGCCGCCGGGTTGACCACTCCAAGAGGGCGAACTCGAATTCGGCCCATTGTCTGGCAGACGATGGGGGCAACGCGCTCCCGATTACAATCGACCACTGGAAGGAACCTCACTTGACCCGTTCTGAACATGCAGTCATCGGTCCCAACGACAAGATCAAAGTCACCGAGATCGAGACCTTCGTTCTCAAGAACTCCTGGGTCTTCGTCAAGATCTCCACCGATGCTGGAATCACTGGCTGGGGGGAGATGCTCAAGGACGACGCCAAGGCCTGCGCCGCCGGCGCTCTCGAAGTTGCAGACTACCTGGTCGGCAAGGATCCACGCCCAGTGGTCCACCACTGGCAGGCCATCCACCGCGGCGCCTTCTATCGCGGCGGCCCGATCAAGACGGCGATCCTCTCCGGCATCGACATGGCACTCTGGGATATCACGGGAAAGTGCTACGGCGTGCCTGTCTACAAACTCCTGGGTGGCCCCACCCGCGAGCGGATTCGTGTCTACGGCGAGGTCAGCGAGAAGACCGGCGTCAATGCCATGAAGGTCGGCCCGAGCGCCGCGCGGCCGGCTTTCAAGTACGTGGAGGGACAGAAGTTCGTCGACGAGGCGGAGGAGCGGTTCAAGGCGCTGCGCGACAAACACGGTTCGGACGTCGATATCGGGGTCGACTTTCACGGAGCCGTGCAACCGCCTACCGCGATGCTGCTAATGAAGGCCCTCGAACCGTATCACCCGTGGTTCTACGAAGAAGTCGTGCAGGCCCTCAATATCGACGTCATGGCCGAACTCGCCGCCAAGACGCACATCCCGGTGGCTACGGGCGAGCGCATCTTCACCAAGTGGGGGTTCAGAGAAATCCTCGAGAAGCGAGCCGCTGTCATCCTGCAGCCCGATATTTGTTACGCTGGCGGCATTTCCGAGCTGAAGATCATCGCCGGCATGGCTGAGGCGTACTACACACCCTTAGCTCCCCACAACCCGCAAGGGCCTTGCTCGCTGGCCGCCAGTCTGCAGATCGCCGCCGCCATCCCCAACTTCCTCATCCAGGAGCGCGGCGACAATGAATACGCGGATCTACTAGCCAAGCCCCTGCCGCCGGTCACGGAAGGCCATCGTCCGCTACCGATGGAACCTGGCCTGGGTATCACGATCGATGAAGACAAGCTCATGGCCGAGATCGGCGAACCCCATTCCTACGATACCCGCTTCGATCCCGATGACGGCTCGGTGGTAGACTGGTAGGGATGACGACGCTGACGCTCAATCTTCGTCGACAGATCCTGACAACTGACGACGGCGGTTATCGCCACTGGCAATCCGTGATCGAAGTGGCGGAGCAACCCGCGATGCAGACAGCTCTGCTACTGTGCGATGTGTGGGACAGCCACTGGTGCCGCGGCGCCCGCGAACGTCTCGAGCCGTTGCTGCCCAAGATGAACGCCGCCGTACACGCGGCGCGTGATGCCGGCGTGCTGATCATCCACGCGCCGTCAGATACCATGCCGTTCTATTCTGGTCACCCGGCGCGCCTGCGTGCCCTTGAAGTCGAGCCTGCGGAGCCTGAATCCGGATTGCCCGTATTTGCTACTGCGGACGATTCCCTGGTGGGGAGCATCTTCGTCTCGGGAGACACCGAGTATGATCCGCCTCTGCCGGTGGACACTGCCGATCACGGCACGACGACGGCGGAGAACGACCCCTACAGCGCCTGGAGCTGCCAGCATCCGGCCATCGACATCGACGCCGAGCGCGACCTGATCTCCGACGAAGGCGGGCGGGTCATCGCCTGCCTGCAGGTGCGGGGCATCGACCGTCTGCTCATCCTGGGGGTGCACACGAACATGTGCGTCCTGCACCGCAGTTTTGCCATCAAGCAGATGTCCCGTTGGGGAATGCGCATGGCCCTGCTGCGCGATCTGACGGATACCATGTACAGCCCGGCGCGGCCGCCCTACGTCAGTCACGACGAGGGCACGCGCCTGGTGGTGGAGTACGCCGAGAAGTTCTGGTGCCCGTCGCTGGAGAGCATCGACTTGCTACGGTAGCTTGCCTCCCGAGTTCACGCCCGGGCGCTGATGCCGAAGGCGTCGGGTTGTAGCCGCACGTCCTGAAAGCCAGCCTCTTCGAGTCGACGCACCACACCGCGAGACACCCGCAATCCAGAGGGACTGTCGAGGTTGCCGACGTAATGGAACAACCGTCCCCTGGGGGCCAGCACGCGGCGTAACTGGTGGTAGAAGGTGACGCCGTAGAGATCTCCCGCCAACTCGAGGACGGGTGGGTCGTGCAGGATGTGGTCGAAGGCGGCCTCCTCGAAGGATTCGATGACCTCGGCGATATCCCCCTGACGCCGGTCGATGGCGTCGTCGGTGAACAGAGCCGCCGACCACGGGTTGCGGTGCTCGACGTCGACGACGGCGGGGTCCCACTCCACGGTGACGACGCGGGCGCCGGCGCTGGCGGCTTCGATGGCCGTGTAGCCGAGACCGGTGGCCGTGTCGAGGACCCGTGTGGATGCGAGTCGCCCGAGAGGCTGCAGCTTACGCTGGGTGTCCTGCCCGGGGTGGATGCCCTTGATGCGGTGCATGAGCGTACCCGACAGCAGCAGGGCAGGCGGCCCTGCCGTGGGGTAGAGGCTGGCGAGGCGACCGCTCAATTGTGACATGTGTTGAATACGGGTGGTGTCTGTCCCCCGGACCTCGTAGCAGCCGTTGTCGTCCGCGGCTATGTGCTCGAGAGCGGCCCAGGCTGCCTGTGCTCCGCCGGCAAATGTGACACCTCCGTCATTCAGGTCCGCCTCCGTCGTCGTACAACCCAGATCGGCGCTCGCCTCGCAGTGTGCGGCACCTTTGCTGCGCGCTTCCAGCAGCGACCGGGCCTGCACCCATGAGAGCGCGGCGAGAACTGGCGCGGTCTCAGTCAGCGGGAGTAGCCATCGGGGTTGTTGCGGCGCCAGTCGGGCAGGTAGCCTCTTGTCCTGCCATAACCGTAGGAGGGACCGACCTGCTGGTCGGAGCGCCACGGCCATCCCTGACCGCCGATGATGCGAAAGTCGTCGCCCTTGCCGCACAACCACCAGAACATGTGCGCCGTGAAACGCGCCGTGTTGTGGCCGCCGTAGAATGCGGTTGCCGGGTCGAGACCGGGCTCGTCGATCCAGTCCTTCACCGGCGGCGTGGTGCGCCAGTAGTTGTACTTGAGCATGTGACGCATGCCGGTGGCCGTGGAGGCCGCGCGTCGGTGCAGGATGCTCTGATGATGGATTCCCAGCGTCCCCGCGGGTCCCGACGCCAGGACTCCCGTCTCGTCGATGTCATGGCTGTGGTGGCCGATGTGCGTGCCCGGAGCGATCTCGGTGGGTCCCAGTTCGTCAGGTGTATCCTGCGGGAAGTAGAAGACCTCGACGAACTCCAGCTCAGGTCCGAAGACGTGGTCGGCGTCGTGGTGCCAGCCCTGCGGTCCCTGGGGGCACTCGGTGGCGTGATGGCTGGCCAGTACGGGCAGGCCGACGCGGGCTCCGAGGAGGGAGCGCATGACGCCGGTGAGCTGTGCGTTGAGCAACACGTGCTCGATGAACCAGTCTTCCAGAAAGAGCGTGCTCGGCTCGTGCGACGCGCGCACACGCGTAATTTCCTCATCCGTCCAGCCAGCCGGCCTCCAACAGGGCTGCGCTTCCAGTCTTCCTTCCAGATAGGCGCATGTCTTCTGGTTGATTTCGTCGGGCACAACACCGCGAAGGAGGAGGTAGCCTTCGCGGCAGAACTCGAGTACCTGTGAGTCCTTCAGCGTCGGTTCACAGTCGAAGGTCCAGGCGTCACGATCAAAGTTCATTGGGGGTTGCTCTTGTTCTCATGCGAGATGCCCCGTGTGGGCGACTTGATCGAGGCCCAGGCCACGCAGATCGGCGAGGCCACCTTGCTCCTCGGCCTCGTAGAGCCGCCAGATGAGGCGCAGGCCCTGAAGACTGCCAGGGCCATCGGTGAGAGGGCGGGAGCCGGTCTGGATGCAGTCCAGGAAGTGCGCCATCTCGGCCTCGGTGTGTTTGCCCGACTGATGCTGCGACACGAGCTCGACTTCCTGCCCGCGCCGGATGCGCAGATCGCCGGTCTTGATGTCGGCTTCGATCATGCCGTCCGTTCCGTGAGCGTGGAAGGTGTACCCATGACTCGTGCCGCGAGCGCCCCAGGTGCCGAAGTGGTAGCCAAGGCGGCCGCCTTCGAACTCAAGACTGACGTTGCTCGTGCCTTCCCGTTCCATCCACGGGGTGCCCGTGTTGGTGCCCAGGTGCGTACCGCGCAAGGGGCGGCCCAGGTACCACAGGAGGATGTCTATGTAGTGACACCCGTGGCTGAAGAGTTGACCGCCTCCCAGGGTCGCCTTGCTCAAGGCCCAGTGGCCTTCGTCGTAGCGCGTGAGCTGCTCGGTCCAGATGGAGACCTGGAAGATGTCGCCGCAGGCGCCGTTGTCGATGAGCTCCTTCATCCCCGTCACCAGGGGATGAAAGCGCATGCAGTAGGCGACCATGAGAATTACGTCTGCTGTATTGGCGGCCCCGATCAGTTCGAGACACTCGACCTCGGAGATGGCCATCGGCTTTTCTACGAGGACGTGCTTGCCGGCACGCAGAAAATCCATGGCCACCGGATGGTGCTGGTGGTGGGGAAGAACCAGTAGGGCGGCGTCGACATCGTCGATGATGTGGCGATGGTCGGCCGCGACGCGTACGGTGATCCCGTGCCCGAGCATGGCGTCGGCGACGATCTGTGCCTTGTCAGGCTCGACATCGACGGCGGCGACCAGATCGAGTCGATCTGCCAGGACGTGGAATCGCCGCAAGTGCGATTTCGACATGCCGCCGCAACCCACAAGGGCCAGTCGGATCTTGGACATGGAGGGAATATGGCACTATCTACAACACCGGGCCACCACGAGGGCGAGACGGACGATGTCATCGCCTTCTACGATGGCCTGGCCGGCAGCTATCACCTGATCTACGCCTTCCGACCTTGCTTCCAAATGCAAACCGGGACGGTGACCGTAGTCAAGCAAATCCACGCCGATCATGTTATCTTCAGCCGACTGAAACAATCCGCACGGCCAGCTTGAGGAAGAGGAAAGAAATTCGGTGACGATATTGCGCGACGAGGATCTGGCGTTCTGGAACGACAATGGCTACGTCGTTATCCCTGATGCCGTACCGCAGGAGAGCCTGGATGCCGTAGTCGATGAGGTGTGGGCGTTCCTGGATATGGACCGCAACGATCCGGATGACTGGTATCACGACCCGATGCGCAAGGGCGGGATGGTAGAGATGTACCAGACCCAGGGGTTGTGGAACAACCGCCAGCACCCCCGTGTGCACCAGGCCTTCGCCGAGATCTGGGGGCGCGAGGATCTGTGGGTCAGCATGGACCGGGCCAACTGCAAGCCGCCGCAGCGGGCGGACAAGCCCGAATGGGGTCACGAGGGCATGATCCATTGGGACGTGGACACGTCAAGGCGGCCGATCTCCTTTGGTGTGCAGGGCGTGCTCTACCTCGAGGATACCATCGAGGAGCAGGGCACCTTCCAATGCGTGCCAGGATTTCATCGGGTCTTCGAGGACTGGGTGCGCAAGCAGCCGGCTGACCGCAATCCACGGCATCCGGACCTGACCGATCTGGAGGTGAAGCGGATCCCCGGCAAAGCGGGGGATCTGCTGATCTGGCACCGGCTCCTGGCCCACGGCAACTCACCGAATACGTCCGACAGACCGCGGCTGGCACAGTACATCTCCATGTCGCCGGCGCGCTACGACAACGAAGCGGTGCGGGAGGCGCGCGTGAAGCTGTGGCGTGATCGGCTGAACCCACCGGGGAAGGCCTTTCCCGGAGACGAGCGTCGCTGGGAGGAGCAGAATGAGCCGGCGGATCTCACCGATCGCGGCCGGAAGCTGCTGGGCCTCGAACCCTGGTAGACTCGATGTGGGCGCTATGGGATTGTCGACATAGGTGCTCAGGAAGTGCCGATTGAGAGAGTCCATGGTAATGAAGACGGTACGCATGGTGTGCTCCTGTCGATGGCCAGAAAGTCACGTGCCAATAATCTCAGAACCCGCCTTAGTGGCCATCTCGCAGATCCGCTCGTCGCGACGGTAGTCGGGATTCCGATCGGCGTCGTGCCCGAGGTCCGGGGAGACGACGACATTTTTTGGTCCCTGAAGCACGTTGTACGCCGAGAAGGCCGTGGTAGGCGGCACGCACGTATCGATAAGTCCCAAATTGACAACGGCCGGGCACTTGATTCGCCGGGCGAAATTCACGGCGTCGTAGTATCTGGAAACTTTCCAGACCATCTCGCTTACCGGTCCGTGGCCGTTGCCGCTCTCGGCGGTAGCCCAAGCCTTACCATAATCCCGCTCGTCATTGGGAACGAACCGTGGCCAGCCGGACGGACGGCCGAACCGATGTCCGCCATGCTCGCACATGGCGGGGACAGCGCAGACCACACCGGTAACGCGCTGATCGAGGCCGGCGCCCACAAGGGAGAGCCCCCCACCCTGACTACGCCCGGTGAGGATCATGGTCTTCCCGTCCCAGTCGGGCCGCGACGTGAGATAGTCGATGGCGCGCACGACCCGAGTGTAAACCGCCTTGAAGTAGTATTCCTCCCGGTCCATGAAACCGCGCAACGTATAGCTGGCCAGCGGACCTCGGTTGAGACGGTCGTAGTGCGCCTGCCCGAGGCCGTTGTCTACGTCGTGCGTGTTGATGGCCATCGAGATGAACCCCTGTTCGGCAAAGCTAGTCGCCCACTCCTGCGGCACGCTCCACGCCCCTCCACCGTGATTCTGCAGTGTGAGTATAGCCGGAAAAGGACCGCAGCCCGGAGGTGAGGCCAGATATCCGTATATGCGCGTGTCCTCGATGTTGGCGAGCGACAGCTTGCTGAAGGCACTGCCCGTGCCCGACGCGTTCTCGGGGATCGACTCGGACCGGGGATCCAGCGGAACCTGAGCGAGATCGCACTTCTGGGTCTGCCAGAACTCTTCGAAATCGTCCGGCTCCGTCGTGGTCGGTTGGATTTCCAGGGGATCGTACGCAGCGGCGCACAGCGCTGAGTGGCGCTCTTCCTCCTCTATCCAATTGACGCGACACCGGAGCACGCCTGGCCGCTCAAGGACACCGGAAATGCTGGAATTCCCGACCTGCAGGGGTTGCTGAAGGAGCACGCGGTAGCCGTCGTTGCTCAGACAGACGTGGGCCTCGTCCAGACCGTCGTTCAGCCTGATGTCGAACGTCGCGGTCTCACCCGAACTGTACGTCGGCTCGGCGCGATCGCGTGAAATGCTCGCGCCCCGTGATATGACAGTCATTTTACTTTCTCTTGCCCTTGAGATAGCGATCGAACCAGCGCAGAATGTTCAAACGTTCGATTGCCGATGTATTTCATCGGCGACTAGCGAAGTAATTGTCGAGGTCGTCCCAAGGTGGTGCGCCACCGAAGTTGTTCTCCCACCACCAGTTGAAGTCGGTCGAGCCGTAGAAGTCGACCACGTTGCTCACGCAACGCTGCGTGACGGCTGACTAAAAGCGCGTCGTGTGCCTAGGGCTACCGACATCTCGCGCTCCTGCGCCGCCACGCGAACGGGAGATGCATCAGTCCAAACATGGTCAGGAAAATCGATGAAACGACGACCAAGAACAGCCAGTGGGGGTATTCGAGCGCGAAGGCGATCTCTTTGGGAGCCGAGAGAGTGAAGAAGTAGTTCGTCCCGAGATACAGGTTTAGCGGAGTAATCGCCAGAGCGTAGATGTGGATGGCGAGATAGCTCCGAACGACGGCCCTCACCGGGGGGTGGTAATTGCACCCAAAGGAGAGATAAAACCCTACGCCAACCAGGGCGATGTGCGTCAGGAAATAGCGGATCTCTGCGATGGGTCTGATCGGCCCCGTCTCCGAAATCGCAGGAAGACACACGGCTAGGAGGGCCCCCACGACACCCGCGTAGTACGACAGCTCGGCGAATAGCCTCCTGCGTGTCGCCAGCGCCGCGAACATGACGAAGATGGACAGATCACACAGGTGCAGGGGCAGATTCCGTGCCAGAGGGAGGTCCGCAGCGAAGTGTCTGTACGCGAACCAGCTGACCTCGTTGACCAGTACCAGGACGAAGAGCGAAGTTCTGAAGGCCGAGTGCCACCCGGAAGTTTCAGGTAGCCGTCTCATGTTGACGCAACCGATGACGAAGAGCACAGTCGCGCTAAGCCAGAGCAGGTGGCGTGCCGATAGCAACTCCATGCAGCCCCTTGCTGGCTAGAACACCTGCGAAAACGTGATGTAGATAGCTGTACGACCGGTCGAGGAAGACCCGTAGTCGGCTCGCACGATGGTGCTCTGCCAGTGCAAGCGCAGCCCCATGCCGCTACCCCGGCGCCACTCACCTCCGTCTGGCAGCGCGTCGCGCTCGAAAATCTGTCCGAAATCGCCGAAGGCGACGAGGCCCAGATAGATGTGCTGTCTGCGCCTCACAGGCAGTCCGCGCCAGCGCAACTCGCCGTTCAGAAGAACGCGCGCTTCACCGCGGTCTCTCGCACTGGCCACACCCCGGACCGTGCTGCTGCCCCCCAATTCCAACTCCTCGTAGAAGGGCCGATTGCCGAGCGTCCAGTCGACACCCAGGTGGTGAGCGACCACCACCAGACCCTGAGCCACGGGTAGAAAGTGCCGGTGATCGAAACTGACCATCGCCCCTCGGTAGTCCCCGCCGCCACCGACCCCGATGTCAACCAGCAGCTCCTCTAAGATACCGGAGGTCGCGTTGTTGTAGTTGTCGCGCGTGTCGTATCTCAGCGAACTGTTGAGCTGTGCGAACGCCCCTCCATCCCCGCCGAGGGGGGAGAAATCGGAAAGAATGCTCCTAGCGGCGTTGGGCTCGATGTCATTGTGACTCAGACGACCCCCGACGCGCAGGCGCCAAGGTAAGCGCAGGGTCCGAATCCACTTGACCTTGAGCTCTGGAAAGGCCTGTCTGAATGTCTTCTCGTCTCTGGCGTAGTCTTCGATGTCCTCGTCGCTGAGGCCGCCGTAGTAGTTGGCGAAGTCCTCTTTCCGGTAGACGAGTTCCGCCTCGAGGCGCTGCCCCGGGCGAAGCTTGGGTGTGTCGACAAGGATTCGGTGCACCCACTTGCCCTTCGTGGTCACAAACACCTGGGTACTGAATTTGCGGCGATACGGTACGCTCTCGCCGTCGTATTCGAAAAGGTTGGCTCGCAGACCGTATCCGGTGCCGTCGTCGGAGCTGAAATTCAGCAGCGGCACCGCAGTCGTGCCCCAGCCCGCCGTTTCGTGCACCATTTGAGCGTCGCTAGGAGGGGTGGTGATAGCCGTCAGGGCTGCCGCGATGTTCAGGGGGAGCCAGATGAATAGCGTCCTTTTGACTCTCATTGGAGTTGACCCGGTTTAGTGGACACCTCTTTACTAGTCCGAAAGGAGGATGTTCTTCATGCCGAGATCCCATGCCCGTATCTGCCGGAATTCCGGCAACAGCTGGTCGATCTGGTCAAGGCAGGCCATAACGCTTGATGAGGTAGAGCCTGAGTCGAGCGCCTGGGCCACGCTACTTCAGCAGACTCTTGCGTCCCACTACTCTGCACAGAGTACAGGCGTGGAAGTCGTGCGAGCGCGCCGGGCAATGCTCCCTCCCGAAGTAGATGATCTGCAGGTGCAGCTTGTTCCAGCTCTTTTCCGGGAAGGTCCGCTTCAGGTCCTTCTCCGTCTGCACCACGTTCTTGCCGCTGGACAGGCCCCAGCGGTAAGCGAGGCGGTGGATGTGTGTATCCACAGGGAAGGCGGGCTGGCCGAAGGCCTGGGCGACGACGACGGAAGCGGTCTTGTGGCCGACGCCGGGTAGGTCCTCAAGCTCCTCCAGTGTCTGCGGTACGACGCCATCATGGCGTTCCAGGAGCAACTCGGACAGGCGGTGAATGTTCTTCGATTTACCGGGCGCCAGGCCGACGGTGCGCACGTAATCGAGGATGTCACCGACGCTGAGACGGACCATCTTCGCCGGCGTGTTGGCCGCCTTGAACAGGGCTGGCGTCACCTGGTTCACCTTCACGTCCGTCGTCTGCGCCGAAAGCAGCACGGCGACGAGCAACTCGTACGGGCTGCGGTGCGACAGGGGGATCGGCGGCATCTGATAGAGACGGTCCAGCGTCTTCAGGATAAAGGCGGCCTTTTCGGCTTTGGTCATGCCTGCGGTTCGCCTCCGTGAGTGGCGAGAAAGTCGTCGATGATGCGCCGCGAGATGCTGATGCCGTCGGGCAGGGATTCGGGCAGGTGGCCGGCACTGTACCAGCCGGCGTCGATGATCTCCTCACCGTCTACCGTGATCTCACCACTCTTCCAGGAGGCGGTGAAGCCGAGCATCAGCGAATTCGGGAAGGGCCATGGCTGGCTGCTGTGGTAGGTGATGTCCGTCACCTCGAGACCGACCTCCTCCCGAATCTCTCTGGTGACGGCTTCCTCCAGAGCTTCCCCCGCTTCGACGAAGCCGGCGATGATGCTGTAGCGCCCCTGCGGGAAGCGGCCGTTGCGGGCCAGCACGAATTCGTCGCCGCGGTGGATGAGCGTGATCACCGCCGGCGACAATCGCGGGAACGACAGCAAGCCGCAGTCGGGACACTGACGGGCACGGTCACTCTCGTGGTAGTCGGTCTGCGATCCACAGCGGCCGCAGTAGTGATGCGTACGGTCCCAGTTGACGATCTGAAAGGCACGTCCCGCCAGCTGGAAGGTGGCCTCGTCGAGGGCACCGTAGAGTTCTCGCAGGCCCTGCAACGCCATACCCTCGGGCGCTTCGGCACCGTTCTCAAGGTCGACAGTATAGCAGTGTACGCCGTTACGTGCGCCAAGATAGTGGGAGTCCCGAAAGGGCAGGCCGACTTCGTCGAAGGCCTTTGCCCGGGGCAGGATCCCTCCATGGCCCAAGCCCCCGACGGACACGAGGAGTCTGTCGCCCTGAAAGGCGAAGAAGACACATTCTCCGAGGTCACCCTCGGGCACGACGACGGCATGTTCGAAAGGTCCTTCGAGGGACTCCCAGTTCACGAGCGCTTCTTCCATGCGGCTTTGTTCGCCTTCATCTCACGGTTGGGTGTGATCGTGCGAGATGTGGTCTGAATCTTCCGGTCGGTGAGCCACGTGCCCTGGTTGTCGCGCAGCACGGGCAACCGTTTCACCACAGCGGGAGGCCGAGCGACACGCGTCGGTTTCGTCGCGTACCAGTAGGCGACGGAACTCATCTCGTTGCACAGGTGATTCCCGTGGCCGTGCTCGATGGTGACCTTGATGTCCTTGCGGTAGCGCACCGGGTTCTCGAGATGGTGCACGTAGCTGGTTTGGTAGCCATTCGAGTTGGCCTCGTGGATGGACGAGCCGTTGCGCAGGAAGGCGTTGTCCTGCATGCCCCAGGCCTGGTTCAGGTAGTCCTCGGAGCCGGTGCCGTGCAGGTCGGGGGGCCATTTGTAGCCGTCCACCCAGATCATGTCGTCGCCCTCACCCCACCAAGTTCCCTGGAAGTTGGTCACCGACAGGTTGCAGCCGATGTAGTGGCCGGTACCCTTCGTCTCGAGGATGACGTAGTTGTTGTCGTATGCTGTTCGTTCCTTGTTGACGATGTTGGCTTCCGGCGAGTTGACACGGATCTCGTGGCCCCAGCCGCCGAAGGGGTTTTCACGGCGGAACTCGGCATGGAAATAGCCCTGGTCGTCTTCGGGAGAGTGATCGGTGGTTTCCCAATCGATGTAGAAGTACTGCCGATGGGGCTCTTTGCTCTCGTTCACCAGCTCGACGAGGGCGCGCTCCGAGAAGGGCATGGGGGCGTAGCAATTGAGGGCGCAGCCGTTGTTGAAGGTATTGTTGGCGCGAGTGGAGGCGGTGAACAGCAGCGACTCGTAGGAGTTGACGATGTTGTGGCCGAGGCCAAAGAAGTCGCCAAGAGGTACGTTGACGCTGGGGGATCGGGCGTTGTCCCAGGTAATGCGCAACAGGACTTCGCGGTAATGTTTGCCCTGGGTCATCCATATATGATTGATGAGGCCCGGGCCATCGATGTCGGCCAACACGCGAGTCTCGCCTGGGGCCAGACTCCAGGCGTCGCTGTTGCGGCCATCGGTTGCCCAGCTGGAGTGACGGCCGCTGCGGCCGGTGCGAATGGTGGCCAGATCGTCTAGTAGTCCTCTCATCCTGATCATCTCCCCTTTTCTTGCCATCGAGATTGGTCTCGGTTTGACGACTCCTGCCCCGCTACCGTCCGGGCTTGTCCGGTCGGCGGACGCCATCCAAGCGTTCGCCCTGTGGGCCTGATTCGTCGCCACTCGGGCCCTACCGGACGCGGGCCTACCCCGTCCAACCCAGACCCCAGACCACTGGTTGGCTGAAAGTCTCTCTTCGTCTGTGACTTCGACTCAGGTCGTGGAAAAGATGTGCAACAGCGTTGCCCTGAACAAGGTGGTTAAGTTGGCCGTCCGTCGCGGCTAGATTTCCCCAATCGAGAAGATCGATGGGCATCGTCAAATACACTGACCTGGAAACTGGAATGCGGAACGGCACCGTCCTGCGTTCTGACGTGTATAACCCCGACGAGGACAAGACGTTCCCCATTCTGCTGTGCCGCACTTTGTAAGACAAGGGTGCGGCCAAGCAGAACGAAATCGGTCCTGAGCTGGCGTCGCGGGGTTATCTCGTCGTCATGCAGGGTGTGCGTGGGCGTTACGTCTCCGATGGCGAGTTTCAACCGGGATTCTACAGCGCCGATCACGCCGATACGGAGGACGGCTACGACACCGTCGAGTGGGTAGCAGGCCTGCCCTGGTCAAACGGCAAGGTGGGAACTTTCGGCAACTCGTACGATGGCTGGCTGCAGTGGGAGTTGGCCTGCACGCGCCCACCGCGCCTGGCGGCGATGATGGCCAGCGGGATCACTGCGAACCTGCTCGACCGGGAGCTGGGTCCAGGCGAGCACGACGGCTTATTCAGTCGTCAGCGAAGACACCGGCTACGGGTATCTGTGGTGGACGATCTCCGATGGTTCGTACGCCGCCCTCGGGTTCGGGGGGCATTGGGTGCAGTTATCCCCGACGAGCTGCTCGTCATCGTCCACCGAACCGACACCGACAACGAGCAGAGCGTCTCGACGGCCAACTATCTCACCTTGCAGACCATGATACGAGAAGCTCGAAGCGTAGTTGCGCCCGCTCCATTGCCAGCGGCGGACTGACTTTGGGTTATCTTGCAGGTTCAGCAAAAGGAGAACATCTATGCCACTGTTGAATGTCGGAGACCAGGCTCCTGGTTTCTCCGCACAGAACCAGGACGGTGAGACGGTCACCCTGGATCAGTATCGAGGAAAGTCAGTCGTGCTCTGGTGGTATCCGAAAGCGGGGACGCCTGGTTGAACGATTGAAGCCACCGGATTCCGTGATCGAATCCAAGAGTTCAACGACCGCAATGCGGTCATCCTCGGGATCAGCTTCGACTCGACTGACGACAACAAAGCTTTCAAGGAGAAAAACGGCTTCCCGTACGATCTGTTATGTGACGCTGACAAGGCCGTCAGTCTTGTCTATGGAGCGGCGGAGGTGTCGTCGTCGCGCCCGTCACGGATCAGCTACCTGATCGACGGGAACGGGCAGATCAAGAAGGTGTACGAGTCGGTCACGCCGGCTGACCATCCTGGCGAGGTCCTGAAGGATCTCAGCTGACGACCGGGTTCACTCCTGTTGCCATCGGTTCCATGACGACTGACCGAAGGCTGGTGCCAGCGCCAGCGGGTCGAGGGTCTCTTCCATACGCTGCCGGAGCCACTTGTGGTGCTCGGCGACTGTGTCGCGGTGCGCGGGATCATCGACCAGGTTCGTCATCTCATACGGGTCTGTCTCCAGGTCGAACAGCTGCCACGGCTGCGCCCCGTTCTTGTCGCCCTTTACCGTGTACTTGAAGCGCCGCGAGCGGAACCCACGCCAGACCTCGTCGTAAAACGGCTGCCGCTCCCGCAGTTCGGCGACAAATTCCAGCAGCACGCCCGGTCGTGAAAGATCGCCCTGGCTGCCGGCAACGAGGCCGCTGAGATCCCGGCCGGGCAGTTGATCCCGAGGCTGTAGTCCGGCCAATCCGAGGAACGTGGGGAACAGGTCCTCGGTACAGGTAGGTTCGTAGATCACGGATCCCGCACGATCCGGTTGTCGAGGATCGAAGACGATCAGCGGCACACCTACCGACTCTTCGAAGGGCTGCTGCTTGCTGACCAGACCGTGGGCTCCGAGCAGCTCCCCGTGGTCGGACAGGAATACGACGATCGTATTCTGCTCCAGTCCCTCGTCGATCAGGAACCTGCGTAGCCGCTCGACGTTTGAGTCGAGATTCTCGATCATGGCGTAGTAGGTTCGGCGCTGGGCGATGAGTCGCGCGCGGGTTTCGTCGGAATCGGCTCGGAAGTTCGGTGGCAGCTGGATGTCGCGATCCGCCCACGCGGCCTCCAGATCGGTGGGCGCCTCGTACGGTGGGTGCGGGGGCTCCACGGACAGCAGCAGGTGGAAGGGTTTCGACTTGTCTCGTCCGTTGCGCAGGTGATCCATGGCCAGATCGAAGAGCCCGTCCGTCTGGTAGCCATCGATTCGCTTTGGCGTCGGGTCATCATCCTCGAAATACCAGGTGTCGTGCGGGCCGTTGCGCAACTCGAAGCCCAGCCACTTCTGCCAGCGTCCCTGATAGGGGCGGCGCACGGGCGTGAGGTTCGTCTGCTCTGCAGACCCCATGCGGCCATGGCCGCCGTCCAGGTGCCACTTGCCGACATAGACCGTCTCGTACCCAGCCTCGTTGAATTCATCGGCCAGGGTGCGTTCGGCTGGGGACATGCGCCACTCGATGCCGGGCACCAGGCGGGTGTGGGCGTAGTGTCCGGTCATCATCGTGAAGCGGAAGGGCACGCAGATCGGGTAAGTCGAGCAGGAGTTGACGAAACGCACGCCGTCGCTGGCAAGGCGATCGATGTGCGGTGTGACGGCATCGGCATCGCCGTAGCAGCCGACGGCCTGCCGGCGCAGCTGATCACAGAGGACGACGATCAGGTTGGGTGAGGAGGGGCTAGTCGGTTCACTCATGCCCGTGCTTCCTTCCGTAGCTGGCGCAACTTCGCTCTCAGGTCAGGATTGCGGCGTTCGATGGCTTGGGAGAATGCCACAGTGGACAAGTCAGCCATGTTCTGCACGATAAACTGGCGGATCTCATCCGGGTATACATGCCCCACTTCGCGCAACACATAGCCAACGGCCTTCTGCACACGTCCTGGCGCCGTAGTACTCCAGCGGCGCGCTCATCACCTCGAAGCAGGACATGGTCGACCAGATCAAATCCCATGCCTTGAGAACCTGCTCCTCTGATCCGGAGTAGAACGAGAACCCCGACTTCACGACCTGCCGAAGAACTGGAGCGCGTACGGCGAGGACATTGAGGCCGGTGCGCCGGTCCGCCTTGATGGCCGCCGCCCGTTCGGGTTCCGCCACTTTCTCCAAGGCATGGAGGACTTCATCGTGGCAGGAAAGTTTGCTCGCTTGGTTCAGGTCGTCTCCAGCCGCGGGCCGTCGGCCAGAGCGTCCCACCGCTTCGTCCACTCAGGTGATCCGTCCTCTTCGCTGAGCTCCAGGCGGATGCCGCGCACGTTGCCCTCGGGAAAGCCGGTGAGGCGATCGACGTTGGGCCAGCCCCGCATGACGAAACGGCCGCCCATGGGCATGTGCAGCTCGCTGATGATTCTGGGGACGATGGTCTTTGGCGCTTCGCGGAGACGTTGCAGCTCCTTCTCGTCCACATCAACACCGAGGCCGGAGCCGCCGGGTACGGGGGAACTGCCCTCGGCGACTTCGAAGCGGCCGCCGGTGACATCCTCGTCGTACTGGTCGTCGAGGTTGGTCATGTGTGACACGTTGGGCAACACCGCACCCAGATGCAGGCCGAGGGCCTTGCTGAGCGTGCCACCGGTGAGTTGAATGACGGTGGAGAGGTTGGCTTCGGCGCAGGCATGACCGCGTTGGATCGACAGGGGAATGCCGTTTTCGCCCACCATGTACAAATCGGCGCTGCCGATGCGAATCTCGGGACCGGCACCGAGTTGGGGCACGTGCATCAGAAGCGGCAGGCTCGTCTTCTCGCGCAGCTGCCGCCAGCCCTCCACGTCACGCCAGTTGAGCGGGTCTTCGAGGACGGCGACGACAGGGTAGGTCTCGATCTCGGCGACGAGGCGCATGATGTCGGTGGGTGTGCGGTTGTGGTTGAAGTCCCAGTGGAACCGGAAGCCAGCGGGTGCCACGTCCTGCACGGCCTGGGTCTGTTCGACGACACAGTAGTAGGCGCAGGAATGGCTCTTGAAGGTCATGTATCCCTCGCCGACAGCGCGCTGCACTTCGGCTGCCAGATCTTCGGGTGAAGCCGGGCGGGTCCACGCGGCGACGGGAACACGATCGCGGTACTTGCGGCCCATCAGTTGCCAGGCGGGCACCTCCAGGCTTTTGCCGACGGCATCGTAGAGCGCGCCGTGCAGGCCGGTGGAGTGGTCGTTGTGGAGATGGGGCATCGGACTTGTGCCAACGAGAGCTGACACGGCCGTGTCGGAGAGCGTCACATGGCCGCGAGTGTCGCCCCAACCGACGACGCCGTTGTTCAGCGTCACTTTGTAGATGGTCTGTGTGTCTATGCCGCTGAAGCGTGGCTTCTGGTTGGCGTTGCGAGCGCACAGCTTCGGATTGATGTGAATCGCCTCGACGTCGGTGATCTTCATGTGAGTTCTCCTGTTTCCTGTAGGTGTTCAATACACTCTCGGAAGATCTGCTCCGTCGTATATCGCGGCTGGTAGCCGAGTAAGCGCTGACCTTTGGCGATGCTGGAGCAGGGCGAGTGTAGGACGTGGGATTCGATGATGGCGAATGAATCGTCTCCGACGATGGCGCGCAGTTCCGACAGTGAGACGAACTCGATGACAGCGTCGCGGCCGAAGAGGGTGGCAACGAAACGGCAGCAGCCCAGCAGGGACATGGCGTAGGGCGCGACGGCACTAAAAGACTGCCCAATGGCCTGCCCGCGCTGCTCCAGGCTGAGCTGGAAGAGCTGGGCTACGTCGTCGGCGTGGACATGGTGCAGTGTGGCCAGGCCGAGGTCCGGCAGGTGCACGATCTGGCCACGCGACAGTCGCTGGTAGACACCGACACCGTCGCGACTGCCCTGTGGGTCGATGGGCAACCAGCGGCGTCCGCAGATGTGACCAGGGTGGATGACGGTGTAGGGAAAGCCGTCCCGGCACCACGCCGCATGGAGATCGGACTCGATCTGTGCCTTGTCGATGCCGTACTGAGTCGTCGGGCAGCGGGGAAAGTGCTCCTCGTAGGGAGCACGTTCGGTGGGGCCATAGGACCAGATGGTGCCGCAGTGCAGGAAGTGTTCGATGCGGCCGGCGAAGGCCTCCATCACGATGCGGTTCTGCTCGGCGCGGAAGGCGATGAGATCGATGACGGCATCGATCTCCAGCCCGGCCATGCGGTCAGCCCAGGTCCCGGCTTCCTCTTCGGCGATTCGGTCGGCTACCTCCCAGCGCACCCGACCCCAGGCCAGACGTTCGTCGGTGTACCGGGGTCGTGGCGTGCGCGCTACAACCGTCACTCCATGCCTGGCCAGCAGCAGACGCGGCACGAGGTAGCTGCCGATGTGTCCGGTGCCGCCGATGACGAGGACACGCATGTGGGTGGACTCCTGGTTCGGGTTGCGACAGTGGAGGTCAGCGCGAGCGCAGCAGGGGCCGTGCGAAGGAGACCGGCATGTCACCAGTAGCACTGCGCGTGCCCGGCGTCATAAAATGCGCTGCGAAGGCGCGGCGCTGACGGTCGGTACGGTTGGGCGGCGTGCTGTGCAGCGTCTGACAGTGGTGGAACATAGCGCCTCCTGCCGGCAGATCGACGACGACGGGTTCGACGCCTCCGACAGCGTCGGAAGCGTCGAGCAGGACATCGCCGCGTTCATGACCGTGGGCGGCTAGATGCGAGCCCGGGATCAGGTGCATGGCGCCATTGGCGACATCTACATCATCCAGCGTGAGCCAGCAGCTGACCAGGTTGGCCGGTCGGCACTTCCAGTAGCCGTTGTCCTGGTGCCAGTGGATGGGGCCGCCGTGGTGGGCGGGCTTGAAGAGGGCCTGATCGTGGAACAGCTGGATACAGGGTCCGATGAGGTCTTCGGCGATGTCGAGGATGTGTTCGTCGTGAATCAGCCGCCGGTAGATGATGCTGCGCTCGCACATCTGCATGATCTGCAGCATCTCTTCTTCGGCACCCTCGTCGTGGCGCTGGGCTGTCCCGCCATCGGCAGACAGATTGCGGTAGCGGTCGCCGTCGCGGGCCTCGTCGAAGAGGCGGTCATACTCCTGCCGCAGAGACTCTATCTCGCTGTCTTCCAGCAGCTTGCCGATGACGACGAAGCCGTCGCGCCGGAAGGTGTCGATCTGGTCCTGGGTCAGGGAGCGGTTGGGGTTTTCGGTTGCGAGCTCTTCCATGGTGGGGGCGAAGATAGGCAAGATCGGGGTCTCTGGTAACCTTCTGGTAACCCAGGTGCCGAGTTGGGGCGCGCCATCGGGGGCCTTGGCATCCTTTTGCGATCGGAGACCTGAGTGTTGCGAGGCAGCCCGGCGACGCACTGACGAGCGGTTGGCACGACATCGGAAGATGAGGTAGTCCAGTCATCTAAGCTTTTTTCCAGTGAGAGAAACTTAACATCCACTGCGTCATC
>JAYZCA010000349.1:0-3456 GCA_036339235.1 Candidatus Latescibacterota bacterium | reverse complement strand
CGGCGGCGGCGGGCTCGATGCTGGTTTCTTCGACTAGCGGGGCCGGCACGATCTGCTTGCGCTCTGGCGTTGGCAGCCAGAGTCCGAGGCGGCCAGGCGCGAGGACGAGGTATGATCGGGGAAAACCGAGTTCTTCTGGCGGCAGGGGTCGCTCCAAGCTATCTTGTAAGGACGCCCTCTGGCTTTGCAGGTGACGTGCGACCACTTGGGCTGGTGGAAGATGACAACGCGACCTAGAAGGAGTTTGTACCGTGCGTAATTCCCTTACCATCCTGCTCCTTTCGCTGCTGCCTCGACTGGCCTGGCGCAGATGATGTCACCCGCCCTGTCTCCGCTCGTCCACGGGGATCGCAGCATCACCTTCGCTCTGCAGGCGCCGGAGGCAGACTCCGTCAAAGTGAAAACGAAGTTGCAGGAGGAACCTTTCGCCGCTTTACGGGACACATCCGGCCTCTGGAGTGTCACCGTCGGCCCCTTCGCCGCCGGCATCCACTTCTACAGCTTCGAAGTCAACGGCGTTCGTACGATCGACCCGCAGAATCGGTGGATTCACCTCGGTCTCACTCCGTCGACCAGTGTCGTCGTCGTCCCGGGAGACGAGCCGGCCTTCTACGAAGAACGCGACGTGCCACGCGGCACCGTACACATCCATCGCCATCGCTCCTCGACGCTGGGTGACCTACGGGGGTACCAGGTGTACACACCGCCGGGATACGACGAGGACGCTATCGCCCGCTTCCCGGTGCTCTACCTGCTGCACGGCTACTCCGACACGGAAGACTCCTGGCGCGTCTCCGGCCGGGTTGATGTCATCCTCGACAATCTGATCGCCGACGGCTCCGCCCGTCCGATGGTCGCCGTCATGCCCTTCGGGTACGCCCCACCGCAGGAGGGGGATGGCGACGGCGAATGGCCGGACTGGTTCGGACGCGTGACGCCTCGTCTGCAGCCGTATGTGGTGGAGGAACTGGTCGACCTCATCGATAACTCTTACCGGACTCGCGCCGAATCCGCGTCGCGCGCCGTTGCCGGGTTGTCGATGGGAGGCGGTCAAACCCTCGCCTACGGTCTGGGTCGCTCGGACGTGTTCGGTTGGGTCGGCGCCTTTAGCTCCGCCGTGTTCGAGCCGTTCCACGATCCGCTGCTGGACGGCGAGCGCCTGAACGCAGACCTGTCGCTGCTGTGGATCGGCTGCGGGCGCGACGACTTCTTATACGAGCTGAACATGCGCTTCATTGAAAAGATGAACACCCTCGGTGTGCGGCACGTGGCCCACATCACCGAGGGTGATCACAGCTGGCCCATATGGCACGGGTACCTGCGCGAATTCGCCTCGCAGGTGTTCCAGGAGGCTCCTCCTTGAAGTGGGCGACGACTCGGTCTGTACCCTCGTCCTCGATCGAGCTGGTCTGCCGCACGGTCGTCCGGCAGGAAGACAGGGGAGGGACCCAATCACCGGGTTGTGCCAGCTTCGTTGAGCTTTGGTTACATCCCCGTGGATCAACTGCACCGCGTTCGTGCTGGAGCGCCATGTCCAGCTGAAGGCCGATAGCACGGATTTGAACGTCCTCGTCCGCTAAGGGCGGGACCGCTACGAAGACCGGCGCCCTCCGTCAGCGACGGGCGCGTACCCGCCGTGCACCTTCTCCGACTTGGAAACGCATTTCACCGTATTGCCAAATCGAATGGAGTCTGCCATGCCCTACAGTCTGCTGCTCAAAGGCGGCCACCTGATCGACCCGAAGAACGCGATCGACGCCGCGCGCGACATCGGCATCGACGCCGGCCGGATCGCGGCCGTCGATGCCGAGATTCCGGCCGCAGAGGCGGCTGAGGTGATCGACGTCACCGGCCTCTACATCATGCCCGGCCTGGTAGACATCCACACCCACATGTTCGCCACCACGGGATTCCGCAACGCCTGGGCCGGTGACAACAGCATCCTGCCGGATGGCTTCAGCTTTCGCAGCGGGGTGACCACGATGGTGGACACCGGCTCGGCAGGCTGGCGGTTGTTCGAGGATTTTCGTCTGCGCGTTATCGACCGCTTCCACACCCGCAAGTTCGCCTTCCTCAACATCGTCGGCATGGGCATGGCCACCAACGACGTCGAGCAGAACACGGCCGACATGGACGTCGATCGCGCCGTCGCCGTCGGCGAGGAGCACGCCGATGTCATCGTCGGCATGAAGACCGCCCACTTTCGCGGACCTGAGTGGATCTCGGTCGATCGCATGCTCGAAGCCGGCCGGCGTCTCGGAAAACCGTCGATGGTCGACTTCGGTCTGTTTCCGAAGGAGCGCCCCTACTACGAACTGGTCACCGAGCGCATGGGGCCCGGCGATATCACCACCCACATGTATCTGGGAGACGTGCCTTGGGTGGGCCCGGACGGCAAGCTGCTGAAATACCTCTACACGGCGCGCGAGCGCGGCATCATCTTTGACGTCGGCCACGGCGGAGGGAGCTTCTGCTGGCGCAATGCGGGCCCAAGCATTGAACAGGGCTTCTACCCGGATTCGATCTCCACCGATCTGCACACCCTGTGCATGAACGACGAGATGCAGGACATGACCAACGTTATGTCAAAGTTCCTCGCCCTCGGGCTGCCCCTGGAAGAGATCGTGCGCGAGTCGACGATCAACCCGGCCAACGAAATCGGCCATCCCGAGCTCGGCCACCTGTCGGTGGGGGCTGTGGCCGACGTGACCGCCCTTAACGTGATCGAAGGGGATTTCGCCCTCCTCGATGTCCACGGCGGTCGTCTGCCCGCGACACAGAGACTGCGCTGCGAGCTGACGCTATTGAACGGCGAGGTCATGTGGGACTGGAATGGGCGGACCGGCGTCGACTGGCGGGATTTGCCCGAGAACTACGGCGTGCGGAACCCCGAGGGATTGATCATGCCGGAGGAAGTGTCCTGACACTCTCCTGCGGTTCCACCTGACATGGGATGCAAAAAGCGATTGAGTTCGTCGGCGAAGGCCTGCGTATCGCGGGCGAAAGCGGACGGGCCGCCGCCCGGGGGCAGGCGTCGGCATCTACCAGGATCTGCAAGCGTGCCCCCTGTTGGTAATGTGTTGGGTCCTGGATCGAAACGGCGACCCGGACGCGGCGGCGAGTATACACTCGACAACTAACGGGATTTCTAACATGGCAGCAAGAAGGCGTGGAAACAGCGGTCTGGTGTACTCCACCGACCGCGGTCGCATGTGCCCTAACTGCGGGAAACCGACCCCACAGTGCTCCTGCGGCAGGGGAAGCAGCCCCCCGAAGGGAGACGGTGTCGTCAGAGTCGCAAAGGAGACGAAGGGTCGTAAAGGCAAGGGCGTAACCGTCATCACCGGGGTCCCACTCGGGGGCCAGGAGCTCAAGGAACTCGCTACCCGCCTCAAGCAGAAGTGCGGCACGGGTGGCACCGTCAAAGGCGGAGTAATCGAAATACAGGGAGACCAC